>NZ_JAFAUS010000052.1 GCF_019243155.1 Mycobacterium sp.
GATCCAGCTGGTCGCCGGCGCCGACACCATCCGCAACGGCTACCCGGGCTTCATCGCCGGGTCGACGTTCGCGCAGAAGCTCGGCTGGAACGGCGTGCCGGTCAGCTCGAGCTACGCCGCCTGTGCCAGCGGCTCCCAGGCGCTACAGAGCGCCCGCGCGCAGATCCTGGCCGGGTTCTGCGACGTCGCGCTGGTGATCGGCGCCGACACCACGCCGAAGGGCGCGTTCGCCCCGGTCGGTGGGGAACGCAAGAACGACCCCGACTGGCAGCGCTTCCACCTCATCGGCGCGATGAACCCGGTGTACTTCGCGCTGCTGGCGCGCCGCCGGATGGACCTCTACGGCGCCACAGCCCAGGACTTCGCCGGGGTGAAGGTGAAGAACTCGCGCCACGGCCTGCAGAACCCGAATGCCCGCTACCGCAAGGAGGCGTCGGCCGAAGACGTGTTCGCCAGCCCGGTCGTCGCGGACCCGTTGCGGCAGTTGGACATCTGCGCCACCTCCGACGGCGCGGCCGCGCTGATCGTGGCCAGCGCGGATTTCGCCCGCAAGCATCTCGGCTCGCTCGACGGCGTGCCGTCGGTGCGCGCGGTCAGCACGGTCACCCCGCGCTATCCGCAACACCTGCCCGAATTGCCCGACATCGCAACGGATTCCACCGCGGTGGTGTCCGGCCCCGATCGGGTGTTCAAGGACCAGATCCTGGATGCGGCCTACGCGGAAGCGGGCATCGGACCCGAGGACGTGAGCCTGGCCGAGGTCTACGACCTGTCCACCGCCCTTGAGCTCGACTGGTACGAACACCTGGGGTTGTGCCCCAAGGGAGAAGCCGAGGAACTGCTGCGCAGCGGCGCGACCACCATCGGGGGCCGGGTGCCGGTCAACCCGTCGGGCGGCCTGGCATGCTTCGGCGAGGCGATTCCCGCCCAGGCGATAGCGCAGGTCTGCGAGTTGACTTGGCAGCTGCGGGGTCAGGCCACCGGCCGTCAGGTGGAGGGCGCCACCGTCGGCGTCACCGCCAACCAGGGCCTGTTCGGGCACGGCTCGTCGGTGATAGTGGCCCGTTAGGGCTTTTCAGACTCTTCCTGCCTCGAGTGTGCAATTGCGGCGGCCCCGCTCGGCGTGCCGTCGCCGTGAGCGCACACTCGACGGGCGATCAGCCCTCGTCGTCTTTGTCGAGCGTCTCCAAGACGACTTCGGCCACCCGCTTCATGGTGGTCCGGCGGTCCATCGCGGCGCGCTGAATCCACTTGAAGGCCTCGGGCTCGGTCATGCCCTGTTTGGTCTGCAGCAGGCCCTTGGCACGTTCGACGACCTTGCGGGTCTCCAGCCGTTCGGACAGCGTCGCGACCTCGCGTTCCAGCTCGGCGATCTCGCTGAAGCGGCTGACGGCCAGCTCGATGGCCGGGATCAGGTCGCTGATCGTGAAGGGCTTCACCAGGTACGCCATGGCGCCGGCGTCGCGGGCACGCTCGACCAGGTCGCGCTGGCTGAATGCCGTCAGCACGACGATCGGCGCGATCCGTTTGCTGGCAATCTCCGACGCCGCGTCGATCCCGTCGCGACGCGGCATCTTCACATCCATGATCACCAGGTCGGGCCGATGGGCTTCGGCCAGCTCGACGGCTTCCTGCCCGTCGCCGGCCTCGCCGACGATCTCGTAGCCCTCCTCTCGCAGCATCTCGGCGAGATCCATCCGGATGAGGGCTTCGTCTTCGGCGATCAGGACCCGGCGCGGCACAGCGGCGTCGGTGTCGGTCGTGGGGCCTGTCATGACGGATATTGTGTCGTGCACGCCTCGCACCAGCGACCTCGGGGGCGGTGAGACGGCGAACCTCACTCAATCCTTTATGGTGGGAGGCTGCTTCTACGTTAAGAGGCCGGGTAAGCCCTCGTATCCCAACTGGCAGAGGAAACGGATTCAAAACCCGTCCAGTGTGAGTTCGAATCTCACCGAGGGCACCACTTGCGGCAGGTCGGCGCGGTTAAAAATCGCGGTTTAGAAGTCAGATTGCCGGGCACACAGCGGCATGACCGCACGTCACAGCCCTCGTCTCCTTGCTCCTGCGATCGTCGCGGCGTCGGGTGCTGCCGCTTCGACCTTCGGGCTTGCCCTCCCCTCCGCCGCCGCCGATGCGTGTCCGGACGTGCAGGTGCTCTTCGCCCGCGGCACCGACGACCCACCCGGTGTCGGCCCGACCGGCCAGGCATTCGTCGACTCCCTGCGCCCGCGCGTCGGCGCAAAGTCGTTCGACGTATATCCGGTCGACTACCCCGCGACTCATGAATGGACGAGCGCCGGGGAGGCCGGCGTCAGAGATGCGGGTGCACACGTCGTGGCGATGGCGCACAACTGCCCCAACACCAACATGGTGCTGAGCGGTTATTCGCAGGGCGCGGCCGTCATGGGTTTCGTCACCTCGGTTGCCGTACCTAATGGGATCGACCCGGCCACGGTGCCCAAGCCGATGGAACCCGAGGTGGCCAACCACATCTCCTCGGTCGTGCTCTTCGCGTTGCCGAGCGACCGGGCGATGAACTTCTTCGGCGAGCCACCGGTCGCCATCGGCCCGCTCTATCAGGCCAAGACCATCAAGGTGTGCGCAGCCGAGGACCCGATCTGCTCCGAGGGAATGAATTTCGCCGCACATGACACGTACTCGACCAACGTAGCGATGATTGACAAAGGCGCGGCCTTCGCGGCCAGTCGCCTCGACCAGGGTCCGCGCGTCCCACCGAGTGCGCGTCCCGGTGCGCCGACGACGGTCGCCGGGTCTCCGCTATCAGGGGTTGTGACAGCTAATCCCTGACGGGGGTTTCCGCCGCCTTCCTGCAGATTCGAGTAGTCGATTACGCATGCGCTAGCAAAACGCGTTATGACAGGCTCGGGTTTGCTTATTGCTGTCGCATTCGAAGGGGTCGGTCAATGAGCATCCTGTCGCACCCCCAGTGGACTGGTCCGCATAACACCAACCCGGAAAAGAACCCGGAACCCGTTGCCGGCAGATATTTCTCGGCAGACGGTGACACCGAGCCCAAGGCGACGTCGCGAATGCGACGCCGGCGATCGTCAGTCTGGCGCGAACAGGTGCGCAGCAGGCTCGCCGATTTGCACGTCGAACTCGAGAGTTTGCCCGCGGCAGTGATGTCGGACGCTTGGCGAACCGATGCGCGGCGCCGCCACCATGAGGCAACCGCGATCATCAATCGCAACCCGAGCCTGGTCAGCGCATGGACCGGTGTCGATGTTGAGGGGACGTGGATGAGAATCCACGCCATCGAAGTCGC
>NZ_JAFAUS010000421.1 GCF_019243155.1 Mycobacterium sp.
GGCGTCCGCCCCCATCGCCTCGAGGGTGAGCGCGGTGTCCTTGAGGCTCTCCCCCTTGGACACGCTCGAACCCTTCGCGGAGAAGTTGATGACGTCGGCGGACAGGCGCTTCGCCGCCGCCTCGAAGGAGATCCGGGTCCGGGTCGAGTCCTCGTAGAAGAGGTTGACGACGGTGCGGCCGCGCAGCGTCGGCAGCTTCTTGATCTCGCGTCCGACCAGGGCCTGGGCGAACCGGTCCGCGTCGTCGAGGATGGCGGTGGCCTCGTCTCGGCTCAGGTCGCCGGCGGCCAGCAGGTGGCGCGTCATCGCGAGATCACCACCCCGTCGCGGCCGTCGTGCTCGCTCAGCAGCACGTGCACACTTTCGCCCCGTGCGGTGGGGACGTTCTTGCCGACGTAGTCGGCGCGCAGCGGCAGTTCGCGGTGGCCGCGGTCGACGAGCACCGCCAGCTGGACGATCCGCGGGCGCCCCACATCGCGCAGCGCATCCAAGGCCGAGCGCACCGAGCGCCCGGAGAACAGCACGTCGTCGACCAGGATCACCAGCGCGTCGTCGATGCCGCCGGCCGGAATCGAGGTGGCCTCGAGCGGCCGCGGCGGCTTTTGCATCAGGTCGTCGCGGTAGAGCGTGATGTCGAGGGCGCCGTGCCCGACGTCAACCCCGCTGTATTCGGCGATGTTGGTGGCCAGCCGATCGGCCAGGATGACGCCGCGGGTAGGGATGCCCAGCAGCACCACGCGCGGGGCGTCGGGACCGTCGAGTGCGGTCTTTTCGATGATCTGGTGTGCGATACGGGAAATGGTGCGGCCCACGTCGGCCGCCGACATCAATTCCCGGGTGTCACCCACGGCACCCATGACGAGCCTTGACCTCCTTCTCCGCCTCGCCGGACGGATCGTTAAAGGATGTCGACTGCCGGGCAGCGTAGCACCCCGGACTACCCTGGTGAAAATGACAGGCTCGACTTCTTCGTCCGGATTCTCCGGACTACAGCGCATGGACTTCGACGCGCTTTACCGCGGCGAAAGCCCCGGCGAGGGTATGCCGGCGATGACCACACCACCATGGGACACCAAGGCCCCCAAAGAAAGTGTCGTCGCATGGCATGGCGCCGGCTGGGTCCATGGTGACGTTCTCGACATCGGCTGCGGTCTCGGCGACAACGCCATCTACCTGGCCAAAAACGGCTACCGGGTGACCGGGCTGGACATTTCTCCGACCGCGCTGATCACCGCCGAGCGCCGCGCGGCAGACGCCGGGGTTGACGTGACCTTCGCGGTGACCGACTCCACCAAACTTCAGGGCTACACCGACGCGTTCGACACCATCGTCGACAGCGGCATGTTCCACTGCCTCGACGACGACGGAAAGCGCAGTTACGCCGCCGCGGCCCACCGGGCCGCCCGGCCGGACGCCACTCTGTTGATCAGCTGCTTCTCCGACGCCAACCCGTCTGACGACAAATGGCCCCGCCCCGCGGTGTCCGAGCAGACGCTGCGCGACGTCCTCGGCGGCGCGAATTGGGACATCGAATCGCTCGAGCCCGCCACCATGCGCCGGGAACTGGACGGCGCGGAAGTCGAGATGACGTTCTGGTATGTCCGGGCGCGCCGACGCACCTCACCCTGAATCGGGTGCCGCTAGGCGCTGCAGAGATATTGCCCGTTCAGCACGCAGTTCACCGGTGGTGAGTAGACACCGGTCAGCACGCCCCTGAAACCACCCGTGGCTGAACCACCGGGCGCAATGACGCGATTCCAGTTCGCGGGGCTCAGAACGTAGTGCGTGCCCGATTGGCTGACGGTGCTATTCCACGTGTGCGAGATGGATTCTCCCGACGGCAAGTCGAATTCGATCTTCCAATCGCTCAGCGGCACCGTGCTCGAGTTCGTGACGGCGAAGTGGGCGATGAAGCCGTTCTGCCACGAATGCGACACCGATAACGTCGCCGTGGCCGCGGCCGCATGAGCCACCGGCGTGCTGACGATTCCGAAAAGGACAACCATCGATGCCGACACGGCTACGTGAAGCGCTGTGCGCCAGCGCTTCACGCGATTGCTCGGTTCGGACATGGCACCAACATTAAAGCCAAACGTGCGGCATCGACCCTCGCATCGCGGGCATGCCGCAACAACTTTGTACAACCGAAACCGTCATGAAATGCAGCCGCGACCCAAGCCGCAAATCGGGGCCGGCGCGGCGCGCATTACCCTGAACCGGGTGAATCTCGACCTCAATGCGGCCTCCATCCGCGAAGTGTGCGATGCGGGCCTGCTCGCCGGGGCGCTGACGGTGGTCTGGCAGGGCGGAGAGGTGCTGCAGGTCAACGAGATCGGGTACCGCGACGTCGATGCGGGCCTGCCAATGCAGCGTGACACGCTGTTCCGGATCGCCTCGATGACCAAGCCCGTCACGGTTGCGGCGGCGATGAGCCTTATCGACGAGGGCAAACTGGCGCTCAAGGACCCCATTGTGCGGTGGGCGCCGGAGTTGGCCGATGTCCGGGTGCTCGACGATCCGCGCGGCCCACTGGACCGCACCCATCCGATCCAGCGCGCCATCCTGATCGAGGATCTGCTCACCCACACCAGTGGCCTGGCCTACGGATTCTCGGTGTCCGGGCCGATCGCGAAGGCCTACCTGCGGCTGCCTTTCAATCAGGGACCGGACGTCTGGCTCACCGAACTCGCGAAACTGCCGTTGGTGCATCAGCCCGGTGATCGGGTCACCTACAGCCACTCCATAGACCTGTTGGGCGTCATCGCTTCCCGCGTCGAAGGCAAGCCGTTCTATCAGGTTCTCGAGGAGCGGGTGCTGGGCCCGACGGGCATGCCGGACACCGGGTTCTTCGTCTCGCTGGAAGCGCGCCGGCGCGCGGCGACGATGTACTCGCTCGACGAACACGAGCGGCTGCGGCACGACGTGATGGGGCCGCCGCACATCAAGCCGCCGTCCTTCTGCAACGCGGGCGGCGGCCTGTGGTCGACCGCCAACGATTACCTGCGATTCATCCGGATGCTGCTCGGCGACGGGATGGTGGATGGCGTGCGGGTGCTCTCACCGGAATCGGCCCGCCTGATGCGGACCGACCGGCTCACCGACGAACAGAAGCGGCACAACTTTCTCGGCGCCCCGTACTGGGTCGGCCGCGGCTTCGGCCTGAACCTGTCGGTGGTCACCGACCCGGCGAAGTCCGCCCCGCTGTTCGGTCCGGGCGGGCTGGGCACGTTCAGCTGGCCTGGCGCCTACGGCACGTGGTGGCAGGCCGACCCCGAGGCCGACCTGATCCTCATCTATCTGATCCAGAACCTGCCCGACATGACGGTCGATGCGGCCACGGCGGTGGCCGGCAACACGTCGCTGGCGAAACTGCGCACCGCACAACCGAAATTCGTCCGCCGCACCTATCAAGCGCTCGGCTTCTGAAGCCATGGCCGACTACCCACCCGACCGCATGACCGGCCCGCGGCTGGTGCTGCGACCGCCCGTGCTCGACGATGCGGGAGCGCTGTATCAGCGGGTCGCCCGCGATCCCGAGGTCACCAAATACCTGTTGTGGGCGCCGCATCCGGACGTGGCGGCGACGCGGCGGGTGATCACCGAAAAACTCAACAACAATGACGACGAGCGAACCTGGGCCATCGAGCTGAAGCACCGCGGGGAAGTCATCGGGCTGACCAGCTGCCGGCGTGAGGCCCCGCACTCGGTCGAGATCGGCTATTGCCTCGGCCGCCGTTGGTGGGGCAAGGGTTTGATGGCCGAGGTCCTCGACATGCTGCTGAGTGCGCTCGATGCCGATCGGGCCGTGTTCCGCGTCTGGGCCACAACCAGTGTCGACAACGAGCGCTCGGCGCGACTGCTGGAGCGGGCCGGTTTCGTGCTGGAGGGACGGCTGGCCCGGCACGCGGTCTACCCCACCATGGGATTCGAACCGCAAGACAGCCTGCTCTACGCGCGAATCCTCCGGTGAAATTTTTCGAGTGTGCATGCAGGGCGGAGAATCGCCCCAAACGATTGCCCTGAACGCACACTCAAAGCCGCCAGCGCACACTCGACGGGCAGAGTCATCGACTTGCCCGCCTACCCCCTCTTCGCCAAGTCTTCTCCGGCGCCGACTTCGTCCAAGGCGCGACGCGCATACGCGCGCACGTCCGCGTCGCTGTCCTTCAGCGCGATACCGAGCGCGTCCCGCGCGGCGGGCGCAGTTGCCCACCGGGTCAGGCTGAGCACGGCCGCCTTGCGGACGTCGAGATGCGCGTCGCCGAGCGCCTCGGACAGCAGCGGAACCGCGGATTCGGCTGACGCACCCGACAACGCTCGCGCGGCGCCGACACGCACCTGCCACGCCGGCGCCCGCAGCGCCTGCCGAACCGCGGTCAAAACCTCGTCGCCGCAGCCCAATTCGCTCAGCGCCGCCAGCGCCGCTGCACGCACCAGCGGGTCGGGGTCGCCGACCAGCGCCCGCACGGCCTCTGCCCCGCCGCGTAGCGTTGCCAGACCCGCGGCCGCCGCGACGCGAACCTCGCGGTTCTCGTCGCCGGTCGCGTGCACCACCCCGTCGACGTCGTCGACCGATACCAGCGCACGCACCGCTTCGATCCGCACGCGATGGTCGGGATCCTCGATCGCGCGCCGGTATTGGCCGGCATCGCCCGCGCGCCGTGCCGCGAGGAGATAGACGGCGGCGGCACGCACCACGTTGTCAGCCGAAAGCAGATACTCGGCGACGGCGGCCGGATCCGGCAGCACTTCGACCAACTCGCGGATGCCGTCGGCGCTGGCGCGACGTACCGTCGCGTCGGCGTCGTTCAGCGCCGCGTACAGAGCGGGCGCATACCCGTCGGGAATGTGCTCGGTCAGCGTGGCCACCGCGGTTCGGCGGACCCCCGGATCGGTGTCCGCCAGATACGGCGTCAGATCGCCGATCACCGGTTCCTCGAGGGCGAGGACCTCGGCGATACGGGGCGACGGCGGCTCGAATTCCGTTCTCGCCGAATCGATCCGCGAGCGCGTGGTGGGCGGGGCCTGCCCGCCGATCAGCGGCGGCTGCTGCACCTGTTGCACGGACTGGTCCGCGGGCGGCAGACCGTCCAGCTCCGGGACCGGCACCACATACGGCGCGACCGGGCGCTTGAGGAAGGCCATTTCGCCGTCGGCATCCTTGAACAGGTTGAGGTGGTAGCCCCATTGGCTGTCGTCCCGGTCCGGCAGATCGGCGCGGTCGTGGTAGAGACCCCAGCGCGATTCGGTGCGGGTCAGCGACGAGCGGGCGGCCATCTCGGCGCAGTCCCGGATGAACGACACCTCCACGGTCCGCATCAGTTCGTGCGGGTTGCGGGCGCCCATCTCGGCGATCTCGGCACGCATCCGGTCAAACGTCTGCACGGCGATCGACAGTTTGGCCGCCGTCTTGGGCGGGGCCACGTAGTCGTTGACGAAGCGCCGCAACTTGTATTCGACCTGCGGCTGCGGCGGGCCGTCGGGATGCCGCAGCGGGCGGTAGATCAGCTCGTGGGCCTCACGCAGCTGGGTTTCGTCAAGCTCCTGTGGGGCAGCGACTTCGGCCAAGGTGGAGACGGCGTGGGTGCCGGCCAGGTCGCCGAACACGAACGCCCCGATCATGTAGTTGTGCGGCACGCACGCCAGGTCCCCCGCGGCGTACAGGCCGGGAACCGTAGTGCGGGCATGCTCGTCGACCCACACACCGGACGCGGAATGGCCGCTGCACAAGCCGATTTCGGAGATGTGCATCTCGATGTCGTGGGTGCGGTAGTCATGGCCGCGGTTGGCGTGGAACGTGCCCCGGGTGGGCCGCTCGGTGGTGTGCAGGATGCCTTCCAGCGCGGTCAGCGTCTCATCGGGCAGGTGGGACACCTTGAGGTAGATCGGCCCGCGAGCCGAGTCGATCTCGCTCTTGACCTCGGACATCATCTGCCCCGACCAGTAGTCGGAGTCGACGAACCGCTCGCCGTGCGAGTTGACCTGGTAGCCACCGAACGGATTGGCCACGTAGGCACACGCCGGGCCGTTGTAATCCTTGATCAGCGGATTGACCTGGAAACACTCGATGCCGGACAGCTCGGCACCCGCGTGATACGCCATCGAGTACCCGTCGCCGGCGTTGGTGGGGTTCTCGTAGGTGCCGTAGAGGTATCCCGATGCGGGCAGGCCGAGCCGGCCGCACGCCCCGGTGGCCAGGATGACCGCCTTGGCGCCGACGGCAACGAATTCCCCTGTGCGCGTGTGCAAGGCGGCCGCACCCACCGCGCGACCGTCCTGAACAAGAACCCGGACCGGCATCAACCGGTTCTCGATGCGGATCTTGTCGCGCATCGACCGTTGCCGCAGCACCCGGTACAGGGCCTTCTTGACGTCCTTGCCCTCCGGCATGGGCAGCACGTAGGAGCCTGACCGGTGCACCCGTCGGACCGCGTACTCGCCGTGCTCATCCTTCTCGAACTTCACGCCGTAGCGCTCCAGCCGCTGCACCATCGCAAAACCGCGGGTGGCGGTCTGATAGACCGTGCGCTGGTTGACGATTCCATCGTTCGCGCGGGTGATCTCGGCGACGTAGTCCTCGGGCTCGGCCTTGCCGGGGATGACGGCGTTGTTGACCCCGTCCATGCCCATCGCCAGGGCGCCGGAGTGCCGCACGTGGGCCTTTTCCAGGAGCAGCACCTGCGCGCCGCCCTCGGCGGCCGACAGCGCCGCCATGGTGCCCGCGGTGCCGCCCCCGATGACGAGGACGTCACAGTCGAGCCGCGTCGGAGTGGTGGGGTCGGGTATCTGCGTCATGCGGCCACCGACGAATGATCTAGTGCCGCAATCACTTCAGCGCGAAGCGCGCCACGCTGCCGGTCGACGCGGGGCTCCGGCACGTCGATCAGGGTGCGCAGCGGCTGGCCGGCCTTGCCCAGCACCGCGATCCGGTCGCCCAGCAGCAGTGCCTCGTCGACGTCGTGCGTGACGAACACGATCGTCGTCGGATGAGCGCTCCAGGTATCGATCAGCAACCGCTGCATGGCCGTACGCGTTTGGGTGTCCAGCGCACCGAACGGCTCGTCCATCATCACCGCGCGCGGAGCCCCGGCCAGGCCGCGGGCCAGCTGGACCCGCTGCCGCATGCCGCCGGACAGGCTCTTGGGCAGGTAGTCACCGAAACCGGTGAGACCGAGTTCGCCGATCCAGCGGTCGGCCTCCGCCCGCCGCCCCGCCCGCGGGACGCCGCGCAACCGCAGGGCCAACTCGATGTTGGACCGCACCGTGCGCCATGGCAGCAGCGCGTTGTCCTGGAACACCATGCCGCGATCGCCCGAGGTGCTGGTGACCTCGGCGCCGTCGGCCAGGATGCGGCCGTCGTCGGGCCGCAGCAGTCCCGAAACGGCGCGCAGCACCGTCGATTTGCCGCACCCCGAAGGCCCGGTCAGCACGAGGATCTCCCCGGGCCGCACCGACAGGCTCAGCCCGTCGATCACCGGATCTCCGGTGTAGGACAAGCGAACTCGATCCAGTTCGAGACTGATTCCCAAAGTCATCGCTGCTCCTCCTCCGCGCGCGGCAGCCAGCTGGTCACCCGGCGGCCCACCAGTTCGACGGCCGCGGCCGTCGCGAATCCCAGGACGCCGATGGTGATGATGCCGACGAACACCTGGGGGTAGGCCAGCACGGTGTAGTCCTGCCAGGTGCGATAGCCAACCCCGAGACGGCCCGAGATCATCTCCGCGGAGATCACGCAGATCCACGCCACACCCATGCCGACCGACAGGCCCCCGAACACTCCGGGCAGGATGCCCGGCAACACCACCTGTTTCAGCACGTCCCACCGGCCGCCGCCGAGGGTGCGCACCGAGTCCTCCCAGAGGGTGGGCAGCGCCCGCACCGCGTGCCGGGTGCTGACCAGGATCGGGAAGTAGGCCGCGAGGAAGGTGATGAACACGATGCCGGCCTCGTCGGTGGGAAACAGCAGGATCGCCACCGGCACCATCGCGATGGCCGGAACGGGCCGCACCAACTCGGTCAGCGGACCGAAGGTGTTGGCGAACAACCGCGAACGGCCGAGCAGCACACCCGTCGCGACGCCGATCACGGCGGCCAGCCCGAAGCCGGTCAGAATGCGGATCAACGACTGGGCCAGGTCAAGCCAGTACTCGTAGGTTCCGAGCCGGCGCTGCAGCGCGTGCACGATCTCGGTGACGGTCGGCAGGGTGTCGAATCGCAACAGCAGCCGGACCTTGCCGGCCGTCAGGACCTGCCACAGACCGATGGCGGCGACGACCGAGGCAAGGCGAAGCAGCCGCCACTGCCACGGGGACGTGGTGCGTCGCGGCGCCCCCGCCAGCGGGGCCGCGTCGACGACTTGGCCGGAGGCCGGGGCTGCCGGATCGCCGGTCAGATATGCAGTCATACCGAACCTCCAAGTGCCTGTTGATAACTCACGATGGCGCCGCCCGGGTGTGCGGCGAGGTAGCGATGCGCGCCGGCCGGAGTTCCGAACGGCAGGTAGTTCTGGCCGGCCTGCACCCAGACCGCCTTGTCGGCGAACCATCGGGTGCCCAGCTCAGCGTCGGGGACATAGGCGGCACGGACTTTGGCGCCGTGGGCGCTCGCGTCCCTGACCGCCCGCAGTAGGGCGGTCGGATCGGCGACTGTCTGGGTCGTGACCGATCCGTCCAGCCAGAGTTCGCTTGCCAGCGCGGGGTTCCCGCTGAGCACGGACGGGTTGGCGGTGGCCGCCCGGGTCGCGTCGTAGTTCAGGCCGCGAGCGCCGAACACGCTGCGCAGCGGCGCGTCCTGGACGAAGCCGGTGACGTCGAGGTCGGCGAAGTCGCCAATCGACTTCAGATACGGCACATCGTTTTTCAGCGCCCCAACCAGTGCGGGCTTGAGGGTGGTATCGAACGATGTACCGCCGGGACCGTTGTAGAGGTAGACCACTTCCTGCGGCAAACCGCTGGACTGGGCGACGATACGGGCCGCCTCCAATGGCTTTTGGTTGAGGAAGTCGGTGGCATCCAGTTGCGCCTGTAGGAAGGCCGCCAGCACCTCCGGATGCGACGTCGCGTACGACCGGCGCACCACCACACCGTGCAGGGTGGGCAGGTTCAGCTCGGCGCCGTCGTAGAGCAGCTTGGCCTTGTTTTGGAAGACGAGCAGCCCCGGCCAGGCGACGAACTGTGAAAGCCCTTGCACCTGGCCCGATTCCAGAGCCGAAGCGCCCACCTGTGGCTGCTGGTTGAGCACCTCGACGCCCTTGATCCCGGCCCTGTCCAGGGCCCGCACCAGCGTGCCGTGGCCGGCCGAGCCCACGCTCGCCGAAACCTTCGACCCGGCCAGGTCATTGAGCGAGGTCGCCGACGAACCGGGTGCCACCACCACCATGTTCAGCGCGCCCTTGGGGTTGTAACCGGTGATCGAGACGATTTCGGTCTTTGCCAGCGGATTCGCCTGCGTCTTGGAGCCGTTGATCAGCATGGGGTAGTCCCCCATCGAGCCGATGTCGATCTTCTCGGCAAGCATCTGCGCCGTGATCGGGGCTCCGGTGTCGTAATCCTGCCACCGCACCGCGTATTTGGTGCCGGTGCGGGTGGTGATGTCTGCGAGCCGGTGCTCCAGGTAGCCCTGCGCGCGCAGCAGCGTGCCCGCGGTGACGGTGTTGATGGTCTTGGACTGGTAGCCCACGACGACGTTGACGACACCGGAGGACTGCGAGAGCGACTCGAGCGAGCATCCGGAGGTGATAGCGGCGGTGGCGATGGCGAGCGACGCCAGATAACCGGCGGGCTTCTTCATTGGCGGCCTTAGGATTTCAGCGAAGTAGATAAGGCATGTTGACGGTGACGGCGCCCGTCGGACAGCGAGCGGCACAGGGGCCGCAGTACCAGCATTCGTCGACGTGCATGAACGCCTTGCCGGTGTCGGGGTTGATGGCCAGCGCGTCGAGCGGACAGACCTCCACGCACAGTGTGCAGCCGTCGATACACAGCGACTCGTCGATCGTCACCGGCACGTCCGCGCGGTTGTTGTTGACCAGGGTCATGGGTTACTCCTCATCGGCTCGGCTCTAATCAAACTGCCCCGCATGGTGATTCGGTCGCCGCGCATCCGGATGTACTCCAGGTCGACGGGTGTGCCGTCGGCGAGGCCGGTGAGCCGCTCCAGCATCAGCAGCGCCGCCCCGTCGGGTACCTGCAGCGTGGCCGCCGAATGCGCGTCGGCGGGGATGGCCTCAAGCGCCAGCGACGCCGAGCCCAACCGCTGCCCGCTCACCTGCTCGATCAGCGCGAACAGGTCGTGGGTCTCCAGCGGGTGCTTGAGCACCTCCATACCGATGTCCGGGGTGAGGTAGGTCAGGTCGAGGCTGAGTGGCAGGTCGCCGAGGTAGCGCAGCCGCTCGACGAACACCGCCTGCTCACCGGGCTGCAGCCGCAACCGGCGGGCCACCGACGGCGGGGCGGTGACCGGCATTGCGGCACGCACCTCATTACGGACTTCGCCGAGGTCCTTGAATGTCTCCTTCAGCCCCAGCAGCGCGTCGAGACCGTGATCGTACTTACGCTGCGCCACATGGGTGCCGACCTTGGGTCCGCGGTCGATCAGCCCCTCGTGTTTGAGAACGGTCAGCGCCTCGCGAATGGTGTTGCGCGACACGGCGAATTCCGCGGCCAACTCCAGTTCGGCGGGCAGGCCGTCGGGATAGGCGTCGGCGTGGATCTGCTGGCGCAACACATCGGCGACCCGGCGGGCACGATCTGCCCGGGGGCCCTGGATGGGTACTGGTTGCGCCACGCGGTCACGCTAACGCAGCTCAGGGGCACTTTCCGGGCGGCCGAAGAGGCCTCGCCGGCGCGGATTGGCGTATTGCGCCGGTTCGGATTCGACGACGACCAGCTAAAACCGGGACCGGTCGCGCTATTACGCCACCGCGGCGTCGACGGCGTTTTTCCGATCCTGGTGAGTAGAACCGTGCTCTCAGCGATTTCTCAGCGCGTCTGCCGTAGTTATTCATCAATAACGACACCGGAAGTTGACTGTTGATGAATGACGTTTCTAAACAGGCTTCACAACACGCATCGACCAAGGTGCCGGCCGTCACGCTGGGCTTCTGGGTGATCAAGGTCCTGGCGACGACGCTGGGCGAGACGGGTGGCGATACCGTCACCATGACGTTGAACTGGGGCTATGCGGCCGGCGTCGCGCTTTTCGGCGTGGCACTGGTGGTACTGGTCGCCGCCCAGATCTTGGCCAAGCGCTTTCACCCGATCCTGTACTGGGCGACGATCGTGGCTTCGACGACATTCGGGACGACACTGGCCGACTTCGCCGACCGGTCGCTGGGCATCGGCTACACCGGCGGATCACTCGTATTACTGGGTTGCCTGTTGGCCACCCTAGGGGTGTGGCGCTGGTCGCAGGGCACGGTGTCGGTCACCACGGTCTCGACGCCGAAGGTGGAGGCCTTTTACTGGGCAACCATCACCTTCTCGCAGACCCTCGGCACCGCCCTGGGAGATTGGCTCGCCGACACCCGGGGATTCGGTTACGAACGCGGCGCACTGGTGTTCGCCGCCGGGCTGGCTATCGTGATAGCCCTCTACTACTGGACCTCGGTCTCGCGGGTGACTCTGTTCTGGGTCGCCTTCATCCTGACCAGGCCGCTGGGCGCGACCGTGGGCGACTTCATCGACAAGCCCGTCGCCGACGGCGGTCTCGCCCTGAGCCGCCCGCTGGCCTCGTTGGCGATCGCCGTCGTCATCGCGGTATTGCTGATCGCCCTGCCGCAACGCGCCGGGCGTCACGCCGGATATGCGGAAGACGCGGCGGCAGAGAGCGAATGACAAGACCTGGTGTCTCACCGCTCATGATGCTGCCTCCAATAGGTCTGAGGGAGCGGCGGATTGAGCAGTGCCCGACAATGTGGTTCAACGTGGACTTCTTCGAACGTCCCTGGCCCGACTGGAAAGTCGACGTGGACACCGATATGCCGAGAACCTACTTCAGCTACACCAATCCCGGCGAGACGATCATCGGTCACCCGGTGCGCATCAGGCTGGAAAGACCCGGCGTCGTATGGGTGGCTACCAGCAACTTTTGCCGGCTCGGCGGGCCGTCCGGTGAGGTTCTGGTTGAAGCCAGTTGGCCCGACTAGGCGCAATCGCGCACGGGTAGCGTAAAGACATGCGGGTTCTGCTCGTCGAGGACGAACCGCGACTGTCGGCGACATTGTCGATGGGGCTGCGGGCAGAGGGATTCGTCGTCGTCGCCGTCGGGACCGGCGTCGAAGGACTGCACGAGGCGATCGAAAACACCTACGACGTCGCGATTCTTGACATCATGCTGCCCGGTCGCAGCGGCTATGAGGTGTTGCGCCAGATGCGTGCTCAAAACGTCTGGACGCCGGTGCTCATGCTGACCGCCAAGGACGGTGAGTACGACGAGACGGACGCCTTTGATCTCGGAGCGGACGACTATCTGACAAAACCGTTCTCGTTTCGTGTGCTCGTGGCGCGCCTACGCGCGCTGGTTCGCCGCGGCGCGCCGGAGCGGCCGGTGGTGTTGACCGCGGGGTCGCTGTCGCTCGATCCTGCCCGGCACACGGTCGAACGTGATTCGACCCCAATCGCGTTGACTCCTCGCGAATACGGTGTGCTCGAATTCTTGATGCGCAATAAGGACGTGGTCGTGACCAAGGCCGAGATATTGCGCAACGTGTGGGACGAGCACCACCAGGGTCCCGACAACGTCGTCGAGGTCTACGTGGGATACCTGCGCCGCAAGATCGACACTCCCTTCGGCACCAACACCATCGAGACGATCCGGGGCGTCGGTTACCGACTGCTGTGCTGACGCCGGTCTTCGGGCACCAAAGGCATTGCTGCGAGCGGGAACAATCCGCAAAGTGCCCATGCAACCGGATATTGGCCTGCACCGATCAGCGCGCCGAACAGCGACGGACACGCCGCTGCAACCACCCGCTGGGTGGTGTTCTGAATGCCCAGGGCCCGCCCGCACCAGAACGGGCCGGCGGACTCGGTGATGGCGGTCGCCTCCAACCCGTTGTCGAGAACCGCGATCACCGAAATCGTTACCATCAGCAAGATTTCGATCCCCGAATTTATGCTGTCTGCGACGGCGAGCAGGAACAGGACAGCCGCCGCGCCCGCGGCGACCGCACGCACCGGACGCATTCTCGAGCCGGCGCGATCAGACCAGCGACCGATCGCGATGCGGCCCAGTGCGCCGAGCAGCTGAGAGACGGTGACCAAACCACCCGCGGCCGCAACCGACCAGTGATGCCGATTGATCAGCCAGATCATCATGAAAGTCATCGTGATTGTCTGCGGCATCATCAGCAGACCCGCCACGGCATGAATTCGTAGCAGCACGAGAGATCCGCGGTATGGGTTGGCGAGTTCCGCGATTGGAGTCTCTGCTCGGGATTTGCGTGGCGGATCGACGATGCCGACAAAGCTGGCAACCGCCGCGAGGGCGCACACCACGGCAATGAAGGTCAGACCCCAGCGGGGCTCTCGCCCGGCCAATCCGGGTATCACCAAGGCACCCAACGCGATTCCCAGTGGTTGAGCGGTCTGACGGATTCCCATCACAAGTCCGCGTTGGTGTGGCGGGAACCACGCTGATACCAGCCGGCCCCCGGCGGTATTGCAACAGGCGGTAGCCATGCCCCCGATGAACAAGTAGAAGCACATCCACACCAACGAATGGGCCGAGGCCGCAGCGTAGGCCGCGACAGCGGTGAGTGCCGAGCCTGCGGTTAGCACGATCCGTTCGCCGATTTGGTCGACCACGTAACCCCACGCGACCAGCGTCAGGACCATTCCCATGCTCGGCATCGACGCGAGCAGGCCGGCGTCAGCGAGTGAGAGAGCATGTCGGGCGGTGAGCGCCGGCATCACGAATGCGATGCCATTGACGAAGAGGAAGGAACTCGCGGTCACGAATAGCGAGATGGCGGTGATGATGTAGCGGGCGCCGTTGCTCAACTGCGCGGTGGCGTTGTCTTCCAAACGCATGGTCGTGCAAGGTGGCGTCTCTGCGTGGCTTCGCATCCGGCGAGGCCCGGTGAAGACTTCACCGGCGTCGCCGGCGCAGCTTCTCCGGCGCGCTAGACCTATCGAATAGTTCACTGTCCCCCCAAAGATGCGTTCGAATCTGCAGATTGCGTTGGCGTCGCGCTATTTGCAGCCCTTGAATAAAGGATCGCGGGGGGACTTAAGAGCCAGCTGAGCCAGATCTATGTTTTTCGTATCGTTTTCAGTTTTATCGACTTCGAAGCAGAACAAAGGTATAAAGATCAGTCGCTATCTTGGGCGCGTCGACGAGAAAGGTCGAAGAACTATGAAAACGATTGAAATACAGAAGAATTGGCGTCAGCCAGTCCTGGTGACGATGCCGTGGGCGTGCATGCCCTCATCCACTTCGACGTCAAGAATGCTTGGCGAAATGCGCTCAACAACGGCCCAAGGTCGGCAATCGGCTCGGCGCGCGTAATGATTTCCGCGTATATTTCGATTAATGCGCGCAAATAATTGCCGGAAACACGGCGAAAAATGGGCGGGCCTGACCTAAAGCCGAGCATTCTGTCCCCGCCCGGGCTGGACCTCGAGCTCGCACGGCGCTGCATTCGGATCAAACATAGTGTGCGCCAGCTTATAAACGGGGCGCTGAGAACCCGCTGAGAAGGCACATCCCGCCCGTGACTTCAGCGCTGCTTCAGTATGCGGTCAATACCGTCACGCTCGTGATCGATACGGCACCCGCACTGGACTTCGCAATGCTCCCGCCCGAAATCAACTCAGGACGCATGTATTCCGGTGCCGGCGCCGGCCCCATGTTGGCTGCTGCGGCCGCCTGGAAGGGACTGGCTGCCGAACTGCGTGCCACGGCGCTGTCTTACGGCTCGGCACTCGCGGCGCTGGTCGGCGAAGATTGGCTCGGCCCGGCATCAGCGTCAATGGCGGCCGCGGCCTCACCCTATGTCGCGTGGATGAACGGCACCGCGATGCAAGCCGAGCACACGGCCGCGCAGGCCGAGGCCGCCGCAGCCGCCTACGAGATGGCCTTCGCCGCAACGGTTCCCCCGCCGCTCGTCGCGGAGAACCGCACTCGGCTGATGACGCTTATCGCCACCAACATCATGGGACAGAACACGCCCGCGATCGCAGCCACCGAGGCCCAATATGCCGAAATGTGGGCGCAAGATGCCGCTGCCATGTACTCCTACGTAGGCTCTTCGGCGGTCGCCAGCCAACTGAGCCCCTTCGCGTCGCCGCCGTCCATCGCCAACCCGCGCGCGATAGCGGCCCAGTCCGCCGCTGTCGCCCAATCTGGCAGCGCCGCAAACGGGTTCGCGTCGGGATGGGATATCTTTGCTCCCGGGTCAGGTCGCGTCACCACCGGACCACTCGGACTGCTGAACGCCATCTTCGGCAGCGACACCGCTGCGGGCCAGGTGCTCAATTCCAACCTGTTGAACACCATTTCCGGCAGCGGGCTCATCTCCCCCGCCAACACCGTCGGTCCATTTGTCAGCTTCATGACTGCTGGTTCAAGTGCGGTAGCGACGGACGCGGCAGGGGCTGCAGCGACTGCGATTGACGGCGCGGTCACAGGCGAGGTGCTGGGCATGGGCGGCCCGGGAGCAATGTTCTCGGGTGGTGTGGCGCAAGCGGTCACCGTCGGCTCGCTATCGGTACCACCGAACTGGACCGCTGCCGCTCCGTCGGCCAGCGCGCTGGCCTCGCCACTGGGCGGCACACCGATCGACACGCACCCTCCGGCGACGGCAGCCGGCATACCGGGAATGCCCGTGGGCACGTTTGTCGGTCAAAGCCGCGGTCGCGGCGTGCATCCGTACGGCTTCCGGCCGACCTTCATCGCACGACCGCCCGCCGCCGGATAGTAGAGGCAGAGCCTGCGCAGAACTCAAAAACATTATTTGACAAAGCTATTGGCCGATCCGCAGTGAGGATGACAGGAATGTCCCTATGAATGAATCGACGAAGCAGGCCTTGAGCAAGGTCCCGGCAGTCACCCTGGGCTTCTGGGTCGTCAAGATTTTGGCGACGACCTTGGGCGAGACGGGCGGCGACGCCCTGACGATGACATTGCTGCACGCGCACGAACGCCAGAATTGGGGTTATCTCATAGGCGTCGCGGTGTTCGGCGGCGCGTTGGTGGCGCTCGTCATCGCGCAGATCCTCGTTAAGCGATCCAATCCAGCGCTCTACTGGGCGACGATCGTCGCCTCAACGACGTTCGGCACGGCGTTGGCCGACTTCGCCGACCGATCGTTGGGGATCGGCTATACGGGTGGGTCGCTACTGCTGCTGTGTTGCTTGTTGTCCACCCTGGCGTTTTGGCATGGGTCGCAGGGAACGGTATCGGTCAATACCGTTTCGACGCCGAAAGTAGAGGCGTACTACTGGGCCACCATCACGTTTTCGCAGACGCTGGGCACCGCACTCGGAGATTGGCTGGCCGATACAGGCGGGCTGGGCTACGAAGGTGGCGCGCTGGTATTCACAGCGGGCCTCGCCGCCGTTGCGGCGCTGTACTACTGGACAAGCATCTCGCGTGTCACCCTGTTCTGGGTCGCGTTCATATTGACCCGGCCCCTCGGCGCCACCGTGGGCGACTTCCTCGATAAACCTGTCAGCCACGGTGGCCTGGATCTGAGCCGCCCGCTCGCTTCCGCGATCATTGCGGCCGCAATCGTCGTGCTGCTCGTCGTCGTACCCCAGCGCCCGGGGCAGCACCCCGGCGAGCCGGCCGACACTGCCGCGTGAAGTCGTCACAGCAGCGACGGAAAAGTCACGGTGAAAACGGTTCCGCCGCCGGTCCTGTCGTCAATGCTGACGGTTCCGTTGTGGGATGCGACGATTTCCGCAACGATCGCGAGCCCCAGCCCGTTGCCGCCGCCGTCGCGGGATCGGTCGGCGTCAAGCCGAACGAACCGATCGAAAACTCGAGTTCTATCCTCGGCGAGGATCCCCGGCCCGTCATCGGCGACTGTGAGCACGGCTGACGTATTACGTTGTCTTACAGCGATTTCTATGGTCGATTTGGCGTGCCGAACGGCGTTGTCGAGCAGGTTACGTAGCACGCGCGCGACGCCTCGGAGGTCGCCGGTGATCACCACGGCTTCGCTGTGCAAACGGATATTCAAGCCGCTCTCCCGG
>NZ_JAFAUS010000119.1 GCF_019243155.1 Mycobacterium sp.
CCATCGAGCACAAAGAACGCAAGGTGTGCCAGCGGCACCCCGATCGGGCTGGCGTTGCTGTCGACATCGCCGTCGACGATCTCCCGAAACGACGCGTGCACCGTCGTCTCGGTAATGCCATACATATTGATCAGCCGCGGCAACCCCGGATGGTGATTCAGCCACGTCTGCAACCGCTGAGGTTCAAGCGCCTCACCGCCGAACACCACCGTCTGCAACTTCAGTTGCTGACCCAGCTCCGGGGCGAGCCCATCAGCGGTCTGCAGCGCATAAAACGCCGACGGCGTCTGGCTCAGCACACTGACCTGCTCACGCACCAGCAGTGCATGCAAATCCTCCGGGGAACGCACCACCGAATCGGGCACCATCACCAGACGCCCGCCGTAAAGCAGCGCACCGAACACCTCCCACACCGAGAAGTCGAACGCCAGCGAATGGCACTGCGTCCACACCTGCCCCAGCGCCAGCTCGGCGTCCAGCGAGTCCAGCAGCTGCGTGACGTTACGGTGCGGCACCGCAACACCTTTGGGCGTCCCGGTGGTCCCCGAGGTGTAGATGATGTAAGCGATGTTGTCGGCGGCCGGTGCCGGCAACGCGGTATCGGGCTGGGTGTTCACCGCCGGGTCGTTGATGTCGATGATCGGCAACGCCATGCCGTCCAGCCGGGACCGCACCTCGGCGGTGGTGACCACCGCGATCGGCGCGGAGTCACCCAGCACGAACTCCATGCGGGCTGTCGGCACGGTCGGGTCGACGGGCACATACGCCGCACCGGTCTTGAGCACCGCCAGGATCGCCACGATCGCTTCGGGTGTACGCGGAAGCAACAGCCCCACCCGCGCCCCCGGGCCCGCACCGTGATCGGCAAGCAGATGCGCCAAGCGGTTGGCGGACTCCTCAACCTCGCGATACGTCCACGAGCGGTCCGCGCTGATCGCCACCGCGTCGGGTGCGCGAGTCACCTGCGCCGCGAACAGCTCCGGGATCGACACCACACTGGGCACCAGCTCGGTGAGCACCGCGCGATTGCCCCACTTGTCGAGCCGGCCGCGCTCGTCCTGGTCGAGCAGCTCGATCGACGACACCCGCCTGGCGGGATCGGCGATCATGGCCGAAAGCACCTGCTGCAACCGCTCGATCAGCGCGTCGACGGTTTCCGCGGTGAACACATCGGTGTCGAATTCGACGCGTAGCCCCAATTCGTGGCCCGGCGTCGCCACGACCGACAACGGGTAGTGGTTGTACTCGCGGCTGTTGAAGTCGGTGACGGCCAGGTCCTGGATGCCGAGCAGCGCGCCGGCGTCGATCGGATAGTTCTCGTACAGGAAAAGCGTGTCGAACAACTGGTCGTGACCGGTGACGCGGTGGATCTCGGCCAGCGCCAGGTGCTCGTGCTCGATCGTGTCGCTGTGGACGCGCTGCAACTGCTCCAGCAGATCCGCGACAGTGGTCCTGATGGTGGTGTCGGCACGCACCGGGATGGTGTTGATCAGCAGGCCCACAATCGATTCCGAGCCGGGCAGCTCGGTCGGGCGGCCCGAGACCGCGGTTCCGAACGCCACGTCCTGCTGGCCGGTCAGCCACATCAGCAGCTGCGCCCAGGCGCCCTGCAGCACGGTGCTCACAGTGGTGTGGCACGCACGGGCCAGCTCGCTCAAAGCCTGCGTCGTCTCCGCGGGCAGCTGGAACGACGCGACGGCGCGCGGGCCGGGTGCACCGGGCGCGCCCACCAGCGTCGGTGTGTCGAAACCGGACAACACCTCGCGCCACGTCGCTTGCGCGGCACCGCGATCCTGATCGGCCAGCCAGGTGACGAAGCTGCGGTACGACGAGGCCGCGGGTAGCCGCTGGCCGTAGTAGCTGGCGAACGTCTCCTGCAGCAGGACCGGCAGCGACCATCCATCGACGACGATGTGGTGAATGGTGAGCACAAACCGGTACTGGTCGCCCGCGGTGCGAATGAGAGCGGCCCGAAACGTCGGCTTGCCTGCCAGGTCGCAGACCGCGGCGCGTTCGTCCGCGCACAGCCGCTCAACCTGCTCATCGACGTCGCCGTCGGCGGAGTCCAGCTCGACAAACCGCCATGCCATCTCCGGATCGGCCGGCAGGACCTGCACCGGCTCGCCGAACTCTTCGTGGAAGCGGGCCACCAGGTTGGGATGCCGATTGACCACGGCCTGCACCGCCTGACGCAACCGCTGCGCGTCAAGCTCGCCTTTCACGGTGATGCCGAGCTGAACCGCATACAGGTCGACGAGGTCCGGGGCGAAGCTGGTGTGGAACAGCAGACCCTGCTGCACCGGGGTCAGTGGCAGCACGTCCACG
The DNA here is from genome assembly GCF_019243155.1 of Mycobacterium sp. Taxonomy (GTDB): domain Bacteria; phylum Actinomycetota; class Actinomycetes; order Mycobacteriales; family Mycobacteriaceae; genus Mycobacterium. The sequence goes on from NZ_JAFAUS010000119.1 coordinate 2,326, forward strand.
ATCTCGCGCTGCGAGCGGAGTTCGTCGATCTGCTGCTGGCTGAGCTGGGCAGGAGCGATGTCGGACGGGGTGAGGCCGCCGCCGCCGCCGCGTACGTGGGCGCAGATCCCGGCCAACGCCTCGAACCACAGTTCGCTCAGCCGGCTGACCTGCTCGTGGTTCAGCGCCGAGGGACCCCAGGTCCAGTTGGCCTGCAGGTGCGGACCGGCGTCGGTGTCCATGGTGCCGGCGTTGAGTTCCACCGTGTGCGCCAACGGCAGCGGCACAGCCGTGGCCACGCCGGCGACCGACAGGCTGTCCTGGGTGATGCGCCAGAGTTCTCCGGGCAGGTCGGCCCCCGCTCCCAGCCGGCCTAGGTAGTTGAACCCGATCGTCGGGTCCGGCCCGCCCAGGTCCGTCTCGGTGTTGAGGTAGCGCAGCAGGCCGTAGGTCAGGCCGTCGGGCAAGGCGCGCAACTGTTCCTTGGCGCCCTTGATGACGGCGCCCAACTCGGCGTCACCGGCGGCCACCTGAGCCCAGGACAACCCGCCGACCGTCAACGCGACCGGGTACTTAGTGGTGAACCAGCCCACCGTGCGCGACAGGTCCACATAGGGACCCAGCTCCTCGTCGCGGCCGTGGCCCTCCACATCGATCCCGATCGGCGCGCTGCCGCCGCCGAGGAATTCGGCGAACGCCAAACCGAATGCGATCAGCAGGATGTCGCCGACACCGGCGTGAAACGCGGCCGGCACCTCGCCCAGCAATCGGCGGGTGGTCTCGACATCGAGCGACGCCGACAGCTGGCCGGCGGATTCGTAGGTGTCCTCGGCGGGCTGCACCGCCGGCAGCGACGCCGGGGTCGCCGCCACCTGCCGCCACGCGTCGGCCTGGGCCACCACGTCCGCGCTGCGGGCGTGCTCGTCCAGCAGCGCCGACCAACGCGCGAACGACGTCCCGCCCGTCGGCAATGCCACCGGCTGCCCATTGTGATGCTGGGCCCACGCGATGTTGAGGTCTTCCAACAGGATTCGCCACGACACCCCGTCCACCGCCAGGTGGTGGATGATCAACGCCAACTGCCCCGTCGAGCCGGACCACAACGCGCTGAGCATCAGACCCGCCGCGGGGTTCAACCGCGACCGCGCCTGCACCAGCGCCTCGTCGGACAACGCCTCTACCGCTTGCAAACAGTCCTCGGCCCGCACCGACCCGACGTCGGGGATCAGGAGCGACCAGCCTTGCGCGCCGTCGTCGTCGACGACCATCCGCAGCGTGGCGTGCCGATCTAGCAAGGCCTGCAGGACGACCACCACATCGGCCTCGCTCACCCCGGTCGGGGCCGCCACGACCATGGCCTGGTTGAACTCGTCGATCGGCCCCGCCATGCCCTGTAGCCAGCGCATGATCGGGGTCGCCACCACCGGGCCGATGCCCTCGTCACCCGCGCCCGCCCCGCCGTCGAGCGCCACCGTGGCGACGCGCGCCAGCCGGGCCACGCTCTGCTCGACGAAGACATCGCGCGGGCGGCACATCACCCCGGCCGCGCGGGCGCGAGCCACCACCTGCATCGACAGGATGCTGTCGCCGCCCATATCGAAGAACGAGTCATCAACCCCGACCCGCTCGAGTCCGAGCACCTGGGCGTAGATGTCAGCCAGAATCTCCTCGACCGCATCGGTCGGGGCACGGTATTCACCGGCGGTGTATTCCGGCGCGGGCAGTGCACGCTTGTCCAGTTTGCCGTTGGCGGTCAACGGAATCGCCTGCAGCACAACGACCGCGGTCGGAACCATGTAGGCCGGGAGCCGATCGGTCAGCGCCGCGCGGATCTCGGCCGGGTCGGCGGTTCCGGTGATGTAGCCCACCAGACGCTTGTCACCGGGCCGGTCCTCGCGGGCAATCACCGCCGCCTGGTCCACCCCGTCCAATCCGGCCATGACGGCCTGGACTTCGCCGAGTTCGATCCGGTACCCGCGGATCTTGACCTGCTCGTCGGCGCGGCCCAGGTAGCGCAGCTGCCCGTCCGCGGCCCAGCACACCAGGTCGCCGGTGCGATACATCCGTGCCGCCGGGCCGCTGAACGGGCACGCCACAAACCGCGAGGCCGTCAAGCCCGCGCGACGCACATAACCAAGTCCGACGCCGCGGCCGGCCAGGTACAGCTCCCCGACCACACCGACCGGCACCGGCTGTAACCACTTGTCCAGCACGAACATTGCCGCGCCCGGTATCGGAGACCCGATCGGTACCATGCCCGGCCCAGGCGTCAGCGGTGTGCTGATCGAGGCACACACCGTGGTCTCGGTCGGACCGTAGGCATCGATCATCACCCGCCCCGGCGCCGCCCACCGCTCCACCACGTCGGTGGGGCAAGCCTCGCCGGCGACCACCAACGCCGTCGACTCCAGACCCTCCGCCGACAGCATTGCCACCGCGGATGGAGTCTGGGTAAGAACGCTGACCTTCTCCTCGACCAGCAAAGTGTGCAAGTCCTCCGGAGAGGCCGCGACCGACTCGGGGACGATCAGCAGCCTGCGACCCCGCAGCAACGCACCCCAGATCTCCCACACCGAGAAGTCGAAAGACGAGGAATGGCACTGCGTCCACACCCGCCCCTGGGGCAGGCGCTCGTCGAGCGAGTCGGTCAGCCAGGCGACGTTGTGGTGAGCGATGGCAACGCCTTTGGGCCTGCCGGTGGTCCCGGACGTGTAGATGATGTAGGCAACGTTCCCGGGCGCGGGCATCGGCAGCGCGCTGCTGGGCTGCGAATCGACCGCGGGGTCGTGGACGTCAATGACCGGCAAACCCGAGCCGTCCAGCCGTGAACGCAGGTCCGCCGTAGTGATCACCGCGCTCGGCGCGGCGTCAGCAAGCACGAACTCCATCCGCGCCGATGAGTGCGCGGGGTCGACGGGCACGTAAGCCGCTCCGGTCTTGAGTGCCGCGAGCATCGCCACGATCGCGTCGGCGCACCGGGGAAACAGCAGTGCCACGCATTCGCCCGGCCCGACGCCCTGGCCGGAAAGCAAGTGCGCCAACCGATTCGCAGCCTCATCGAGTTCCCGATAGGTCATGGTGTGACCCGCGAAGGTCACCGCCAACGCATCGGGGCTGCTTTCCACGTGCTGGGCGAACACCTCGGGAATCGACACCGCCGGGGGCGCCGGCTGGGTCAGCGCCGCTCGGTTCGACCATTCGTCCAACTGCGCATTCTCATCGTCACCGAGCATTCCGATCGACGACAGCGGACGCTGTGGATCGGCGGTCATCGCGAGCATCACCTGCTGCAACCGCTCCGCCAGATACGAGACATCGAAGTTCGAGTACGGCTGCCCGGGGCCGGCGGTGCTGAGGAACAACTCGCTGCCGGCTCCGAGGAAGAAGAGGCCGAAGTGGCCCACCGGGCCGTGGTTGGTGTAGGACGCGGTTGCCGGGGAACCGGCGAGGTCCAGCGTCAGCCGGCCCGGGATGAAGTTGATACCGACGCGGCCCGCCGCCTGCCGCAGGCTGCGGAAGCCGCCTTCGCCATCGAGCATGTGCACCGGAAATCGCTGGTGCTGCAGCAATTCTCGAATCTGCTTGTCGACGTGCTGGCAGAAGTCGGCGACCGTGGTCTCCGGCGAGGTGTTCAAGACGAGCGGCACGACTCCGGCGAGCATCCCGGGAAGCGTCTTCGACTCCGGACGCACCCGCCTGCTGACCGGAAAGTCCAGTGCCACTTCGGAACCACTTCCGGACCAGCCACGCACCAAGAGGGCGCACGCGGCGGTGGTCACCGAGTAACGGCGTACGCGCAACGTCTTGGACAGCGCTTGCATCTGCCCGACGGCGTGCGGGTCCAGCTGGACCGACGCGGACGGCGAGTACGGATCGCGGTCGACCGTGGTCTGGGGCAGCTGAAAGTCTTGCCCGCTTTCCGGCGGAAGGTTGTTGCTCCAGTAGGCCTTGTCGTCCTGATAATCGGTCGACGCCTCGTATTCCGACTCGAGGTCAACCAAATCCTGCGCCGAGCCGAAGTAGGCGTCGGGAATGGGTGACCCCGCCACCATTGCGGAATAAATGGTCGCCACCCGGCGGCATACCAGGGCCATCCCCAAACCATCAATGGCTATGTGGTGGCAGCAACCGAATAAATAGAATTCTTCAACTCCGGTCTGAAACAGCACGAATTTGAAGAGTTGCCCATTCAGCGCCATCGGCGTTCGCTGAATGGATTTCGCCATCCCACGAACTTCGTGCACCGGGTGGGGCGAGCTGGACAAGTCGTGAAAAGCGAGCTCGACGTGGGGGTAGTGGATCGGCTTCTGGACGACCTGGCCGTCGACCTCGAAAAACGAGACCCGACCCGATTCAGCCTCCCCCACAGCCTGACAAATCGCCTTCTCGAGAGCATCGTGGTCGACGTTGCCGGCAATCTTCACCAACAGGCCGAGCTGCCACTCCGTACCCGCGTAGCCGGTTTCCTCGGAAAGCCATATATCAAGCTGACCCCGCGTCAGCGGCAGGGCCGGGTCCTCACGCTCCTCCATCTACTCCCCCAAAGCTCCACCCATCCGCCCCATACCCCGGCTGGTTACTCGTCAAAACCCCGCCTCCGGTTGGTTACTCGTCAAAACCTCGCCCCGTCGCCAGCCTGTCGCGCAAAGTTTTCGGCCGGATGTCGGTCCAGTTCTGTTCGATGTATTCCAGGCAGGCGGCTCGGTCAGCTTCGCCATAAACCACCCGCCAGCCTGCTGGAACATCGGCGAACGCCGGCCAGAGGCTGTGCTGCTCCTCGTCGTTAACCAAGACGAAAAAGCTGCCGTTGTCGTCATCGAATGGATTGATGCTCACTATTCTCCAGGATGCCTAGTCGACATGAGTGGAACGGTTCCAAACCATACTGGAGGGGACAGCGCCCGTCCGACGTTTGGACAAAGTTCCTGGCGGGATCTATCGAACTCTCAATACTGTCGAGGCACTAGCGCCGGACCGGTTTGGGCTGCCGACTTTCAACGCCGTGACCTGCAAGGACGCATTTGACATTACGGTATCTCGCCATTGGGCAGGCTCTGTGTTATTGGCAGGCGATGGAAGCTTTCGCCGCCTGTTGTGCAGCCGCCAAAGACCACCTCGCTGTGGACATCGCCCAACTGAGTGTACCCAACGCGAGGCCCTCGATCGGACGATAAGAATTAAGGAAAGACAAAGGCTGGCCGACCCCCGGGGGCAGGCACCCAATCGGTCGGCTGACACCCGCGGCCAAAGCGCCATCCACCAGCGGCGGCTATGTTGGTTGAGTGGCCACTCGCCGCCGCCGGGCCAACTGCCCGCCGGCGGCAGCGGAAGTCGGGGGATGTTCGCCGGCCCGTTGTGGGCGCGTGGATGGCTGGTACCCTGCGACAGGCGAGCGGACTCAGTGAAAACGAAGCCAACAAACCAACCGCACGCATCGGTAACCCCCTGTAAGCGCGGGGTTTCCATTGCGATCCCCTATCGCGATGTCAAAGCGCCGATATCGAGACCATCGCCATGGTTTACTCATCAAGATCTGGTCGCGCTCCCGAGGCGCCGCTCGTACGAAGTGTTCGCCGCACGGCTAGCCTGCGTAGCTCACCTCGCTCGAGTTGCCGGCCTCTCGTGTGGCGCGGCCAATGTGTAACTACGAGTCGCATGTTGCCGATGTGTAAGTACGAGATGCATGTTCCAGAGGCGAAACTGACGCCGGGCCTGAAAGCGGGTGGAAGTGGAAAGAGGTGCCGTGGCTGAACCCGATGTCCGAACCTGGCCCGACGTCTCCGGGACGGATCGCCAAGACGATGGCCAACGCGCCGGGCGCCGCCGGGGCCTCTTCCGGCGCGGTCGCCGGCGTTCGCTCGTACCACAGGGTCCGGCGGGACCCGAACCACGCCGTCGAAACCCGGGAGCTGCGATTTTCCGATTCTTGGGGCGACTGTGGATCCCCCTGGTAATCGTGGCGGTGATCGTGGCCGGGGGCGTGTCCGTGGCGAGGTTGCACGGAATGTTCGGCTCCGAGCACCGCCCCTCATACGCCGATACCAGGCAGCAAGACACCAAGCCTTTTAACCCCAAGCACGTCAAGTACGAGGTCTTCGGACCTCCCGGAGCCATGGCAGACATCAGCTATTTCGACGCCAATGGCGAGCCGAAGCACATCAACGGAGTTGAATTACCGTGGTCCTTCGACATCTCGACAACACTGCCGTCTATCGTGGGAAACGTTGTGGCGCAGGGCAATAGCGACAGCCTCGGTTGCCGCATCGTCGTGGATGGTGTAGTCAAGTCCGAGAAGGTCTCCCACGAATTGAACGCGTTCACCTACTGCGTGCTGACGGCTACATGAGTAACCAGAACCTGGAAACCGAACGCATAGACACCGAACCCGCCCCGCGATCACGCGCGGCGCGGCTGGTCCATGCGTTGTCCCTGCCGATCATCTTGGGATGGTTGGCTGTCGCGGTCATCCTGACCGTCGGCGTTCCCCCGTTGGAGAAGGTCGAGAAGGACAACGCGGTAGCACTGGCTCCTATCGGCGCCCCGTCGTTCAAGGCGATGGAACGCCTGGGTAGCGACTTCAAGGAAACCAATTCCGGTGCGCTGGCGATGATCGTGCTGGAGGGCCAAGATCCTCTCGGCGACGACGCACACAAGTATTACGACCGGTTGATCCACCTGATGCAGGACGACACCAAACATGTCCAGCACATCCAGAACTTCTGGGGGGATCCGCTAACCCGGGGCGCTGCGCAAAGCCAGGACGGTAAGGCCGCGTATGTGCAGGTGAACCTCTCTGGCCAGCCAGGCTCGAGCGCGGGCGACGAATCTGTCGCGGCGGTCCGAAAAATCGTCGATGAAGCCGCGCCACCGCCCGGGCTGAAGATTTACGTCACCGGCCCCGCACCCATCATCGCGGATATGAACACCGCCGGCGCAAAGACCGTCGCACTAGTCACCTTGGTGAGTATGGCGGTCATTTTCATTACGTTGCTGCTCGTATACCGCTCCATTTTTACCGTCATTATCTTGTTGCTGATCGTCGGTTTGGAATTGCAAATAGCGCGTGGAGTCGTCGCGCTCATGGGCAATCTGCATCTCGTCGGCCTGACAACTTTTGCGGTCAACCTACTGGTGGCCGCAGTCATCGCAACCGGAACTGACTACGGCATATTCTGGGTCGGGCGATATCAAGAGGCACGACAGGCCGGCGAAGATCGAGAACAGGCCTTCTACACCACCTTCAGCGGAGTCGCCAAGGTTGTCCTGGCATCCGGCTTGACGATTGCCGGGGCGGTTTTCTGCCTCAGCTTCACCCGGCTGCCTTATTTCCAGCCGCTCGGCATCCCTTGCGCCGTAGGCATATTGGTAGCGGTTCTCGTCGCGCTGACGCTGGGCCCCGCCCTTCTTGTCGTCGGGAGCCGTTTCGGCCTGTTCGAGCCGAGACGGGTGGTCACGGCCCGCAGGTGGCGCCGGATCGGCACCGCGATCGTGCGGTGGCCCGCACCCATTCTCATTGCGACTCTGGCGGTTGCGCTGATCGGGCTTCTGACGTTGCCGAATTACAAACCGAGCTACGACGACCAGAAATTCATTCCCAGCAACATTCCCGCCAACGTGGGCTATGCGGCCGCCGGACGACATTTCCCGGGTTCCCGAATGGCAATGCCCGAGATTTTGCTGGTCGAGACCGATCACGATCTGCGCAATCCGGCCGACATGTTGGTGATCAACAAACTCGCCAAGGGCGTTCTCGCCGTTCCCGGTATTTCCACGGTGCAGACCGTGACGCGTCCGGAGGGAACGCCGCTGCAGCACACCACGATTCCGTGGATATTGAGCATGGGCCAGTCGACCCAGATGCAGAACATGGCGTTCCAGAAAGACCGCATGGACGACATGCTCAAGCAGGCCGACGAGCTGTCGAAGACGATCGCGATCATGCAGCACATGCAGAGCCTGATGACGGAGCTCGTCAACACGACTCACCAGATGGTCGGCACGACGCACGAGATGCAGGCGATCACCGAAGAGCTACGCGATCACATCTCGGATTTCGAGGACTTCTGGCGGCCGATACGCAGCTACTTCTACTGGGAAAAGCACTGCTATGACATTCCCATCTGCTGGTCGCTGCGATCCATCTTCGATTCCATCGACGGCGTGGACCTGATCAACGACAAGTTGAAGGACCTGGTGGGCGACCTCGACCAGATCGACCTGATCATGCCGCAGATCCTCATGCAGCTCCCCCAGATGATCGAGACCATGCAGAGCATGCGAAGCATGATGCTGACCATGCACAGCACCATGTCCGGTGTCATGGGCCAGATGGATGCGAACGCCAAGGATCCGGCCGCAATGGGCCAGGCGTTCGACCAATCCAAGAACGACGACTCGTTCTACCTGCCGCCGGGCATTATCAACGGCTCCGACTCCTTCAAGCGGGTCGAGAAGGTGTTCATGTCTCCGGATGGCAAGGACTTCCGGATGCTGATCACCCAACGAGGCGATCCCGCCACACCCGAGGGACTCACCAGGGTCGATGCGATCAAGACGGCAGCCGAGGAGTCGCTCAAGGGGACTCCGCTGGAGAATTCCAAGGTCTACCTGACCGGAACGGCGGCCATCACCAAAGACCTGGTCGACGGCTCCAAATTCGACCTACTGATAGCGGGTGTGGCTGCGATCTGTCTGATTTTCATCATCATGCTGATGATGACGCGCAGCTTCATCGCCGCCATGGTCATCGTCGGTACGGTGTTGCTGTCACTGGGTGCGTCCTTCGGTCTGTCCGTATTCGTCTGGCAATACCTTCTCGGCATCCAGATGCACTGGACGGTGCTTTCCACGTCGGTGATCGTGCTGTTGGCCGTGGGATCTGACTACAACTTGCTGCTGGTCTCCCGGATGAAAGAGGAATTGGGCGCCGGCATCAAGACGGGCATCATCCGCGCGATGGGCGGCACC
>NZ_JAFAUS010000171.1 GCF_019243155.1 Mycobacterium sp.
GAGTACCAGGGCTCGACGAGCACCGAGATCATCTTGGGCAGGTTGTAGACGACGCTCTGGTAGCGACCGAATTCCTGAAGTGCCTTACCGGTCACCGGCTCCAGCTCGATGTCGGTCGGCATGTTCTGGGGCTCACCCCAGGTCACCTCGACCCGCGTCATGCCGACGCCGACTCGGACGACCCCGAAGTTGAGGTCCTTGCCGTCGGGCTTGCGCTCCCACATCCGCGACGACCCCACCGCGGCGGCCAGGGTCGTGGGCGCGGGGTGGAACCACCGGTAGTTGGCGTCCATGCTGTCGGCCGACTCGTGCGCGGTGTCGCGCAGCATGTCCAGCATCAGCATGAACTGGGCGCGCATCGAGTCCAGCTTGGGCCGGCTCATCTGCTGCTGACCGCCGAACCGGCCGCCGAACATCATCATCGCGACGCCACCGATCATGAAGATCGGGAAGATCGAGCCGGCGCCGCCGAACACGTGTGAGCCGCTGGCGAAGGTCATCGCGACCATACCGATCAGCAGACCGACTACTACGACGCCGACCACGATCAGCCACCAGGGCTTGCCTTCCGGCGGCGGAATGCTCAGCGGCGTCGGAAGGACGATGTTCTCCGGCTTGATTACCGGAGGCTTCTCCGGTGTCGGCCGCGCAAATCCACGTTTCACTTAGGTACCGCCAACTCTGCAGGGGACATATCCATCGGTAAGGTGTCGTGCTCCACCAGCGCATCCGCGCGCGACAAGGTCGGACCTTGCGGGAGCAGTCGCAGCGCCACCCACGGCGCCAGGCTCGCCTTAGCTTTCAAGCCCAAGGCCTCTCGTACATCGCGTGTGTCGTCGACTCCGAAGCGGGCGCCCGCGTCCGTCAGCCACCACAGCGATTCGGTCGTCTTGGCCCCGGGGTCATTGCCCGTGACCGCCACGAAGTTCGCGTAGTCGGGACCGAAGTAGACCTGGTCGGCTTCGCGGCCGGTGGTGTCAGCCTTGACCAGCGACACCACCTTGGTCGCGTTGTCGGCCGCGATCGGCAGGGTCGCGCCGGAGATGACCTGGACCCGGGCCCGGTTCTCACCCGAGGTCTTCTGCCACCACCAGCAGGTCGCCGGATTCTCGCGGATGTCTGACACGTTCAGCGGGGCGTCGGGGTAGGACGACAGATCCAGCTTGTTGACGACCGGCATCTTCGCCAGCGCCGACGGCTCCACGGTCACCGGCTTGGTGTTGCCCGGGCCGGCGTTCTGCAGGATCTGAGCTACCAGCGGGGGCAGCGTCTGCACGCCGTCGGCCAACACCAGCGAGTACTGCTGCGGCCCACTGATCTGCGGGGTGACGATCACCGTGCCGATCGGACCGGGCGCATTCGGGAACGTCGCCGGCGCACCGGCGTTCCCGATCTGCGGGACCGTCAGCTCGGGACCCACCGGGAGCGCGTCGAACAGGGCCCGGCTCATGGGCTTGGCCATGTTGACCTGCTCGGGGGTCAGCCCAAGCGGCAGCAGCACGGACCGGTTCATCGCGTCGATGCGGGAGCGGCGTCCGTCCCGGATCACCCAGGGATCGCCGCCGTAGTTCAGGACCACGGCATCCGAACCGGTCAGCACCTTGCGGTGGTTGCTCAGATCCGGGGTGCCGTCGATCACGGTTACCGTCACCCCCGACGGCGCACCGGAGCTGGTCGAGTTGGCCACGGTGTCGCACACCAGCCAGGACGACGCTTCCGGAGTCGTGGGGTGGAAGCTCGTCGGCGCACCGGGAATGCCCACCAGCGGGCCGCGCGCCAGGTTGGCGATCTGGTTCGACTTGACCAGGTGCGGGTTGTCCGCGCGGCCCGTGATCAGCCGCGCCGAAGCCAGGTTCAGCGCCGGGTACAACTTGTCGCCGACGTGGACGTACAGGGCGCCGGAGTCACGGTCGGCGATGATCGGCGAATCCCCGACCTGGCCCGCCGGGCTGAGGAACGAGTAGAGCAGGGCGCCCAGGCAGATCACCAGCGCCGCCGAAATCGACGCCACCACGGCCAGGTTCTGGCGCCGTCCGGGCTCGATCTCCATGCGGACGCGCCACCGGGTGAGCGCCATCGCGGTCCGGCGAGCAAGGAACTGATAACCACTCACCTGGGTCCGCGTCGACAGCCCGAGGCCGTAACCCGACCCGCGTCTCTCTTCCGCCACGTTTATTCACCATCCGGTCTGCTAGAACGCCTGGATATTCTCCACCGCGCGAATTACATCGACAACGGTAAGGCACCTGTAGGTACCTCGCCACGCGGCAACGACCAGGGTTAACTTCTACATCTCTTTACGTACATCTATCCGGACGCCCGCACCGCGTCGGGACTGCCACTGGCGCCACGATGGCAGGCGCCACTGAGCTGGCATTTCTGTCCACCACGAATCCCCTGACCGGAATTACTGCGTCCCCTGAAGGCATCGTAGTGGCGGTGCGCCGACTCGTCCTGTCGAACGAAAGACCGCAGCGAATCTTTGCGGAGCTGCGCAATAGATTAAGGACGCAGCGCACTCGCACAGCAAAAAAGGCGGTCCGCCCCGAGTCGTCGACTGCCAGATCCGGGCAGCAAGATGGCGGGTATGACTGAGCTCGCGCCCTCGTTGGTCGAACTTGCCCGCAGGTATGGCATCGCAACGGAGTACGAGGACTGGACCGGGCGCCGCGTGCCGGTCCCGCGGACCACGCTGGTGGCGGTGTTGGCCGCCCTGGGCGTGGCGGGCGACGACGAGCAGGAGCGCAACGTCGCACTGACGGCGAAGCTACGGTCCTACTGGGCGCGCCGCCTGCCCCCGACCGTCGTCGGCCGCACCGGCGAGCAGATTCGCTTCTGGGCGCACGTCACCCACGGTGATCCGGCCGAGGTGTGGCTACAGCTCGAGGACGGCACCCTGCGCCGCGACATCCCGCAGGTCGACAACTTCACCCCGCCCTTCAATCTGGACGGGCGCTGGGTGGGTGAGGCCAGCTTCGTGCTGCCCACCGACGTGCCGCTGGGCTATCACCGGCTACACCTACTTTCGGGCGGCTCCGAAACCAGCGGCGCGCTGATCGTGACGCCCGATTGGCTCGGCCTGCCGGAGGGGCTCGGCGCCCGGCGCGCCTGGGGCCTGGCCACCCAGCTCTACAGCGTGCGGTCCCGGCAGTCGTGGGGCGTCGGTGATCTCACCGATCTGACCGACCTCGCTGTCTGGTCGGCGTCGCGCCATGGCGCCGACTACATACTGGTCAATCCCCTACACGCCGCTGGTTTTTCTGGGCGGACCAGCCGTATGGAGCCGTCGCCGTATCTGCCGACATCGCGGCGGTTCGTCAATCCGATTTATCTTCACGTTGAGGCGATCCCGGAATTCGCCGAGCTGACCAAACGCAGCCGGATCCGGCGGCTGCGCTCCGAGGTTCAGCACCGGGCCGGCCGGCTCGACGCCATCGACCGCGACAGCTCGTGGGCGGCGAAGCGCGCGGCGCTGAAGCTGGTGCATGCGGAGACCCGGTCGGCGGGCCGTGAGCTGTCCTACGCGGCGTTCCGCGACCGTGAGGGCCGCGCCCTCGACGACTTCGCCACCTGGTGCGCGCTGGCCGATAAGTACGGCGGTGACTGGCATTCCTGGCCCGACGAGCTGCAGCATCCGGCGGCTCCCGGCGTCGCGAAGTTCGCGAAAAAGCATTCGGACACAGTCGATTTCCACCGCTGGCTGCAGTGGCAACTCGACGAACAACTCGCCTCCGCACAATCACAGGCGATCCGGGCCGGAATGGCGTTGGGCGTCATGCATGACCTGGCCGTTGGCGTGCATCCCGATGGCGCCGACGCCTGGGCCCTGCAGGACGCGATGGCACTCGGCGTGACGGCGGGCGCACCGCCGGACGAGTTCAACCAGCTCGGCCAGGACTGGTCCCAGCCGCCGTGGCGCCCCGACCGGCTCGACGAACTGGAATATCAGCCCTTTCGCGCGCTGATCCGCGCGGTGCTGCGCCATGCCGGCGGTGTGCGCATCGACCACATCATCGGGTTGTTCCGGCTCTGGTGGATCCCCGAGGGCGCGCCGCCGACCGAGGGAACCTACGTCCGCTACGACCACGAAGCGATGATCGGGATCGTCGCCTTGGAAGCGCATCGGGCCGGCGCGGTGGTCGTCGGCGAGGATCTCGGCACGGTCGAGCCCTGGGTTCGCGACTACCTGCTGTTGCGCGGTCTGCTGGGAACCTCGATCCTCTGGTTCGAGCTGGACCGCGACGGAAGCGGTGGCCCGCTGCCCGCCGAGCGCTGGCGGGAGTACTGCCTGTCCAGCGTCACCACCCACGATCTGCCTCCGACCGCGGGCTATCTCGCGGGTGACCATGTGCGGCTGCGTGAGTCGCTGGGCTTGCTGACGCGACCCGTGGAGGAAGAACTCGAATCCGACCGGGCCGAACTGGCAGGTTGGATGGCGGAGTTGCGCCAGGTGGGCCTGCTCGAGGAGGACGAGGACGACCCGGAAGCCGTCATTCTCGCCCTGTACCGGTATCTGGGCCGGACGCCATCGCGGCTCCTCGGGGTGGCACTGACCGACGCGGTCGGCGACCGCCGGACCCAGAATCAGCCCGGCACCACCGACGAATATCCCAACTGGCGGGTTCCACTGACCGGCCCCGACGGCGACGCGATCATGCTCGAAGACGTGTTCACCGATCCACGGGCCGCGGCGCTCGCCGAAGCCGTGCGCTTCGCGATTACACCCGCGACCGTCGAGGGCGCCGCCCGTTAGCTCTGTTAACTTCGGAGCTCATGAAGATTTCCGTCTTCGCGCCGGTCGCCGAGGGCGTCACCGCGGATCCGGATTGGATGGTGGCCTTCGCGACCCACCTCGAACGGTGCGGATTCGAATCTATCGTTGTCGCCGAGCACACCGCTCTTGTCACCGACTACGACAGCGTCTATCCCTACGACAGTTCCGGACGCGTCGGGCTCACGCCCGACTGTCCCATCCCCGACCCGCTCGACCTGCTGGCGTTTCTGGCCGCCCACACCGACCGGCTGGGTCTGGCCACCGGCGTGCTGGTCCTGCCCAACCACCATCCGGTGGTGCTCGCCAAGCGGGCCGCCACCGTCGACGTGTTCTCGAGGGGACGCCTGCGGCTGTGTGTTGGGGTGGGCTGGCTCAAGGAAGAGGTCGAAGCCTGCGGAGCCGACTTCGACAGCCGCGGCAGGCGGGCCGACGAGCAACTCTCCGTAATGCGGGCACTGTGGGCCGACCGGCCCCGCGGGGTTTCCCACCACGGCGAATTCTTCAACTTCGACAACGTGATGTGTTACCCGAAACCTGTTGCCCACGAACGGCTTCCGATCCACATCGGCGGGCACAGCAAGGCGGCGGCGCGCCGCGCCGGACGCTTCGGCGACGGTTTTCAGCCGCTCGGGGTGGCCGGTCCGCAACTCGCGTCGCTGATTGCGTTGATGCGCGACGAGGCGTCTTGGGCGGGCCGTGACCCGGCCGCCCTGGAAGTGTCACTGGGTCACCTGGTCACCAAGATCGATGCGGAGCGTGCGGGTGTTCTGGCCGATCAGGGCGCCGATCGAGTGGTGCTGGCGATGCCGCCGACCACCGACATCGACGAGGTCAAAGACATGCTGTCGGCATGTGCGCAACGCCTCTCGCTGACCTCGTGACCCGGGCATGACGCTTTCAACGGAAGACCGGATAGAGCTCAGCGCACTGGTGCACCGGTACGCGGCCCACGTCGACGATCGTCAATTCGGTTCAGTTGCAGAGCTTTTCACGACCACGTCCGAGCTGGTTGTGCCCGAGCCGCCGGCCGATTTGACTCCGCTTCATCCGCATCGGGGCCGCGACGCCATCGCCGCCGCGGTCGGGGCCGTCGCCGCGGTCCTACGCACCGAACACTCGATCGTCGGCGAGGTCTACGCAGGGGCGCCCGACGCTGCCACGGGCCGGATCACGTGCATCGCGCACCACTGGAACCGGCGTGACGACGAGTTCTTCGACTTGGTCTGGCATTTGCGCTACGACGACAAGTACGAGAAGACCGACGCGGGCTGGCGGATCAGCCGCCGCGAGTTGACAATCAATGCCATCGAGACCCGGCCGGTGCGTCGGCTGCGTTTACCCGAAACAACTTGACCGGGTTGATTTCCTCACGTCGTCAAAACACGGGATGCCGTTTAAGCCGGGCTGTCTTCCGGGTAGCAGAAAGGCATCAATAAAGACAGAGTGACAGCAGAGGAGACGGCCATGAGGCACGACCCTGTCGGCGATGATCGGATAACCGGTAGGCCCGCCAATGATGCCGAGCGCATGGCCGGGCTCGCCATCGTCGGCGCCGCCGCATTGGCACTCGTCGTGTGCGTGGCGACTTTCGCGCTCGGCCACGCGGGCGCGGGCGTTGTCGCTGCCAGCGTCGCCTTGCTGGCGTTCGGAGCCGGTCTGTCCTGGCTTGCGATGGATCGCAGGCGGATTCGCCAGGAAGAACGGGATTGGCTGGTTAGCCATTCGGCGCGGTAGCCGTCACTGCAAAGCAGCGAGGTTGTCCACGGACTTCTGCACGTCGGACCGCAAAATCCTCGCAACCAGGCCGCCGATCGGCCCGCTCAGCACGCCGCCCTTGATGTCGGCGGTGAGGTGAAAGTTAGTGCCCGGGTTGTCGTTCTTGACCGTCATCGCCACTGTGAGACGAATCCCACCGCGCCCGCGGCCTTGCAGCTCAATCGATTTGGGCTCGTCGTACCGGGTGACGGTCCAGTGGATGACATTGCGGAAACCTTTGACCTTGACGCAGGAGGAGACGCACGTGCCCTCCTCGATCGTCGAGGGAACTGGCCCGCGCCAACCCGCGAAAATTGTCATCCATTCTTCGAATCGACTCAGGTCGGACGCCAGCTTCCAGGCGGCCTCCGGTTCTACCTGCGACGACACCGAAACATCTACTCGTGCCAAGGCTTGCCCGTCCCTCCCGGATTCGTTTCCCACGATGGCTTTCGTCGGTCTGGAGTACCCGAACGCCGCCGGGCCTACGCTGCCTAGGGCCAGGCCTGTTCCAGCTGATGGGCCACATCGATGATTTGCGCGGCCTGCGACTGGGGCGCGTCGATCTCCTCGGCGACATATTGCGCGATGAACCGCCGGATTTCTCCGTCGACGCCCGCGAGGATCCGCAGCACCTCGCCGCGGAATGACTGGGATGACACATTGACGGTGATGTCGGACGGCCGCGGCTTGGCGACGTCGACGATCAGCAGCAACGGTTCGGCGGCACGCGCCGTGGCTCGCAGCGCGATGTCCCCGGAGACCACGAACCGCTGCTTGTCCAGCCGCAGGTCGAGCAACAGGTCGATCGACAGCGGAATGTGGATGACGAAGGTGATGCTGTCGCCGATACTCCGCGTGACCTTGGGGTCTTGAATCTTGACGCTGGCGCTGACTTTCGCGATCCCGCCGGGCCCCTGCGCAATCGGTTCCATGGCGAACTCGTTGCCGGCGATATCGGCGAACGCATTGGCGACACGCTCGGGCGTGACGGCGACCTCGAAGAATCTTCGGCCGAACTCTTCGTAGGTGACATAATCGTGATTCGACATAGGCTTATACCGTCTCACGTCCCCTGCCGGAACCGTTGCTGATCTGCACGCGTCGCAGCAATTCCGCCGCAGATGCGTACCTGGTCGACCACCGAAGCGGGCCTGGTATCCAAGCGATGTAATCACCGTCGATTTCGTCGCTATGTGAAGCACACCACACATCGGTGGCTTCGAGTCGAAGTGTCGGGTGCAAGCCTGCGAGGCTTGACGGCTTGGAGGTGTTTTCAGTCTTATGTGTGCCCAGGAAGTAACTGAGCAGCGCTCGGCACTGTCGGGTGTAGCGGGGTTGTTCACCTGGCTCGGCGGCGGACACCGGAGTGAACTCGGCGAGCGCCACGAGCGATCCACCCACGCCGTCACCGGCGCGGTCGTGCTGTTCGGAGCCGTGCTGGCCGGCCTGGTCGCGGGCCTGGCAGTGAGCGAGTCGACCTCTTGGCCGATCCTTGCCGTGGTCGCGTTCACGCTCGTCTTTGCTGTGCTGATCGGTGCGGTTTCGCGCGGCATCGCGGCGGGTGCCCGGCGTGGCTGGAGCGGGGTCGCGGGACGTGCGGCGGTGGCCACCGCGGTCGGTGTCGTCGTCGGCGAACTAGCAGCGCTCGTCGTGCTTTCCAGTTCGATCGACCACCGTCTCGACGAACGCGCTCTGCGCGATGCCGACACAGCACCCGCCGTAGTGCAGGCATCGGTGTCCCTGCAACAGGCCAAGAACGCACGCAACGCGCTCGACACGGCTGTCGAGCAGGCGCGCGAGCGTCAGGACCAGGCTTTGGTGATCGCGCGTTGCGAATACCACCCGACGCCCTCATGCCCGCAGACGCGGATCACCGGCGTACCCGGCACAGGTCCCGAAACACGAACGGCCGACGAGCTTCTCGCGGACGCACAGCATGAGCTGGATAACGCGCTGGCGACCCGGGACAGCCAAGCGCCCGAGTCGGACGCCAAGATCACTCATGCGCAGCAGGCCCTTGACCAGGCGCGCCACGGCGTGGTGGCCGACGCCGGCCGGGGACTCGGCACGCGCTGGGTCGCGATGAACGACTTCACGCTGGCGAACGCCGGCGCGCTGACGCTGCGGCTGCTGACGATCGGTTTCTGCGTGTTGGTTTACCTGCTGCCGCTGATCCTGGGAATGTGGCGGGGCGAGACCACACACGACCGGCATGCGACCGCGCGCGCCGACCGCGAACGCGCCGAACTCGAGGCTGAAACCGCGATCGCGATCAAGCGGGCCGAGGTTCGCCGCGAGGCCGAAATCCTCTGGGCCGAACACCAACTCACGCAGGCCCGCCTTGCCATCGAGGCACAGACCGAAATCGATCGCGAGCAACAGCGTCGGCGGGTCATCGAAGCTTTCGAACCTCCGGTGCTTGCTCCCCCGCAACGTACCTTCGAGCCGGCTGATGAGGACATCTACCTGCCGATCGCCGCCGAGGCGGAGGCTGCCAGTCGAGCCGTCACGCTGCCGCCACCGGCTGAGTTGGAAAGCCCGGACACGGCCGGTATCCCTGAGAACTTGCCTGCGTCCGTTGAGCCTGCGCTGGTTGAGCCCGGCCGCGAGGATGAACCGCAGCACGATCGGGCCACGCCGCTCATCCCATCGATCCCGGGCGTCACCAAGGCCGCGGCGCGCTGGATCCGCCCACTGGTTCCGCCCATCGTGGCGCGGGTGATCGACACGACGACAGCGCCCCTGCGGAGCGCGCGCCACGCGATCGAAGAGGTCGTCGAAGAGGCGGAGGAAATCACGATCTCGCTCAAGCGCACCCGCAGTGTGAAAGTCAATTCTGCGGTGTCGGAGACAAGCGGCTGGCATTCCGCGACTTCGGAAGCCCCGTCCGGCGAAGGGTTCGTCGACTCGGCGCGCGAACGACGTGCAGGTGCCGCGCGCCGGCCGGTCGGTGCGCACGCGCGGCAGGCTTCGTTGCCGCGCCGGACCACGAAAGACGCCGCGGGCCTGCCCCTGGAGTCGGCGGAGCACGGCGACAAGCCCGCTTTGACGAAGCGGGATGGTCCTCCGGAACTCGACTCATACGAGGGGCCGCGCCAGTTGCCGCCGTCGAAGTAGCGTGGGCAGCGCGAATCCTCAGCGAATCAGGTTTATTCCGTAGTCGATTCCGGATGCGGCGGGAATAACGTTGGGGGCCTTGCGAAAGCGCTTGACACGCCGCCGCGTCGGCCACCGCAGTAAGAGCCGGTGAGCCGGACCCGCCGGTGGAACGGCCGGGTTACCCCTCGGTATCTCGGCCGTCCCAACGTCTTCGCCCGCAATCAGCAAGTCACGCCGGCGGACTCGAAGGCGGACTCGAACAGCTGACCCCATTCGTAACGGGCCGCGGACTGTGCGTCGACGAAGCTCGGAGTCTTCGCACCGTCGCCGGCAAGATGGACAAGCGCCCACGCAATGGCGAAAACCGGCACCTTGTGCCGTAGCGCGGCGTTGTGCAGCTCATCCAGAGCGGCTTCCGATGGGCAGCGGCGAAGGCCGATGAGAATGCCCCGCGCGGTGTCGAGAATGCGGCCAGAGTTCGGGCCACATGAAGTCTGGGCGGGAACCCATGCTGTCGTCATGTAAGTGGATACCTCCTGCTGCGCCCCAACGAAATCCGCTACCCGGAGTAGCGGCAGAGGAATTCGTGCGCTACGCGTCGTTGCGACGGCAATCCTCAAGGGCACCTTGTGTCATCATTTGGTGATTGACGACGTTGTGCCAGATAACCGCTCGGATTGATACGGGGTCGTGACCGTTTCGGGATCGACTGTCCATCAACGAATTCCGTGTTCTTGCTGGTCAAGAATGAAATCGTGGGTAATGTCAGAGAATTGCCTTGAGATCCTTGGCTTTGGCGATGTCATCCCAGTCGATGTCGAGTTCCAGCAGGATTTCCTCGGTGTGCTGCCCATGTTCGGGCGCACGCGCGGGAGCCGGTGGCGTTTCGTCGAATTGAACCGGCGCGGCGACGATCCGGTACTTCTCACCTTGGTCGTCGACGTTGATCACGACATACCCGTTGGGTTCGACTTGCGGGTCGTTCAGGGTTTCGCGCGGCGTCGCCAGGGCGCCCCAGACGCCGGGTTCGTCATGCAACACCTTCTGCCAGTGCGCGAGGTCGTGGGCCGCAAACGCATTGGCGAAGATCTCGGTGGCCGCCGCCGCGTTGGCGATCAGGTTGCTCGACGGCACGAACCGCTCGTCGGTGACGAACTCCCCCAGCCCCATTCGCTCGCAGAAGCCTGCCCAGAACTTGTCGGGCTGCAAGAACACCAGCTGAATCCACCGGCCGTCTTTCGTCTTGTACCGGTTGACGAGCGGGTTGATTGCCAATCCCGGTGGTGCACCGGGGATCCCGTCGATGTCGAAGAAGTCGGCCGCACAAATCGACGGCGCGATGGACCACATCGCCTGGGCGAGCAGCGAGGAGTCCACGATCGTGGGCTCTCCCGTCCGTTCGCGGTGGAACAAGGCAGCGCACACGCCACCGGCCAGCGTCGCGCCGCCCTGCAGATCGCCGAAGCCCGGGCCCTGGACGGCGGGCGTGTCGGTCCCGAACGGCGTGAGCGTGTACGCGACTCCGCCACGCGCTAAATAGGTGGCGGCGTCGAAACCGCCGCGGTCGCGATCCGGGCCTCGCACGCCCAGGCCCGTCCCGCGGGCGATGATGATCTTCGGGTTGAACGCGCGGACGTCCTCGACCGTCAGCCGTGCCCGCTCGAGCGCGCCCGGCAGCCAGTTGGTGAGAAACACGTCCGCGCTGGCCAACAGCCGGCCGAACAATTCCCGGCCCGTTTCTGACTTGATGTCGATCGCGATGCTGCGCTTGCCCCGGTTTCCGAGCTCCAGGATGAAATCGGCGTCCGGGCGCGCCGCCTCTCGGGTGAAACCGCCGACCACCAGCGCGCGTCCTGGGTCGCCCGAGGCGACGCCTTCCACCTTGATGACGTCGGCACCCCAGTCCGAGAGGGCGGCGCCGGCCGACGGGACGTATGTCCACGACGCCAACTCGATCACCCGGACGCCGTCGAGGACACCCCCGTGCGCACCTGACATCGCCAACCTCCTGGGGCGCGAGCCTTTACTTGCTATTTTAGATATTCTAGCTACTCTAAGGCATGATAGCCCGGCCGCAGCCACGCGCAGGTTTACGTGGAAGAGACGCGATGGAGCCGATCTTTGGTCCGATCCCGATCCCCGTTGCGGTGAGCGCGTGGGGAATCGCAGGGCAGGTCAACCGTCGCACCCCGACTTCGTCCGCTGCTGTGCGCGCCCTCGAACCTTTGATTGGCGAATCCGAACAAGTTGTGCCCCAACGCGGGTCGCAAAAAGGTCGTTGATGTAGGGACCGGACAAAGGACGAATCGATGGGCAGGGTTACCGGCAAAGTCGCCGTGGTCAGCGGGGCGGCCCGCGGTCAGGGCCGTTCGCACGCGCGGATGCTGGCGGCGGAGGGCGCGGACATCATCGCCGTGGACCTGTGCGCTGACATCGAGACCAACGAATATCCGCTGGCCCGGCCCGAGGACCTCGACGAGACGGCGCGGCTGGTCCAAAAGGAAGGGCAGCGGGCGTTCACCGCGATCGCCGACGTCCGCGACCGCGTCGCCCTGTCGACGGCGATCGACGAGGGCGTCGCCGAGTTCGGGCATCTCGACATCGTGGTCGCCAACGCCGGCATCTGCCCGCTCACCGCGGGTCTCCCTCCGCAGGCGTTCGCTGACGCGGTCGACGTGGACCTGGGCGGGGTGCTGAACCTCGTGCACTCGAGCCTCAAACACCTGCACGCCGGCGCGTCGATCATCGTGATCGGTTCCAACGCGGCGTTCATGTCGTCGATGAACACCACCGGCATCGACGGCGGGCCGGGCGGGGCTGGGTATGCATTCGCGAAATTGGCTGCCGCACACTACGTCAACGACTTCGCGCTGGCGCTCGCCCCGTTCTCGATCCGCATGAACGCCGTGCACCCGACGAACGTCAACACCGACATGTTGCACAGCCCGCCGATGTACCGGGCCTTCCGACCGGACCTGAAGAGCCCGGCCCGCGAGGATGCCGAGCCGGTTTTCCCGCTCGTGCAGGCGATGCCGATCCCCTATGTCGAACCCGAAGACATCAGCGAGGCGGTGCTCTTCCTCGCCTCGGATGCCGCCCGCTATGTCACCGGGCAGCAGCTGCGCATCGACGGTGGCGGCTTCCTCAAGGTCAAGCCGTGGTCGGGTGCATGAATCAATGAAGCTGAGCGGCAACGAGACTCCGAGGGAGTCGGTGAGCGACGGCGACACCACAACGGGCGTTGAGCGTCGACTGTACGAACTGATGGTCTTGATGAAGGCGGCCGACGACCGACTATCCAAGGGCATCGGTACCGGCGAGTTCATGTGCGTCTATTGGCCGTCCCGTGGACAGGAAGCGATCGCCGCCGCGATGGGTGTGGCGCTGCGGCCCGACGACCAGCTGGTGACGACCTACCGCGGACTGCACGACCTCATCGGCAAAGGTGTCCCGCTCGAGGAGATCTACGGCGAGATGATGGGCCGCGTCGTCGGCGCCAGCCGCGGCAAGGGCGGCACCATGCACATCGCCAAACCCGACAAGGGCGTGATGCTCTCGACCGGGATCGTCGGAGCCGGACCACCGGTGGCGGTGGGGCTGGCGATGGCCGCCAAACGCAAAGGCCTCGACCGCGTCACGGTGGTCAGCTTCGGAGATGGCGCGACGAACACCGGATCCTTCCACGAGGCCGCCAACATGGCCGCGCTGTGGGATCTGCCGATGGTGTTCGTGTGCCAGAACAATCTCTACGCCGAGATGACGCCGACGTCGGACACCATGAAGCTGAAACACGTCGCCGAGCGGGCGACCGGATACGGCATGCCGGGGGTGCGCGTCGACGGCAACGACCCGCTTGCGGTGAAATCGGCACTCGATCAAGCGTTGCAGCGCGCCCGTGACGGAGCCGGCCCCACGTTCATCGAATGCGTGACGTTCCGCTTCCGCGGCCACTACTTCGGTGACCGGATGCCGTATATCCCTAAGGAGCAACTGGCCGCGGCGATGGCGGCCGACCCGGTGCCACGGTTCCGCAACCACCTCGCCAAGGCCGGGGTCTGCGACGCGGACGAGCTCGACCGCATCGACGACGAGGCACTGCAGGCCGTCGAAGCGGCACTGAAAACCGTTCTGGCAGCGGCCTCCCCGTCGATCGAGGAGCTCGACCACGACGTGTACGCCACCCCGATCAAGTTTCCGGTATGAGGAAGCGAACCTCATGACAGACAAAGAGATGACGATGCGCGAGGCGCTCAACCTCGCGCTGGACCAGGCGCTCGAGGCGGACGACAGGGTGTTCTTGCTCGGCGAGGACATCGCCGATCCGGGGGCGTCCGGGCCGACGGCAGGGTTGTCGACTAAGTACGGCCACGACCGGGTCCTCGATACCCCGATCTCGGAGGCTGCGATCGTCGGTGCGGCCATCGGCGCCGCCATCGACGGCCTGCTGCCGGTGGCCGAGATCATGATCATGGACTTCATCGGCATCGCCGCCGACCAGTTGATCAACAACGCCGCCAAGCTGAGGTTCATGACGGCCGGGCGGACGACGGCGCCGATCACCATCCGCACCCAGGTCTACGCCGGACTCGCCACCGGCGCCACGCACTCGCAAAGCCTCGAGGCGTGGTTCATGCACATCCCCGGGATGAAGGTGATCGTGCCGTCGACGCCGCGCGACGGGAAAGGCCTGCTGACATCGGCGATCTTCGACGAAGACCCCTGCCTGTTCGTCGAAACCATCCGGCTGCAGAGCAAGAAGGGGCCCGTCCCCGTCGATCCGGGATTCTCGATTCCGCTGGGCCAGGCCGACATCAAGCGGCCCGGCACCGATGTCACCCTGATCAGTTACGGCCGCTGCGTGCACGAGGCGCTCAGCGCCGCAACGACACTGCAGGAAAGCGGCATCAGCGCCGAGGTCGTCGACCTGCGCACCCTGGTGCCACTCGATGTTGACACGATCGTCGACTCCGTTCGTCGCACCCGGCGGGCGGTGATCGCCCATGATGCGGTCGAATTCGGGGGCCCGGGAGCCGAAATCGCCGCGGTCCTGCAATCGGAATTGTTCGGAGTGCTGGCCGCCCCGGTCGAGCGAGTCGCCGCCCGGTTCGTGCCCAATCCGGCCGCCGCGCAGCTCGAGGCGCAGGTGTATCCCTCCGCGGCGCGCATCGCGGCGGCCGCGCAGCGGACCATGCGGGAAGCGAAAGTGCGTGGCTGAGTTCATCATTCGCATCCCCCGGGTGTCGGTGGCGGTCTCCGAGGCCGAGCTCACCGGCCTGCTCGTCGACGCCGGTGAACACGTCGACGAGGGCACCCCGATCTACGTGATCGCTACGGAAAAGGTGGAACAGGAGATCGAAGCGGGAGCGTCGGGCACCGTGCGGTGGACGGGCCAGGTCGGGACCACGTATGACATCGGCGCCGAAATCGGCGTCATCACCTCGTAACGGAAGGAAGAGCCGACAGATGGATCTCAACGAGACCCGCGAAAGAATCATCTACCAAAAAGAAGGGGCCATCGCGAAGGTCACGCTCAACTGGCCCGAGAAGGCCAACGCCCAGGACCAGAAGCTGGCCGAAGAGGTCGACGCCGCCCTGCTGGACGCCGACCGCGACTACGACATCAAAGTCCTGATCCTCAAGGCCAACGGCAAGGGTTTCTGCTCGGGACATGCGATCGGCAACAACGCCGTCGACTACCCGGACTTCGTCAAGGGCGCCCAGGTCATGGGCACACCGTGGAAGCCGCAGACCGATCTGTTCGTGAAACCGATCCTGAACCTGTGGGAGTTCTCCAAGCCGACCATCGCGCAGGTGCACGGCTACTGTGTCGGCGGCGGCACGCACTACGGCCTGACCACCGACATCGTCATCGCCTCCGAGGACGCCTACTTCTCCTACCCGCCACTGCAGGGCTTCGGCATGCCTTCGGGCGAATGCTCAATCGAGCCATGGGTTTTCATGAACTGGCGGCGTGCGGCCTATTACCTTTACCTCGCCGAGGTCATCGACGCCAAGAAGGCACTGGAGGTCGGCCTGGTCAACGAGGTGGTGCCGCGAGAGGAGCTGGACGCCCGCGTGGAGGCGATCGCCCGCCACATCGCCCAGGCGCCGATGACGACGCTGCTGGCGACCAAGGCCAACCTGAAGCGTGCCTGGGAGCTGATGGGCATGCGGGTACACTGGCAGAGTTCCAACGACCTCGTCGCCCTCGCCTCGATCAGTAAGGATGTCCAGGAACTGATCCAGACGGTCTTCAAGGACAAGGTGCTGCCGTCCGAGCAAGCGCGGCGCCAGGCCGCGGCCGCCGCATCGAACGATGGCGCTTCGGCCATTTAACGGCCACGAGCTAGGGCCCCGCCGATGAACATCGCCGACCACGCGAGCGCGGCTCCGCAGTCGCCGGCGCTGATCATCGACGACGACGCGGTCTCCTACGGCGACCTGCACGCGAGGAGCCAACGGGTCGCCGCCCTGCTGCACGACGCCGGGCTGCGGCGCGGCGACGGCGTGGCCCTGGTGTTGCCCAATCGGCCTGAGTTCTTCGAAATCACCTGGGGCTGCCAGCTTTCCGGACTCTACTACACCGCTGTCAACACGCACTTCACCGCCGACGAAGTCGCCTATGTCATCGACGATTCCGACGCGAAGGCGGTGTTCGTCGACGCGTTCATGGCCGAACTGGCGGGGCACGTGCGAAATGCGAACGGCGCCGTGCGGGTGCACATCGCGGTTGGGGGCGACCTGCCCGCCTTTCAGTCCTACGAGGACGCCTTGGTTGCGGCGGGCGAACCGCCGCCGGTGTCCGACGGATCGGAGATGCTCTATTCGTCGGGCACGACCGGTCGGCCCAAGGCCGTCCGCCGTCCGCTGCCCGCCGACGGCAACGGGTCGTGGGCGCAGTCGGT
>NZ_JAFAUS010000457.1 GCF_019243155.1 Mycobacterium sp.
ATTTCGGGCGGCAACAACGACGTGTCGCGCTACGGCGAGGTGCTGGAGCGCTCGCTGGTCCACCTCGGCCTCAAGCACTACTTCCTGGTGGACTTTCCACAGGAACCCGGCGCGCTGCGCCGGTTCCTCGACGAGGTGCTCGGGCCAACCGACGACATCACGCTGTTCGAGTACCTCAAGCGCAACAACCGGGAGACCGGCGAGGCACTGGTCGGCATCGAGCTCGGGTCCTCGGCCGACCTCGACGGCCTGCTCGCGCGGATGCGCGCCACGGATCTGCACGTCGAGCCGTTGGAGCCCGGTTCGCCGGCCTACCGCTACCTGCTCTTCCAGTCGTAGCCCTAGCGCGAGTAGTCCGTCACGTACGGCGGCGCCGGGACCGCCGGATCGAGGTCGCCGGCCGGCATCGGCGCCCCGATCGTCAGGCTCACCGGCAACACTCCAGCCCAGTGCGGCAGCGGGACGTCCTCGGGATCGTCGGCCGGGGCGCCGCTGCGTACCTTGGCCGACACCTCGACGAGGTCGAGCGCGAGCACCCCGGTCGCGGCGAGCTCACGCGCGTTCGGTGCCCTGCAGTCGGCGGCACGCCCCACCGCGATGTGGTCGAGCAAGCAGGACAGCGCCCGCGTCTTCTCCGCCGGGTCCTCGACCACACGTGCGGCACCCATCACCACCACCGAGCGGAAGTTCATCGAATGGTGCATCGCCGCGCGAGCCAGCACCAACCCGTCGACCAGGGTCACCGTGACGCAGACCGGTAGGCCCTCGGGCGCCGCCTTAGCGGCGAGCAGCGGGCCGCTGCCCGAGGAACCGTGCAGGTAGAGCGTCTCGCCGAGCCGCGCATGCGTGGTCGGCAACACCACCGGTTCTCCGGCGCTGAGGTAGCCCAGATGGCAGATCAGGGCCTCGTCCAGGATGGCGTGCACCGTCTGGCGGTCGTAGTGAGCGCGTTCCCGGTAGCGGGTCGGCGTCGTGCGCGGGGTGGGTTCGTAAGCGGTTTCCACGATTGCCTTCACTATTGTTCTAGTACATAATCTAAAGCGTGCCAGTACAAAACAGCATAACCGGGACAGGTGCGGAGTCCATAGCCGCCAGCATCGAAGACGCCATCTCGAGCGGCACCCTGGCGCCTGGTGACGCGTTGCCGCCGGTGCGCGACCTGGCCATCCAGCTCCGCGTCAACGCCAATACCGCGGCCGCCGCCTACCGACTGCTGCGCGACCGCGGGGCCGTCGAGACCGCCGGCCGGCGCGGCACCCGGGTACGCCACCGCCCGGCGACCACACCCCGGTCCCTGCTGGGCCTCGACGTTCCCGCGGGCGTACGCGACCTGTCGACCGGCAATCCCGACCCGGCCATGTTGCCCATCGCTGCGGCCGCGTTGGCCAGTCCGGTTGCGGGCCAACCGGTCTTGTACGGTCAGCCCGCCATGACGGCGGAGTTGGTCAACTTCAGTCGTGCAGCGCTCGCCGCCGACGGGATCCCGGCCGATCACCTGGCAGTGACCAGCGGCGCGCTGGACGGCATCGAACGCGCGCTCAGCGCGCACCTGCGGCCCGGCGACCGGGTGGCGGTGGAGGATCCGGGCTGGGCCAACCTGCTCGATCTCCTTGCCGCCCTGAGTCTTTCGGCCGAGCCAGTGCAAGTCGACGACGACGGTCCGTTGATCGCCGACCTGGACCGCGCGCTGGCCCGCGGTGCGCGTGCGCTGGTCATCACCGATCGCGCCCAAAATCCAACGGGCGCAGCGGTATCCGCGCACCGCGCCGAAGCGCTGCGGCAATTGCTGGCCGACCGGGGCGAGGACCTGTTGCTCGTCGAGGACGATCACTGCGCGGGCATCTCCGGTGCCCCGCTGCACAGCCTGGCGGGCTCAACGCGGCACTGGGCCTTCGTGCGGTCGGCGTCCAAGGCGTACGGCCCCGATCTGCGCGTCGCCGTCCTCGCCGGCGACCACCGCACCGTCGAACGCGTGCACGGCCGCTTGCGACTCGGGCCGGGCTGGGTCAGCCACCTCCTGCAGGACCTGGCGGTCGGGTTGTGGACCAACGACGCGGCAGCACACCTCGTCGCCACGGCGGACCGGCAATACGCCGGCAACCGGCAGCGGTTGATCGACGCGTTGGCCGAGCGCGGCGTCGCCGGCCGCGGGCGGTCCGGGCTCAACGTGTGGGTCCCGGTCCCCGACGAGACGGTCGCGATCACCCGGCTGCTCGGCGCGGGCTGGGCAGCGGCGCCGGGCACCCGGTTCCGGATCGGCACGTCGCCGGGAATTCGCATCACGATTTCCGACCTGGCGGACGACGAAATCGATCCGCTCGCCGACGCGGTCGCGCACGCGGTGCGCAGCACCGGCCGCGCCAGCGTCTGAGTCAAAGGCCCTCGGCGCCAACCGCTCCCAGTCCGGGTCCGGTCCACAACAACTCGACGGTGCCGTCCCGCGGCACTTCGTGGAGCGCGGCGGGCGGTGCAGGCGGCACGGTTTTGAGGAAGCGACGCAGCTTGCGAACTAATCCGTGATGATTCATCAGCGCATCATCGGCGGTAACCCGCAAGGCCGCCAATCAGTTATCCACAGCGCAGAATGACGAACGACCCGCCCGCAAGCACCGTGCCGTCCGCGTCCACCACCGGCTCGTCCCAGGCGAGGACCACGTCGCCGGTGACCGGCACTTTCACCGCGTCGGGTCCGAGGTTGCACACCATGCGCAACCGGCCACGCGACAATGCGATCCAGCGTTGGTCTTCGTCGTAATCGACCGCGAGGCGCCCCAGCCAAGGGTCGGCCAAATCGGGGTCGCTGCGCCGCAACGCGATCAGGTCGCGGTACAGGCCGTGCACGCGCGCGTGTTCCCCGGAGTCGACCTCGTCCCAATTCAATTTGGAGCGCAGGAACGTCTCCGGGTCCTGCGGGTCGGGGATCTCGTCGGCGTCCCAGCCGTGCTCGGCGAACTCGGCCTTGCGACCCTCCGCCGTGGCCCGGGCCAGTTCCGGCTCGGGGTGCGAGCTGAAGAACTGGAACGGGGTGGAAGCCCCGTACTCCTCGCCCATGAAAAGCATTGCGGTGAACGGGGTTGCAAGTGCGAGTACGGCCTTGATGGCCAGCTGGCCGCCGGTGAGGTTCTGCGACGGGCGGTCCCCGAGGGCCCGGTTGCCGACCTGGTCGTGGGTGCAGGTGTAGGCGACGAGCCGGGTGCCCGGGATCTCGGCCGTGTCCAACGGCCGCCCGTGGCGACGGCGCCGGAACGACGAGTACGTGGCTGCGTGGAAGTAGCCATTCCGCAAGGTGTGCGCCAGGGTGGCCAGCGAACCGAAGTCGGCGTAGTAGCCCTGCCGCTCGCCGGACACCGCGGTGTGAATGGCGTGGTGAATGTCGTCGGCCCACTGGGCGGTGAGTCCGTAGCCGCCGCGATCGCGGGTGCTGATCAGCCGGGGATCGTTGAGGTCGCTTTCGGCGATGAGCGACAGCGGGCGGCCCAGCTGCGTTGACAGCCAATCGGTTTCGGTCGCGAGCTCCTCGAGGATGTCGATAGCGGTGGTGTCCACCAGCGCGTGCACGGCGTCCAGGCGCAGGCCGTCGGCGTGGAAGTCGCGCATCCAGCGCAACGCGCACCCGATGATGTAGCGGCGCACCTCATCGGAATCCGCATCGGCGATATTGATGCCCTCGCCCCACGGGTTGCTTCCCGACGACAGGTAGGGGCCGTACTTGGGCAGATAGTTGCCCGACGGGCCGAGGTGGTTGAACACCGCGTCGATCAGCACCCCGAGACCCCTCGCGTGGCAGGCGTCGACGAACCGCACCAATCCGTCCGGGCCGCCGTAGGGTTCGTGCACGCTGTACCACAGCACGCCGTCGTACCCCCAGCCGTGCGTTCCGGCAAAGGCGTTCACGGGCATCAGCTCGACGAAGTCGACACCCAGATCGACCAGATAGTCCAGCTTTTCGATGGCGGAGTCGAACGTGCCGGCATCGGTGAAGGTACCGAGGTGCAGTTCGTAGATCACCGCGCCTTCCACCGACCGGCCCTGCCAATCGCCGTCGGTCCAGGCCGCCGTCGCCGGGTCCCACAACTGCGAGCGGTCGTGCACGCCGTCGGGTTGGCGGGGGGATCGCGGATCGGGGTACACAGTCGCATCGTCGTCGAGCAGATACCCGTAGCGCGCGTCTGGCGCCGTGTCGACGTTCGCGTGCCACCAACCGTCACCCGAGCGCGTCATCGCGTGCGCTTGGCCGTCGACGTCGAGGCGAACCCCATGGGGTTTTGGTGCCCAGACCCTGAATTCAGTCATGATGGCGTTCCAGCAGGACGACGGGCAGGTCGGCGAACAATTGGGCCGCCGACGTCGGCCCGTCGGCGATGACCCCGGTCAGTGTGTCCTTC
>NZ_JAFAUS010000029.1 GCF_019243155.1 Mycobacterium sp.
CCGCTGCCGTCGGCCATTTAGTCGGCCCTGCCGGTATTAACAGTGATACCGCGCCGTCGATCGCCGTCACAGGCAAGATGAAGTGATGCGGATCGGAATTCTCACCGGGGGCGGGGACTGTCCCGGGCTCAACGCAGTCATCCGAGCGGTGGTGCGCACCTGCGACTCCCGGTACGGCTCGTCGGTGGTCGGCTTTCAGGACGGCTGGCGCGGCCTGCTGGAGAACCGGCGCATGCAGCTCAAGAACGACGACCGCAACGACCGGCTGCTGGCCAAGGGCGGGACCATGCTGGGCACCGCGCGGGTTCACCCCGACAAGCTGCGGGCCGGACTGGACCAGATCAAACAGACCCTCGACGACAACGGCATCGACGTCCTGATCCCCATCGGCGGCGAGGGCACGCTGACGGCCGCGCACTGGCTTTCGGAAGAGAACGTCCCCGTGGTCGGTGTGCCGAAGACCATCGATAACGACATCGATTGTACCGACGTGACTTTCGGCCACGACACCGCGCTGACCGTCGCCACCGACGCCATCGACCGGCTGCACAGCACCGCCGAGTCTCATCAGCGGGTGATGCTGGTGGAGGTGATGGGCAGGCACGCCGGCTGGATCGCGCTGAACGCCGGCCTGGCCTCCGGCGCGCACATGACGCTGATCCCCGAGCAGCCCTTCGACATCGAAGAGGTGTGCCGGCTCGTCAAAAGGCGGTTCCAGCGCGGTGATTCGCACTTCATCTGTGTGGTCGCCGAGGGAGCAAAGCCGATCCCGGGCTCAATCTCGTTGCGCGAAGGCGGGATCGACGAGTTCGGGCACGAGCGTTTCACCGGGGTCGCGCAGCAGCTGGGCATCGCGGTGGAAAAGCGGATCAACAAAGAGGTCCGGGTGACCGTCTTGGGCCACGTCCAGCGAGGCGGCACGCCGACCGCCTACGACCGCGTGCTGGCCACCCGATTCGGCCTCAATGCCGCCGACGCCGCCCACGCGGGGGAGTACGGCCAGATGGTGTCTCTGCGGGGCCAGGACATCGGCCGGGTGCCGCTGGCGGATGCCGTTCGGCAGCTGAAACTGGTGCCCGAAAGCCGCTACGACGACGCCGTCGCGTTCTTTGGCTAGGGCCAGATCCCGGCAAACAGCGGGTGGCCCCGGCTTGACGTCGGGCTGAATTTGCCGGTCAACGTCCGGGCTTTGGCCTGGTGGGCGGAAATTTGAGGTTTCTCCCAAGGTCCGCAGTGGTTATACCGGGGGAATGAACAACCGCGGCTCGACTCGCGGCGCCGTTCAGCAGCCCGTTGCGCCGGCGGGGCCTCCGGGTCCGCCCCGCATTGAGAGGCGTCGGCCCAGGCGGCGAGTCGATGCGGACCCGGCGGCGCCCACCGTTCCGGAGCGCTACCGGGGGAAATCGCCGGCCGGCCAGCCGCTCCGACCCTCCTCGCTACCGCCGGCCGAACCCGCCCCGGCCAGGCCGACTGCGTCGCCCGTTCACCGTGATCCGGTCCTTGGCGGCACGGCCCTCGATCGTTTCGACCAGCCGGACACCGGAGCTGTCCCCGCGCTTAACTGGCGGGACGTGATGAAGCGCGTCACCGGGATCGATGTGGGTCCCGGCAAAAGCGCGGCACACGAAAACGCGCTGAAGGAGCGCATCAGGACGGTCGTCGGTGGCGCGTTCCCTATTGCTGTCCTCAACCTCAAGGGCGGGGTCGGCAAGACGGTGGTAGTGGAGGCGCTGGGCTCGACCTTCGCCGCCGTGCGCGACGATCGGGTGATCGCGCTCGACTTGGATGCCGGCGACTTGGCGGACCGGCACGGTCAGCGGAATCCGTTGAGCCTGGCCGACCTGCTGTCGGGCTACGCGGCCACGCAGTATTCCGATATCCGGGCGCACACCTATATGAACAGCTTCGGGCTGGAAGTCCTCGGGCTACCCGACTACGCGCGCGTCAATTGGCAGCTGAACCGCCGCGACGTCGTCGAAGCCTTCTCGATTCTGCGAAACCAGTATTCGGTGATGTTGGTGGACTGCGTCAAAGCGCTCAATTCCACTGTGATGGAGGCCGTTCTCCCGGAGTCGCGCGCCCTCGTGGTTGTCACGAGTAGTTCCATCGACGCCATACGCAAGACCCAGACCACGTTGGAGTGGTTGTCTCACAACGGATTTCAGCGATTGGTGAATTCTACCGTGCTTGCCATAAACCACGTCGAACGGGCCAAGGTGGACGCGGTGGCGGCCACGGAGCTCGAGCGACTGTCGACCTTCGTTGCCGCCACGGTGACGCTGCCGTTCGATCGGCACGTGCATGAAGGCAAGAAAATCGCGCTGGACCGTTTGACCAGGGAAAGCCGGCGCAGCTACCTCGAGATGGCGGCCGCGCTGGCGGACATGTTCCCGGGCCGCGCTGGCGAGCCCGCGCAGTAGCCGCAGAACGCGTTTAAAGCCACCACTGTGTTGGTCGGTGGTGACCCTCTTCGCCCGGCTCCGCCGCGCTCGAGGTCACCACGGTGTTGGTCGGTGGTGACCCTCTTCGCCCGGCTCCGCCGCGCTCGAGGTCACCACTAGGATCGACGGCATGAGTGTTGCTGCCAGCGCCGATCTCATGGACTACGACGACGTCATCGCGCGATTCGACCCGGTACTCGGTCTCGAGGTGCACGTCGAGCTGTCCACCGCGACCAAGATGTTCTGCGGGTGCTCCACCACATTCGGCGCCGAACCCAACACTCAGGTGTGTCCGGTATGCCTGGGATTGCCCGGGTCGCTGCCCGTGCTCAACCGCGCCGCGGTTGAGTCGGCGATCCGCATCGGGCTGGCCCTGAACTGCGAGATCGTGCCGTGGTGCCGCTTCGCCCGGAAGAACTACTTCTACCCGGACATGCCGAAGAACTACCAGATCTCGCAGTACGACGAGCCGATCGCCATCAACGGCTACCTCGAGGCGCCACTGGAAGACGGCACCACCTGGCGGGTGGAGATCGAGCGGGCGCACATGGAGGAGGACACCGGCAAGCTCACCCACCTGGGCAGCGTGACCGGCCGCATCCACGGCGCGACGACGTCGCTGATCGACTACAACCGCGCCGGCGTGCCGCTGATCGAAATCGTCACCAAACCCATCGAGGGGGCCGGCGCCCAAGCGCCGCAGATCGCCCGCGCGTATGTGACCGCCCTGCGAGACCTGTTGCGCGCCTTGGACGTATCCGATGTCCGGATGGATCAGGGTTCGATGCGTTGCGACTCCAACGTGTCGCTCAAGCCGACCGGCACCGTCGAGTTCGGCACCCGCACCGAGACCAAGAACGTCAACTCACTCAAGAGCGTCGAAGTCGCCGTGCGATACGAGATGCAGCGCCAGGCCGCGATTCTGGCGTCCGGCGGCCAGATCATCCAGGAAACCAGGCACTTTCAGGAGGCCGGCGGCTACACCAGCCCGGGCCGGGCCAAGGAGACCGCACAGGATTACCGCTACTTCCCCGAGCCGGATCTCGAACCCGTCGCCCCCAGCCGCGAACTGGTGGAGCAGCTGCGCCAGACGATCCCCGAGTTACCGTGGTTGAGCCGCAAGCGGATTCAGGAAGAGTGGGGCATCTCCGACGAGGTGATGCGAGACCTGGTCAACGCTGGCGCGGTCGACCTGGTGATCGCCACCGTCAAGCACGGGGCGTCCAGCGAGCAGGCACGCGCCTGGTGGGGAAACTTCTTGGTACAGAAGGCCAACGAGGCGAACGTCGCGCTCGACGAGCTTTCCATCACCCCGGCGCAAGTCGCCGCGGTGGTGGCACTGATCGACGAAGGCAAGCTCTCCAACAAGCTGGCCCGCCAGGTCGTGGAGGGTGTGCTGGCGGGGGAGGGCGAGCCCGAGCAGGTGATGACCGACCGCGGCCTGGCCCTGGTGCGCGACGACTCGGTGACGCAGGCCGCCGTCGACGAGGCGCTTGCCGCCAATCCCGATGTCGCGGAGAAGATCCGCGGCGGCAAGGTGGCCGCGGCGGGTGCGATCGTCGGTGCGGTGATGAAGGCCACCCGCGGGCAGGCCGACGCGGCCAGGGTGCGCGAACTCGTCCTGGCCGCCTGCGGGCAGGGCTAGTCGCTAGCTCTTGTCGTCGTTGTTACGTGGGAATCCGCCGCCCTGCGGGAAGAGCGGGAACACCACGTCGTCGAGCTTTTCGGCATCCCCGGCGGTCTTGTTGACCGTTGCGCCCCATACGTTTCCGTCCGGCGACATCCGCAGCGCCCACGCGTGAGCGTGCGTGTCCTTACGCACGACGTCGGGTTCACCGGTAACGGCACCGGTATTCGGCGCGAGCCGGACGGCGACCGTCAGCTTGGTGTTGATCAGGTTCACCAGCACAGTCCCGTCCATTGCCGCGCAACCGGCCACGCCGGGTTTGTCCGGCCACGTCCACACGGTGGAGACCTCTGAGGTCTTGGTGATGCGCTGCAACCGATCCGCCGTCGGGGTGCGGTCGGCGACATACAGCGACCCGTCGACCGGGTCGGTGCACAGGCCGCCGCCGGCGCCGACGCCGGACAGCGCCGTCGTTGGCGGCGCCTGGCCGATCGTCGTCGGCTGCTCGATGCGCAGCACCTTGCCGGCAAGTGACTTGGGGTCGGCGGCCGCCGCCGGGTTGCCGGCATCGCCGGTCAGCACGACCAGCGTGGTGGGGCTGGTGAAGATCAGCGCGCCGGTGTTGCCGGTGGCGCCCTTGGGGATCCCGGTCAGAATGTCCTTCGGGATGTCGCCGTCGGCGATGCGGATGACGCGATTGTCGGTGGGCGTGCTGATGTAGGCGTACATCAGGCGGTCCTGCGTGTAGGTCGGCGACATCACGATGTCCATCAGGCCGCCATCGCCGGACGGGTCGACCGGGATGACCACCTTCACCTTCGGCTCGGCGCTGACGGAGATCTCTTTGACGGCGCCGGTGGTGCGCTCGGCGACCAGCGCGGTTTTGCTGTCCGGGCCCATGATCAGGCCGCTGGTGCTTTCCAGGCACCCCTGCATCACACCGGGCGCCGGGCAGACCTTCGGGAACGGCGTGGGCGGCAGCGGCGGCGGCGGGGGAGGCGTCGAGCTGGGCTGCGGCCGAAGTTCGGGGTCGGTGGTGAACGGCTGAGACTGCGCGTCGTTGAACCGGGCACACCCACTCGAAACCAGCGCCACCGCGCAGAGCGCCGTGAACACGCGCCGCATCGGCCGCCCTGATCGCCCCAGTCGCATGATCGACAGGCTACGGACACTGCAGGCACCGCCGCCACACGCGTCCTCGTGTCCCCGAAGGAAACTCGGTCGCGCCACCCGTCCGCCGGCGTCCGGCGGGCCCAAGGCGGTCGGGTCGAATTCGGCGATTTCGAGCGTTCCGGACACAATTTGGCGCCAATCCGGGCGTATTTGGCGGGCAAACTACCGATTGACGGGCGAAAGCGCCGCTCAAATCCCCGATTCGGGGCTAAAAGCCCTTACCCTGACACGCGTGACCAGTCAATCGCATGACGCACATTGGCAGCGGCCCGGCGAATCCCCGGAGTCTGCCCCGGGACGCCCCGCAACGGCGCGCCTAGTCGATCCCGAAGATGATCTGACGCCCGTCGGTTACCCCGGCGACTTCAACCCCTCCACCGGAACTACCACCGTCATCCCCTACGCGGGTGACCACCCGCCCGCGGGGACCCGCGCAACCGCCCATTACGGCATGCTCGACCAGCAGGACGCCTTGCCCTACGTCCAGCCGCAGTCGTCGGCCCGGCACGCGAGCGCCGAACCCGCCGAGATCGACGGCGACGAACACCACGGCAAGTTGCA
>NZ_JAFAUS010000092.1 GCF_019243155.1 Mycobacterium sp.
TACCCGGTGTCCACGTCGTCGATGTCCAGACCGCACAGCTCGCTCACCCGAATTCCGGTGGCGTACAACATCTCGACGATCAACCTGTCCCGCAGTGCCATCGGATCACCTTGCTGGGCACCGGATTTCGCGGCGGCCATGGCATCGCCGGCCTGATCCTGGCGCAGCACCGACGGCAGGGTGCGGTGCGCCTTCGGCACCTGCAGCCGGGCCGCCGGATCGCCGGTCAGCAGGCCGCGCCGCGTGGCCCATGCGGTGAATGCCTTGACCGCCGAGGTGCGCCGCGCCAGCGTGGTGCGGGCGACGCCGGTCGCGGCCGCGGTGGACAACCACGAGCGCAAGATCGGCAGGCTCAACGCGTCCAGGCCGCCGCGCGCTTCGAGGAACGCGAACAACGAACGCAGGTCGCCGAGGTAGGCGCGCCGGGTGTGCGCCGAACGACCGCATTGCAGCGCCAGGTACTCGTCGAACTCCTCAAGAATCTGGTCCACGCCCTCACGGTGTCAGGCGCCGGGTGGACGACTCAGTCGACGCGCCGGAGCGTGTCCGGGGTGAGATCTTTGAGCGCGCAATAGCCGTCGACCGCCATGATGAGGTCCGCCTCGGCGAGCATCGTGCGCAGCACGTGAACCACGCCGTCGACACCGCCGAGCGCCAAGCCGTAGGCGTAGGGGCGGCCGATGCCGACCGCGGTGGCCCCCAGCGCGAGCGCCTTGATCACGTCGGCGCCGCTACGGACCCCCGAGTCGAACAGGACCGGCAGTCCGTCGGCCGCCTCGACCACCCCCGGCAGGCAGTCCAGCGCGGGCAGTCCGCCGTTGGCCTGGCGTCCGCCGTGGTTGGAGCAGTAGATGCCGTCGACGCCGCCGTCCTTCGCGCGGCGGGCGTCGTCCGGGTGACAGACGCCCTTCACCAGCAGTGGCAGATCGGTCAACGACCGCAGCCACGGCAGATCATCCCAGGTCAAAGGGTTTCCGAAGACCTGAATCCAGCGCAGCGTCGCGCCTTGGCGGTCCTCCTCCGGCGGGCGTTGCAGGCCGGCGCGAAACACCGGGTCGCTGAAGTAGTTCGCCAGGCAGTGACCGCGCAGTTGCGGGAAGTTCGACGTGCTCAGGTCGCGCGGACGCCAGCCGGTGACCCAGGTGTCGAGGGTGACGACG
The DNA here is from genome assembly GCF_019243155.1 of Mycobacterium sp. Lineage (GTDB taxonomy): Bacteria > Actinomycetota > Actinomycetes > Mycobacteriales > Mycobacteriaceae > Mycobacterium. Next base: position 1,161 of record NZ_JAFAUS010000092.1, read on the forward strand.
ATGCCCTTGAAGCCGGCCGCCTCGGCGCGATGCACGAGGCTGGCGGCCAGTTCCCGGTCGGTCGGTGTGTAGAGCTGGAAGAACCCCGGGGTGTCGCCGAGGGCCTCCGCGACGTCTTCCATCGGGTCGACGGTCAACGTGGAGGCGACCATCGGGACGCCGGTGTGCGCGGCCGCGCGAGCGGCGGCCAGGTCTCCGTGGCCGTCCTGGGCGCAGATGCCGATGACGCCGATCGGCGCCATGAACACCGGCGTCGGCAAGGTCATCCCGAACAGGTCGACGGACAGGTCGCGTTCGGCGGCCCCGACGAACATCCGCGGGATGAGCCCCCACCGTTCGAAGACCTGCGCGTTGGCCCGCTGGGTGCGTTCGTCGCCCGCCCCACCCGCGACGTACGACCAAACCGAGGGCGGCAGGGTCGTGGCGGCCCTGGCCTCCAGCTCGGCGAAGACCATCGGCAGCGGGGGCACCACGCCGGCCAGGCCCTGCAGGTAGATCTCGTTCTGGTAGTCCCCGAACCGGGGTGACAATGCCATGCGCTAGAGAATGCCAGCCGCCGTTCGGCGTGACGAGCCCACTACGACGCCGCGGCCTCCTCGGCCTCGGCGAGCTGTTTCTTCCACTGCCGGAACGTCTCTTCGGTGCGGCCGCGCCGCCAATAACCCGAGATCGACGACGCCCATTTCGCGTCCACGCCGCGCTCTTTGCGGATGTAAGGCCGCAGATTGTGCATGACGGCCTGGGCCTCGCCGTGGATGAAGACGTGCACCTGTCCCGGCAACCACAGGCTGGTCTTGACCGCCTCGATCAGCGGCGCGTGGTCACCGGCGCGGTCCTCGGGAACCAGGTCGGCCCGGCCGCCGCGGTAGACCCAGTGCACCTCGACACCTTCGGGCGCGGTCAGCTCGATCTCGTCTTCCGGCCCGGCCACCTCGATGAACGCCTTGCCGATCGCGCTGGGCGGCAACGCTTCCAGGGCCGCCCCGATCGCCGGCAGGGCAGATTCGTCGCCGGCCAGCAGATGCCAGTCCGCGGCAGGGTCCGGCGTGAAGGCCCCACCGGGCCCCATCAGGTAGATGGGCTGGCCGGGCTGCGCCGACGAGGCCCACTTACCTGCGATCCCGTGGTCGCCGTGCACGACGATGTCGAGCGTGATCTCGCGGGCAGCCACGTCGACCTGGCGGACGGTGATGGTGCGCACCGAGGGCTTTTTCTCGGCGGGCAGGGCGGCAAAGCTGTCCAGAGTTAACGGCTCTGGCAATTCGTCGACGTCGACGTCGTCCGCGACGAATACCAATTTGACGTAAGAGTCGGTGAATTTGCTGGGAACGAAAGTGCTGAAATCCCCGCTCCCCAGCACCACTCGGACCATGTGCGGTGTGAGTTCTTTGGTACCGACAACCTCGAAACGTTGCAGTGGTCGACCTGCCACTTGTCCTCCTGTCCCAGACCCCGACCCCCGACCGACTATACGAGCCGCGCCGTTGATGCAGCTTGGCCGGCGAAGGCGCGCACCGAAATCCGGCGGTGTTCGCCGACGTCGTTACCGCCGGTGATCGGCTGCTGGCGCAACTCGGCGAACCGAACCGGTCCAAAGTCCGCCCAGGGCGCGCGGTCCACGGGAGATGTCTTCGAGTGGGCGGTCGGTAACCGGCGCTCCGCCTGACGAATTCAGCACAGGCGAGCCGCCGCCGTCCCGTCGCCACCGGCCCGGACTATTCGCCACCGCCCTTCGTCGCGACGGACCAGACCGGCGAGTTCGAGGACCGCCAATGGCCCGAGCACCCGCTCGGGCGCCATCCCCGACCCAACCGCGATCTGGTCGACCGTGGCGCCGCCGCGCCCCGGTAATGCCTCATAGACCTGCCGCTCGGAGTCGCTCAGGCTGTCGAAAGCAGTTGTCGGACGCGAGTCCTCGGTTGCCAATTCACCGATGTGGCCGATGAGCTCGACGACATGATCGGCTCGGGTGACCAGTTCGGCCCCACTGCGCAGCAGCGCATGGCAACCCGCCGATGCCGAGGACGTCACGGGCCCGGGAACCGCGGCCACCACACGTCCCAGCGCCCGTGCCCAGGCCGCGGTATTCGCGGCACCGCTGCGCAGGCCTGCCTCCACGACCACCGCGGCCCCGCTGACGGCAGCGACCAGACGGTTGCGGGTCAGGAATCGGTGCCGGGCAGGACGGACGCCGGGCGCATATTCCGTGAACAGCAACCCATGCTGGCCGATCCGATGCAGCAGGGCGCTATGCCCGCTCGGGTAGGGAACGTCGAGCCCGCCCGCTAGGACCGCCACCGTGATTCCGTCGGAGGCGAGCACGGCGCGGTGCGCGGCGCCGTCGATGCCGTAGGCGCCCCCGGAGACGACCGCGACATCGCGCTCGGCGAGCCCGGCGGCCAGGTCGGCGGTCACCTGCTCGCCATACGCTGTGGAGGCTCGGGTCCCGACCACGGCGGCCGCCCGGTGCGAGACCTCATCGAGCCTCATCGGCCCCTGCGCCCACAGCGCCATCGGCGCACCGCCGCGCGGCTTCGCCCCCGCCCCACCGAATCCGGCGAAGGCCAGCAGCGGCCACTCGTCGTCGTCGGGCGTGATCAGCCGACCCCCGCGACGGGCGAGAGCGTCGAGATCTGCTGCAGCACAATCCACTTCGCGTCTGGCATTGGTGTGTTTGCCCACCTCGTCGTTGACGACTCCACGGCGGACCCGGTCTGCGGCCTCCACGGGCCCGACCTGGCGTACCAGCGTGGCGAGTTCGGCGCACGGCGGTTCGGCGACCCGGGATAGGTAGGCCCACGCGCGAAGCGCGGAGTCGTCGAGCGCGGTCGTCATCGCTGGGCACCCGGTTGGCGGAAACTGAGTGCGGTCGCTACCTCGTCGGGACCGGGCGAGACGCGGCCGGCCAAGTCGGTCAGGCTCCACGCGACCCGTAGGGTGCGGTCAACACCCCGGATGCTGAGCAGCCCGTAGTCCAATGCCTTTTGCAAC
>NZ_JAFAUS010000296.1 GCF_019243155.1 Mycobacterium sp.
ATGTCGGCGTGCCCCGAGTGCCGGGCCAACTCGTTGATCACGTGCAGGATCACCCAGCGCACCGACCACGCGTCCAGATTTTTCGGAAACCATGGAATCTCGGTCGGCACCGGCACCGCGGCGTCCAGGTCCGCGGTTTCCACCAGGCGCAGCGACGTGGCGTTCTCCGCCTCGAAGGCTGCCAGCAGCCCGGCCAGCGTCTCGTCGGGCCGCATCACGTGCTGATCGCCGAATTCCTTCGCTATCTCGTCGAACGGCCGGGGGTCCTTGGGCGGTTGGTCCGGAGCGGCCGCGACCCGTGCCATCCAGTTGCGCTGCATGGCGGTGACGTGTTTGACCAGCCCGCCGATCGACAGCGCGCTGGCCGACGGCGTGGACCGGGCCTGCTCGTCGGTGAGGCCGTAGGACACCGCGAAGTAGGCGCTCTGGTGGTAGGCCAGGTACTCGCGCAGCGCGCTGCGTTCGTCGGCCACGGGCGGGGCAAGGGCTGGCATGGGCAATCCTTTCGGTTGCGGTATAGCCACCGTAAAGTGCGGGCATGCAGCTGGATTCGGCATGCGAATAATTTCGGCTCAGTCGACCGAACTGTTCACCGGGCCGACGGACGCTCCGCTGCAATTGGCGCGCGTCGACGTCGCCGAATGCGCCAAGGCGACGACGATCCGCATCGAGGGCGACGGCCTGGACGGCGAGGCCGTCGCCGGGCCGGGCGACGGGGTCGTCGAGATCGGAGTGCGGGTGCAGCGCCCGGTCGTCGGTGAGCGGCGCGCCGCGCGGGTGCACGCCGGCGCCGCTGATGCGACGTTCGACTTCGTCGTGGCCGAGCCCGGCTGGACCATGTATATGGTCAGTCACTTCCACTACGACCCTGTGTGGTGGAACACGCAAGGCGCCTACACCAGCGAATGGACAGAGGACCCGCCGGGAAGGGCCCGGCAGACGAACGGCTTCGAGCTCGTGCACGCGCATCTGGAGATGGCGCGCCGCGAGCCCGAGTACAAGTTCGTGTTGGCCGAGGTGGATTACCTCAAGCCGTACTGGGACACCCGCCCCAAGGACCGCGCCGACCTGCGCCGGTTCCTCGCCGAGGGCCGCGTCGAGGTGATGGGCGGCACCTACAACGAACCCAACACGAACCTCACCAGCCCCGAGACGACCATCCGAAACCTGGTGCACGGCATAGGTTTTCAACGTGACGTGCTCGGTGCCGACCCGGCCACCGCGTGGCAGCTGGACGTGTTCGGCCACGACCCGCAGTTTCCCGGGATGGCCGCCGACGCCGGCCTGACATCGAGTTCGTGGGCCCGCGGTCCGCATCATCAGTGGGGCCCGGCCCAGGGCGGGGACGTCGAGCGCATGCAGTTCTGCAGCGAGTTCGAATGGATCTCGCCGTCGGGCCGCGGCCTGCTCACCCACTACATGCCCGCGCACTATTCGGCGGGCTGGTGGATGGACTCGTCGACGACGCTGAGCGAGGCCGAGGACGCCACCTACGCGTCGTTCGATCAGCTCAAGAGGGTCGCGCTGACCCGCAACGTGCTGCTGCCCGTCGGCACCGACTACACGCCGCCGAACAAGTGGGTCACCGCCATCCATCGCGACTGGGCCGCCCGCTACACCTGGCCCCGCTTCGTCTGCGCCCTTCCGCGCGAGTTCTTCGCGGCGGTGCGCGCCGAGTTGGCGCAGCGCGGCACCGTGGCGTCGCCGCAGACGCGCGACATGAACCCGATCTACACCGGCAAGGACGTGTCGTACATCGACACCAAGCAAGCCAACCGGGCCGCCGAGAACGCGGTGTTGGAGGGCGAGCGCTTCGCCGTGTTCGCCGGGCTGATGAGCGGCGCCGAGTACCCGCAGGCCGCCTTCGCCAAGGCGTGGGTGCAGCTGGCCTACGGCGCCCACCACGATGCCATCACCGGCTCCGAGTCCGATCAGGTCTACCTCGACTTGCTGACCGGCTGGCGCGACGCGTGGGAGCTGGGTCGCGCGGCCCGGGACAACTCCCTGGTGGCGCTGTCCGCCGCGGTCGACACTCCCGAACGCGCGGTCGTGGTGTGGAATTCGCTGGCGCAGCAGCGCACCGACGTCGTCACCGCGCGGTTGGAAACACCGCTGGGCGACGGGATGCGGGTGCTCGGCCCCGACGGCGTGGAGGTCCCCGCGCACGTCGAGCACGGCGGACGGTCGGTCACCTGGCTGGCGCGCGAAGTGCCGTCGCTGGGCTGGCGGGCGTATCGGCTGGTGCCCGCCGGCAGGGCGGCCGGTTGGGAGCCGGCGACCGGCGAGGTGATCGCCAACGAGCACTACCGGGTCGAGGTCGACGCGAAGCGCGGTGGCGCCGTGGTGTCCCTGCAGCAGGCCGGTCGCGAGTTGCTCGCCGACGGCGCTGTGGGCAACGAACTCGCCGTCTATGACGAGCATCCGTCGCACCCGACGCAGGGCGAGGGCCCGTGGCACCTGCTGCCCAAGGGGCCGGTCGTGGGCTCGTCGGAATCCCCGGCGCGCGTGCAGGCCTACACGGGACCGCTGGGCGGGCGGCTCGTCGTCACGGGACGGATCGGCTCGCTGCTGCGCTACACCCAAACCCTCACGCTCTGGCACGGCATTTCGCGGCTGGACTGCCGCACCACCATCGACGAGTTCACCGGGGAAGACCAGCTGTTGCGGCTGCGCTGGCCGTGTCCCGTGCCGAGCGCCATGCCGGTCAGCGAGACCGGCGACGCCGTCGTCGGGCGTGGCTTCGCGTTGCTGCATGACGGGCCCGAATCGGTGGACACCGCGGACCACCTGTGGACGCTGGACAACCCGGCCTACGGCTGGTTCGGGCTGTCCTCGGCGGCGCGGGTGCGCGTCGGGGACGACGTGCGCGCAGTGTCGGTGGCCGAGGTGGTGTCGCCCGACGAACAGGCGTCCGGCGCGCTGGCCCGCGACCTGATGGTTGCGCTGGTCCGCGCCGGCGTCACGGCCACCTGCGGCGGCGCCGACAAGCCTCGCTACGGCGACCTCGACGTCGACTCGAACCTGCCCGATGTGCGGATCGTGCTGGGCGGCCCAGCGAGCAACGCCTTCGCGGCGGCCGTGTTGGCAGACGCCGATCCGGCATACACCGCCGAACTCGACCGGCAGCTGGCGCGGACCGGCCACGCACGGGTGTGGGTGCCGGCCACGAAGCCGTTGGCCGCGGCATGGGTCCCGGACGCCGACCTGCGGGCGCTGGACGCGCTGCCGGTGTTGGTGATCGAAGGCCGCGACGAGGAAAGCCTGACGGCGGAGATCGCGTCGGTGGCCGACGATCTCGGGGACGCCGAGATCGTTGTCGCCCAGCGGGCGCCGTCGGGCATCGAGCCCTTCGAAGCCCGGACCGTGGCCCTGCTCAACCGCGGGGTGCCCAGCTTCGCCGTCGACCCCGAAGGCACCCTGCACACCGCGCTGATGCGCTCCTGCACCGGCTGGCCCTCGGGCATCTGGATCGACGAACCGCGCCGCACCGCGCCCGACGGCTCGAACTTTCAACTGCAGCACTGGACACACGTTTTCGACTACGCACTGGTTTCCGGCGACGGCGACTGGCGGCACGCAGCGATCCCGGACCACAGCGCGCAGTTCTCCCACCCACTGCTCGCCGTCACTGCGCGGCCGTGCGTCGGCACGCTGCCCGCCGTCGGCTCGCTGCTACACGTCGATCCCGCCGGCGCGGTGCAGCTGGGCGCCCCCAAGGCGGCAGGCAACCCGTTGGCCGCGGGGAGCGCCCGGTCCGTCGACCCGGCCGCGGTGGCGCTGCGGCTGGTGGAGACCAGGGGAGCGGGCACCCGCGTGGCCATCGGTTCTGGGGTGGGCAAGGCGACCGGCCTACGCGGCGCCGATCTGCTGGAAGAGCCGGGCGAGCGCACCCGTTCGATCGACCTGCACGGCTACCAGGTGGCGACCGTGCTGGCCCGGCTCGAGGCACCCCGGACCATTGCCGGCCCCGCCACGCTCGCCCCGCACGCCGAGGCGGCTCAACCGCTGTACGCGCGCTATTGGCTGCACAACCGGGGCCCCGCGCCGCTCGGTGGGCTGCCGGCCGTCGCCCATCTGCATCCCGCGCTGGTGACCGCCGAGCCGGGCGGCGAGGTGTCGTTGCGCCTGACGGCGGCCAGTGACTGCAGCGATTCCGCGCTGGACGGAGCGGTGACGGTGCTGTGCCCGGACGGCTGGTCGGCCGTGCCCGGCGAGCTGCCGTTCACCCTGTCCAGCGGCGGGCACCGCGAGGCCGAGGTGCTGGTGTCCCTCCCGCCGAGCACCGAACCCGGGCTGTACCCGATCCGCGCGCAGCTGGGCATCACCTCCGAAGGCGTGCCGGCCGCGTGGCGGCAGGTGGTCGAGGACGTGTGCGTGGTTGCGGTGGGGGACGTCGATGTCGACGAGCTGGTGCACCTGGTCGACGGGCCGGCCGAGATCGCGGTCGAGCACGGCGAAGAGGCGGAACTGACGGTCACGATCGGCAGCCGCGCCCTGGCCGACCTGGCGCTGGAGGCGCATCTGATCAGCCCGTGGGGCACCTGGGAGTGGATCGGTCCCGCGGCGCTGGGCGCGGTCCTGCCCGCCGGCGGCACGGTCGACCTCGGCTTCCGGGTGACCCCGCCGGCCTGGCTGGAGCCCGGCCAGTGGTGGGCGCTGGTCCGGGTCGGCTGCGCAGGGCGGCTGGTCTACTCGCCGGCGGTGACGGTGACCGTGACATGAGCGTCCATATGGTCGCGACCGTCGCCGGCGTCCCCGTGTCGGCGGACGAGGTCGACGCGGCCGAGGCGCGGCTGCGCAACGCACCCGGCGCGGCCGCTCTGCCGGCCCGCGGCACCAGCGAGGGCCGCCAGCTACGGCGCTGGCTGACGCAACTGATCGTGACCGAACGGGTGGTCGCCGCGGAAGCAACCGCGCGCGGCCTGACCGGGCTCGGTGCGCCGACGCAGGCCGAGCTGCTGCCCGACGTCACGGCCCGGCTGGAGATCGGCAGCGTGGCCGCGGCGACGCTGGCCGACCCACACGCGCGGGCACTGTTCGCGGACGTCACCGCCGCGGTGCGCGTCGCCGACGACGAGGTGGCCGACTACCACGCCCGCAACCCGCTCCGGTTCGTCCAGTCGCGCCCGGATCGCCACGGCTGGCGGACGCGACCGGCTTCGGCCCCACCGCTGGCCGAGGTGCGGTCCGCAATCGCGGAGCACCTGCGGGGCGCCGCGCGGCGACGCGCCTTCCGGGTGTGGCTGGACGCGCGCCGGGCCGAGCTGGTGCAGCTCGCGCAGGGTTACGAGCATCCCGGCGACCCACGTCAACCCGACAACACCCACCGGCACTGATCGCCATGCTCACCCTCTGCCTGGACATCGGCGGTACGAAAGTCGCTGCCGCGCTTGCCGATTCGGGTGGCGTGCTGGCGTACAACGCCACCCGCCCCACCCCGCATTCGCCCGACCCCGAAATCGTGTGGGCCGCCGTCGCTGCCGCGATCGCCGACGCGGTGCGAGCCGCGCAGGCCCCGATCGCCGCTGTGGGTGTCGCCGCGGCCGGGCCCATCGACCTGCACAGCGGAACCGTCAGCCCGATCAACATCGAGGCCTGGGACCGCTTTCCGCTGCGAGACAGGGTCGCGGCCGCCGTGCCCGGGGTGCCGGTGGCGATGGGTGGCGACGGCGTGTGCATGGCCCTGGCCGAGCACTGGCACGGTTCCGGCCGCGGCGCGCGGTTCATGCTGGGCATGGTGGTGTCCACCGGGGTCGGCGGCGGGCTGGTGCTCGACGGCCGGCCCTACGCCGGGCGCACCGGCAACGCCGGTCACGTCGGACACGTGGTGGTCGAACAGGACGGCAACCTGTGCACGTGTGGCGGTCACGGTTGCGTGGAGACCGTCGCGTCGGGGACGTGGATGGTGCGCTGGGCGCGGCAAAACGGTTGGTCCGCGACGCCCGAGGCCGGCGCGCGAGAATTGGCCGCCGCGGCGTCGGCGGGAAACCCGATAGCCGAGCGGGCGTTTCACCGAGGCGCTGCCGCGCTCGCGGCCACGATCGCCTCGGTGGGCGCGGTCTGCGACCTGGACCTCGTCGTCATCGGGGGAGGCGTCGCCAACTCCGGTCGCCTGCTGTTCGACCCGTTGCGGGCGAAGCTGGCCGACTATGCCGGGCTGGACTTTCTGGCCGGGCTGCGGGTGGTGCCCGCGGGCCTCGGTGCCGGGGCCGGCCTGATCGGCGCGGCCAGGCTCGCGCAGTTCGGCTGAGCGGCCGCATGGGAGTGTCGTTGCCATGGACCACAACATGGACACGCTCGCTGTTGTGCTCACCGGGCTGATGGCGGGTGTGGAACTGGCCGCCGCCGCCTTCTTCAATCCGATCACCCGCAAGCTTTCCGACGATGCCTTCCGCGCGGCGCGCGGCCGCGCCGCGCGGACGCTGGGTACCTTGATGCCCTTCTGGTACGCCGTGACGTTGCTGGTGTTGGGATCGCTCGCCATCGAGGAGCGCGGCGAGTCACGCGACTGGCTTTTCGGGATCGCGGCGGGGCTGATGGCCCTGATCGTGCTGATGACGGTCACGTTGCTGGTGCCGTTGAGCAACCGCATCGCCAAGTGGCCCGCCACCGGCGAGCATTCACGTGATGTCGCCGCGCGCTTCGACCGCCTGCACCAGCTGCGAACGGTGCTTCTGGTGGCGGTGTTCACGGTGCTGGCCATCGCGGTCACCTGAGGCGCCGTTTTGGTCGACCGGCACAGGTCACGCTATTCTGGTTGCCGATCCACCGAAGACCGTCGGTCACCGAGAAATCGGTTGAAGGTCCGGGAGCATCCCGGCGGCCCACGCAGGAGGACGAGGCAACACCGCCGGCATGCGCCGGCGAATCTTCACGCCCCGGCCGCTTCCTGCGCCGGGGCGTTCGTCGTTCAACGGTGATCACCGACGACAAGTCACACGACTTTCACTTCAGGAGGTAGGCATGGCCAAAGCTGACAAGGCCACCGCCGTCGCAGACATCACCGAGCAGTTCAAGGAGTCGACCGCGACGCTGATCACGGAGTACCGCGGTCTGACGGTGTCGAACCTGGCCGAGCTGCGCCGTTCGCTGCGGCCATCGGCCAGCTACGCGGTGGCCAAGAACACGCTCATCAAGCGTGCCGCCGCGGACGCGGGGGTCGAGGGGCTCGACGAGCTGTTCGTCGGCCCCACCGCCATCGCGTTCGTGACAGGCGAGCCGGTCGACGCCGCCAAGGCCATCAAGACCTTCGCCAAGGAGCACAAGGCGCTGGTCATCAAGGGTGGCTACATGGACGGCCGCGCGCTGACGGTCGCCGAGGTCGAGCGTATCGCCGACCTGGAATCGCGCGAGGTGTTGCTCGCCAAGCTGGCCGGCGCGATGAAGGGCAACCTGGCCAAGGCGGCCGGGCTCTTCAACGCGCCCGCCTCGCAGATGGCCCGCCTGCTGGCCGCGCTGCAGGAAAAGAAGCCTGCGGAAGCCGCCCCCGCGGCCGAAACGCCGGCGGCCCCGGCGGCAGAGGCGGAGGCGGCACCCGCCGAAGCCGCTGCGACCCCAGAGACTCCGGCTGAATCGGCCGAGACCCCGGCCGAAGCCGAATAAACCCCAACCCGAAATCAGGAAGGACCCACACCATGGCAAAGATTTCTACTGACGACCTGCTCGACGTGTTCAAGGAAATGACCCTGTTGGAGCTCTCCGACTTCGTCAAGAAGTTCGAGGAGACCTTCGAGGTCACCGCGGCCGCTCCGGTCGCCGTCGCCGCCGCCGGAGCTCCGGCCGGTGGTGCCCCCGCCGAGGCCGCCGAGGAGCAGTCGGAGTTCGACGTCATCCTCGAGGCCGCCGGCGACAAGAAGATCGGCGTCATCAAGGTGGTCCGCGAGATCGTCTCCGGCCTGGGCCTCAAAGAGGCCAAGGACCTGGTCGACGGCGCGCCCAAGCCGCTGCTGGAGAAGGTCGCCAAGGAAGCCGCCGAGGAGGCCAAGACCAAGCTCGAGGCCGCCGGCGCCACCGTCACCGTCAAGTAGTCACGTCACGAACCCCCGGGGCCGCCACGCGGCTCCCGGGGGTTTCGTCGTATTCAGTGCGCGGCCTTCGCCGCCTGCTGCGACCGCGCCACCTTCTCGAGTGGATCGCCCAGGGCGACAAGCAGTCTCGCCATCATCGAATCGAGCACCGGACCAGCTGCCGCGCCGACATCACCGTAGAACCCGGCCAGCTCGAGCATCACGAACCCGTGGATCTGCGACCAGAACTGGGCCGCCGTAGCGATCACGGTCGCGTCGTCGGCCGCACCCGCGGCCGGGAACCGGCCGGCCCGCATGCATCGGTCCACCCCGTGCACCACGTGCGCGAAGCTCGGGCAGTCCTGTTCGATCTGCGCCACCTTCAGCGTCAGCACGTCTTGAACGGGCGCGGTGATGCCGTGTGCGCTCGTGCTGCCGAACATCAGCCGATACATGTGCGGGCGCTCGATGGCATAGCGCCGGTAGGCCGCGCCCGTCGCGATCAGGTCCGCGACCGGGTCGTCGGTCTGCGGCACCAGCTGGGCTGCGTCGAACTGCCGTAGCCCCTCCTGGGCAACTTCGGCGATCAGGCCCTGCATCCCTCCGAAATGGGTGTACACCGCCATGGTCGAGGTTCCCGCCGCGCCGGCGACCTTGCGGGTCTGCAACTCGTCGGGACCGTGCTCGTTGAGCAGGTCGACCGCCGCCGCCAGCATGTCGTCGCGGATGCTGCGTTTGCGCTGAGTGGTCAATTCCGAAGCCATCGTTGCCATCTTCCCATCCACGGCGTAACGTCTCGATAACGACGTCATATCAATGTTATAGGAGAGCAGACGAATGACCTCCACCCAGACCGTCGAGTCGCAGAAATCCCTATCTTGATGGCTTCCTGGCGCCGGTGAGCGCCGAAGTGACCGCCCACGACCTGCCCGTCACCGGGCGCATCCCCGAACACCTCGACGGGCGCTACCTGCGCAACGGGCCCAACCCCGCCGCCGAGGTCGACCCGGCCACCTACCACTGGTTCACCGGTGACGGAATGGTGCACGGCGTCGCGCTGGGCGGCGGGCAGGCCCGCTGGTATCGCAACCGCTGGGTCCGCAGCCTCTCGGTGTGCGCCACCCTGGGCGAAGCGGCGCCCGCCCGGCTGAACCCCCGCGCCGGGATGCTGAGCATGGGCGCCAACACCAATGTGTTGGGCCACGGCGGGCGCACCCTGGCGCTGGTGGAAGGCGGAATCGCCAACTTCGAACTCACCGACGAGTTGGACACGATTGGCACCTGCGATTTCGACGGCACCCTGGCGGGCGGCTACACCGCGCATCCGCACCGCGACCCCCAGACCGGCGAATTGCACGCCGTCTCTTACTCTTTCGCGCGCGGACGCACCGTGCAGTACTCGGTGATCGACAACCGGGGCCGGGCCCGTCGCACCGTCGACATCGCGGTCAGCGGTTCGCCGATGATGCACGACTTTTCGCTGACCGATAAGTACGTGGTGTTCTACGACCTACCGGTGACTTTCGACGCCTCGCAGACGTTGCCGGGGAACATGCCGGGCTGGCTGTCGCTGCCGGCCCGCCTGGTGATGCAGTCGCTGATCGGACGCGTCCGGGTGCCGAGCCCGATCAGCGCGATGATGAACCGCGACCCGAAGCATTCCGACCGGATGCCGTATGCCTGGAATCCGAACTACCCGGCGCGCATCGGAGTCATGCCGCGCGAAGGCGGTAATAAAGACGTGCGCTGGTTCGACATCGAGCCCTGCTACGTCTACCACCCGCTCAACGCCTACACCGAGGCACGGGACGGCGCCGAGGTGCTGATTCTCGACTTGGTGAGCTACCCGCGCATGTTCGACCGCGACCGGCACGGGCCCGGCGATTGCCCGCCTACCCTTGATCGCTGGACGATCAATCTGACCACCGGCGCCGTGGCCACCGAACGCCGCGACGACAGGCCGCAGGAATTCCCCCGGATCGACGAAAGCCGGGTGGGAAAGCGTCACAGGTTCGGCTACACGGTCGGCTTCGGATACCTCGCCGGCGGCCCGGCGGACGCCTCGACGCAGTTGTACAAGCACGACTACGCGACGGGCGGCAGCGAGGTCGCACCTCTGGACCGCGACCTTTTAATCGGCGAGATGTCCTTTGTCCCCAACCCCACGAGCAACGCCGAGGACGACGGCGTCCTGATGGGATACGGCTATCACCGCGGCCGCGACGAAGGCCAATTGCTGCTGCTGGACGCCCAGACGCTTCAGTCGGTGGCAACCGTGCACCTGCCGCAGCGGGTACCGATGGGATTCCACGGCAACTGGACGCCCGCCAGCTAACACGTGCCTAACAGGCGTTTTGGCACGCGCGTTGAATAGCGCGGCCCAGCCGGCATGGTGTGATCTCAGGTCAGCCACTTTTTATATGCTGGGCCGCGCAACGCCGATCCCGCGCCCCGAGCGTGCGCTACAGTGACTCATGCCACAGAAAAGAGCAGGTGGCGGGCACAAGCTTTTACGGAAGGATTCCCCATGGGCGTCTCTATCGAGGTGAGCGGACTGACGAAGTCCTTTGGATCCTCGAGGATTTGGGAAGACGTGACGTTGGAGGTCCCCGCCGGGGAAGTCAGCGTCCTGCTGGGACCGTCGGGTACCGGCAAATCGGTGTTCCTGAAGTCTCTGATCGGCCTGTTGCGGCCCGAGCGCGGCTCGGTCGTCATCGACGGCACCGACATACTTCAGTGTTCGGCCAAGGAGCTCTACGAGATCCGCACGCTGTTCGGCGTGATGTTCCAGGACGGCGCGCTGTTCGGTTCGATGAACCTGTTCGACAACGCCGCCTTCCCGCTGCGTGAGCACACCAAGAAGAAGGAAGGCGAGATCCGTGACATCGTCATGGAGAAGCTGACCATGGTGGGTCTGGGCGGCGACGAGAAGAAGTTCCCGGGTGAGATCTCCGGTGGTATGCGCAAGCGCGCCAGCCTGGCCCGCGCCCTCGTGATGGACCCGCAGATCATCCTCTGCGACGAGCCGGACTCGGGTCTGGACCCGGTCCGCACCGCCTATCTGAGCCAGCTGATCCTCGACATCAACGCCCAGATCGACGCCACCGTTCTGATCGTCACGCACAACATCAACATCGCGCGCACGGTGCCGGACAACATGGGCATGCTGTTCCGCCGCAAGCTGGTCATGTTCGGCCCGCGGGAGGTGCTGCTGACCAGCGAGGAGCCGGTCGTGCGGCAGTTCCTGAACGGCCGCCGGATCGGTCCGATCGGCATGTCGGAGGAGAAGGACGAATCGACCATGGCCGAAGAGCAGGCTCTGCTCGACGCGGGTCACCACGCCGGCGGGGTCGAGGAGATCGAGGGCGTGCCGCCCCAGATCACCGCGACGCCCGGGATGCCGGAGCGTAAAGCCGTCGCGCGCCGCCAGGCGCGAGTGCGCGAAATCCTGCACACCCTGCCGAAGGAGGCCCAGGCCGCGATCCTCGATGACCTCGAAGGTACGCATAAGTACCGGTCGCACGAATTCGGCGACTAGGACCTCTGCGACCCCGATGGTTCACGATAACTTGGCGTAACTCCGCGGCCCGCCCTCTTGACGAAGGGCCGTAAACGGGCCAATCTGTTGGTCAGCATGTATCCAGCGGAAAGTCGAGATGCCAGCCAGCGTCGATGTCCCTGGACACCACATGCTGGGCAGTTGAGGAATATGCGAGCCTGCGCTATTGTTGGACGTTGCGCTGGCTACTTCCTGCCCACCTCACCCGCCACCTGACACCGTGGTCTAAGCCTGAGCCCCCTCAAGCGGCTTAGCTCTTAGTTGTGCGCGTGAGATATGGACAGATCGTTCGCCGGCCTAACCGACACAATTCGCGGCGAACGATCCGGTGGTCCCGGGTTCTCGTAAGTCGCACGAGGTGCTGGAAGGATGCATCTTGGCAGATTTCCGCCAGAGCAAGACGGATCACCCACAAAGTTCCTCTGCTGGAAGTTCCTTAAACGGCTCCGTACCCGGAGCGCCCAATCGAGTCTCCTTCGCCAAGCTCCGTGAACCCCTGGAGGTTCCGGGGCTGCTTGACGTGCAGATCGACTCTTTCGAGTGGTTGATCGGGTCACCGCGTTGGCGCGAGGCCGCCGCGCGTCGCGGCGACGTCGAACCGACGGGCGGCCTCGAAGAGGTGCTTTACGAGCTCTCGCCGATCGAGGACTTCTCCGGCTCCATGTCGCTGTCGTTCTCCGACCCCCGTTTCGATGAGGTCAAGGCGCCGGTCGACGAGTGCAAAGACAAGGACATGACGTACGCGGCCCCGCTGTTCGTCACGGCCGAGTTCATCAACAACAACACCGGTGAGATCAAGAGCCAGACGGTGTTCATGGGCGACTTCCCGATGATGACCGAAAAGGGCACGTTCATCATCAACGGGACCGAGCGCGTCGTCGTCAGCCAGCTGGTGCGTTCGCCCGGTGTGTACTTCGACGAGTCGATCGACAAGTCCACCGAGAAGCTGCTGCACAGCGTCAAGGTGATTCCGAGCCGCGGTGCGTGGCTGGAGTTCGACGTCGACAAGCGCGACACCGTCGGTGTGCGCATCGACCGCAAGCGTCGTCAGCCGGTCACCGTGCTGCTCAAGGCGCTGGGCTGGACCAACGAGCAGATTCACGAGCGGTTCGGCTTCTCCGAGATCATGATGTCGACGCTGGAGAAGGACAACACCGCCGGCACCGACGAGGCGTTGCTGGACATCTACCGCAAGCTGCGTCCGGGCGAGCCGCCGACCAAGGAGTCCGCGCAGACCCTGCTGGAGAACCTGTTCTTCAAGGAGAAGCGCTACGACCTGGCCCGTGTCGGGCGCTACAAGGTCAACAAGAAGCTCGGTTTGCATGTCGGCGACCCGATCACGTCATCGACACTGACCGAGGAAGACGTCGTCGCCACCATCGAGTACCTGGTGCGTCTGCACGAGGGCCAGGCCACGATGACGGTCCCCGGCGGCAGCGAGGTGCCGGTGGAGACCGACGACATCGACCACTTCGGCAACCGTCGTCTGCGTACCGTGGGCGAGCTGATCCAGAACCAGATCCGGGTCGGTATGTCGCGGATGGAGCGGGTCGTCCGGGAGCGGATGACCACCCAGGACGTCGAGGCGATCACGCCGCAGACGCTGATCAACATCCGGCCGGTCGTCGCCGCGATCAAGGAGTTCTTCGGCACCAGCCAGCTGTCGCAGTTCATGGACCAGAACAACCCGCTGTCGGGTCTGACCCACAAGCGCCGCCTGTCGGCGCTGGGCCCCGGCGGTCTGTCCCGTGAGCGGGCCGGGCTGGAGGTCCGTGACGTGCACCCGTCGCACTACGGTCGCATGTGCCCGATCGAGACCCCTGAGGGTCCCAACATCGGGCTGATCGGCTCGCTGTCGGTGTACGCGCGGGTCAACCCGTTCGGGTTCATCGAGACGCCGTACCGCAAGGTCGTCGACGGCGTGGTCTCCGACGAGATCCACTACCTGACGGCCGACGAGGAGGACCGCCACGTCGTGGCGCAGGCCAACTCGCCGCTCGCCGATGACGGCCGCTTCGCCGAGACGCGTGTCCTGGTCCGCCGGAAGGCGGGCGAGGTCGAGTACGTGCCCTCGTCCGAGGTGGACTACATGGACGTGTCGCCGCGCCAGATGGTGTCGGTGGCCACCGCCATGATTCCGTTCCTCGAGCACGACGACGCCAACCGTGCCCTGATGGGCGCCAACATGCAGCGCCAGGCGGTTCCGCTGGTGCGTAGCGAGGCGCCGCTGGTGGGCACCGGCATGGAGCTGCGCGCCGCGATCGACGCGGGCGACGTCGTCGTCGCGGAGAAGCCCGGGGTGATCGAGGAGGTCTCCGCGGACTACATCACCGTGATGGCCGACGACGGCACCCGGCACACCTACCGGATGCGCAAGTTCGAACGCTCCAACCACGGCACCTGCGCCAACCAGTCGCCGATTGTGGACGCCGGAGACCGCGTCGAGGCCGGCCAGGTCATCGCCGACGGGCCGTGCACCGAAAACGGCGAGATGGCGCTGGGTAAGAACCTGCTGGTGGCGGTCATGCCGTGGGAAGGCCACAACTACGAGGACGCGATCATCCTC
>NZ_JAFAUS010000409.1 GCF_019243155.1 Mycobacterium sp.
TCATGTCGAGATTCCAAACCCCGGCGGCGCCCATCGACAGCTGAAGCGCGAACACGCGCGGTTCCCAATCGGCATGCCACGCTTTGTGTTCGGACTCGAATTCGATCGGACCGTGTCCCAGCTGGCCGCCCAGGTCGGCTCGGGTGAGGTACTCGTCGCTACTCATGGCCTGCACCCTCAGCGATGCGAGGCAGACCGGTACCGATCATCGAATCACGGGTCACCAGCGCGGCGAGCTGCTCTTCGTTGAGGCCCTCGGTACCGGCCGGGCGCATGGGCACCACGAGGTAACGGACTTCGGCCGTCGAATCCCAGACGCGGATGTCCGTATCTGGTGGCAGGGTCACGCCGAATTCGGCCAGCACGCCACGCGGGTCACGGACCGCGCGCGATCGATAGGGCGCGCTTTTGTACCACGTCGGGGGCAGGCCCAACACCGCCCACGGGTAGCAACTGCACAGTGTGCAGACCACCAGATTGTGCTGCTGGGGCGTGTTCTCGACCGCCACCATGTGCTCGCTCTGCCGACCGGTATAGCCCAGCCACGCGATCGCGGCAGTGGCGTCGCTCAGCAGCCAGTCGCGATAGCGGGCATCAACCCACGCCCGAGCGACCACACGCGCACCGTTGCGGGGACCGATGCGCGTCTCATAGGTCTCGATGAGCACGTCCAGCGCCGCCGGATCGACGTAGCCCTTGTCGACGAGCACGCTTTCCAGCGCCCGCACGCGCAGGTCCATCTCCCCAATATCACTCGGGTGACCTGCGTCGACCCCACTCATGCTTGAAGGTTACGGCTACTGTCAGCCCTCAGGCGAACCGCCGATCGAGGCCACTGTCACGCTCTTGCTCAGCGAAGGCAGGTGAGTCGTCGAACCGGCCCGTCGTAACAGACCGTGCCGCAGCAGCTTTGGCGTACTCCCACTGCTCCCGGTCACGAATGTAAAGCGGTGATACGGCCTTTAACCCCGCGAGTTCGAACCCTCCGCTGCGAAGAGTGAATCGAACGTCACCGCTGACGCGCTGAGCACTCACCTCGAGGAAGGACTGCAACGCTTTTCGCAGACTGCGGAACCACCGCCCCTCGACGGCCTCCATGATCAGAGCCTCGCCGAGAGTGCGGATCCAACGCAGGGTCTCCACTTCGACCGTCGCCGACGCGAGCTGAGAGAACGCTTCGAGGATGAGTGTCGCAGCGGGGGCCTCGCGAACCTCGAGCACCTTCTCGCCGCCTTCTAGATGCTCAAGGCTGCTGAACCTGCCGATACCGTAACGACCAACTTTGCCGTTGAGGTCCGAGATCAGCTCGATGAGGTCGGTGACGGGTTCGTTGTCCACCGATACGACGCGGCCCCTGTCGAAACTCAGCTCGATAGTGCGGCTCGCCGTTTCAGATACGACAGACCAAAGATACAGATTTTGGTCGATTTCAAATCTTTCGGGATCATCCAGAGCGCCACTCTCGAACTCTCGGCACCATAAGTTGGTATCGGTGCTCGTCATCCGATTCGCGAAACCAGAGATTCCAAACGCCTCTTGCAGTTCTAAGCGCTTGAAGTCGCGGGTCAGCGCATCGAACTCGTAGGGCGATCCGAAGTAGCCCTCAAAACCCACGTCGGAAATGGCCCCGTTGAGCCGCCGCAAGCTATTTTGCGATTGATTGGCTGTGTGGAGCAGGAATTTGGCACCGACGGATCGTGCGAATTCCACGCCGACCCGAGCTATCAAAGGCCGTGTCAAGGATGCGCTAATGGGGTGCTGGCCGAGATATCTGCCACCGGCAAGAATAGATGGATAAACAAACTCTTCGATGAATTCTTTCCTGCAGTCGAGCCGGGCGATTTCCACCCGGAACTTGCGAGCGATGTTGGAGAAGTTTTCGATATCGAAGTCGTCCCCGACGTCGATAGACAGTGCGACAAGATTCACGTCAAGTCTCGACAGCTGCGCCAAGAGATACGCACTGTCCAATCCGCCCCCGCACAACGTCACGATGGTGTCGTTGCGGCGACACAATTCCTCTATGTCCGAAAAGGAGCGGATCTTCCTGGGATTCGTGTGGTCAGATCCCATGATTTACATCCTGTCGGGCCGGTCGGAAGGGGTCACTGTTTGTAAACCTCCATGCCCGCGAGAGGGCTGTCGTTCGGCCGGAGCGTCCGAAAACGTACGAAGCTCGCACCGGCGATGCTGAAGGCTCGAACCCCACCACGGCTCCGGATCCTCCCCGTTTGGTCAGGCTAACACGTTTGCTTGGTGGTCGCATCACCTGTTGCCTGCACTGGCCACCCCGAATGTTCACCGAAAGGGAAGCGGGCAGCAAACAAAATGTTAATCACCGACGTCCATCTGCGACCTACGCCGTGGAGCACTATGACGGGCACCCCGTATCGCTTTAACCACTCGGTGAACCGCCGGCCGTCGGGCTTCGGCCTGGGCGGATTATCGGTACGACATCCTCAAGATGTTGCCGTGACGCGCGAAGGACATTCGTCAGACATCTGACAGATCCACGAATTCCGCAACGCAAAGTCCTTCTGCTTCTTCGAAGCGCATATTTCAGACATCGAGTGGGTATCTCATTTAAGAGATGATCGGCAATTGATTTTAATGCAAAGTACGTTGCTGATCATGACTGAAATCCGTCTAATCTAACGAAGCATATGATTTCGTCGGACATCTTCAAGCTCAATTACTTGAGTACATACATGCCACAACAAAGCAACCGAACGAAACGCTGGGTTGGAAATAAAGATTCACGGGAACAGGCACTCGGTCACTTACTCGTCCGTCATTTCTCCAGCGAGACCGATGCGTTGACCGAGGCGCTCACGAAGGCGTCCGGCGTCGGCCCAACCTAAATCACGCCCAATTGCGCTTGAATTTGTGACTGTTTTTGTGCCGAATCACGGCTGCGTCATCCATGATGGTCCCCATGGACATGACAACCCACGACATCGTGAGCATGCCCCGGGGCGGGCCGGACGCTTCCTGGCTGGACCGGCGGCTCCGCACCGACCGGTTGGAATACCTGGATCGCGATGACGTCGACGATCGGAAGCGCAAGGTCATCGAGTCGCTGGACCGCACTGGTCGGCGACGGTTGCTGGGCACCTACAAGATGTGCGCCCTGGCGGCTCTTGACGAGGTGGCGGGCATCGACGCGCCGAAGATCCTCGAACTCGGGTGCGGTCTCGGCGGATTGTCGCGCAAGCTACTCGAGCACCACCCCGAGGCTCAGGTGACGGTCACCGACATCGATCCCGCATTTGTGACCACAATCGCCGCCGGCGATCTCGGCAGTAACCCGCGCGCCACGGTGCGGGAGATGGACGCCACCGCAATCGACGCCCCCGATGGCTACTACGACCTCGCGGTGTTTGCGTTGTCGCTGCATCACCTGCCACCCGAGCGGGCCGCCCAGGTGTTCGCCGAAGGGACCCGGGTGGCGAAGAAGCTGTTGATCATCGACCTGCGCAGGTGGCCCGCGCCGCTCCAACTGGTACAGCTGGCGTTCACAGCGCCGCTGACTGGGCTGTTGCCGCCGTTGCACGATGCGGTCATCAGCTCGCTACGCGCCTATAGCCCGTCGGCGCTGCGTGCGATCGCCCAGCATGCGGACCCGGCTATGACCATCGAGTTCCGCAGAAAACCGCAGGGTGCGACGGCGATGGTTGCCAGTCGCCCGGCAACCGGGCAATCGACCGCCTAGCCCTCCAGCTCCTTCTTCAGGTTGGCCAGCACCTCACCCTGGATTCGCTTCAAACCCAAAGGGGCAAAGGTCTTCTCGAAGAACCCCTTGATGCCGCCGGCACCGGCCCAGCTGGTCTTCACGGTGACGCTGGAGCCCGGTCCGGCGGGAGCCACCGTCCAGTTGGTGACCATGGACGAGTTCGCGTCCTTCTCGATGACGGTATGCCCGGCCACATCTACGTTGACCTGCACATCGCGCACGCGCGATTTGGTGGCCTGCAGCTTCCACTTGGCGACCGTGCCCGGCCCCTGTCCGCCCTGCAGCACCTGGTATTCGCTGTACTGCGGGGACAGGATTTTCGGACGCACCGTCTGGTAGTCCGCGACCGCGGCAAGGGTGGCCGCGGGCTCGGCATTTATCAAAGTCGTGCTGGCCGCGCTCACCTGTGCCATGTGCGTCAACTCCTCTGCTCGTTCTCGGAAATCTCCTACCGTGACACTGCCCGTACGCAGGTGCACGGGCAGTTGTCGAAGACTAGGGTATATGTGGTGCCTATCGGTGGATCTGCACTCTCGGCCCACAGGTCGGGCGTTGACCGGTTGATGGCGAGTTATCGATCCATTCCGGCAACGTCCGCCGTTCGGCTTGCCAAGCCGACGTCAAACTTGTTCCGCGCCCGCGCCAAACGCGATGCGCCCGGGCTGGATACGTCAGGATTGACCGGCGTGCTCAGCGTCGATCCCGAGACGCGGACCGCCGATGTGGCGGGCATGTGCACGTACGAGGATCTCGTCGCCGCGACTTTGCCTTACGGCCTTTCGCCGCTCGTCGTTCCGCAACTGAAGACGATTACGCTTGGCGGAGCGGTCACCGGATTGGGTATCGAGTCGGCTTCCTTTCGCAATGGCCTACCGCACGAATCGGTGCTGGAGATGGACATCCTCACCGGCGCTGGCGATTTGCTCACCGCGTCTCGCAATCAGCATTCCGATCTCTTTCGGGCATTCCCCAATTCATATGGGACACTTGGCTATTCAACTCGACTTCGCATCGAGCTGGAACCCGTCGCACCGTTTGTGTCGTTGCGGCATGTCCGGTTCCGTTCGCTGCCCGCGCTGATCGCGGCGATGGAGCGCATCATCGACACCGGCGGACAGGGTGGCACTCCGGTCGACTATCTCGACGCGGTGGTGTTCGGCCCCGACGAAAGCTACCTGTGCGTCGGCAGGCGAACCAGCACCCCGGGCCCCGTCAGCGACTACACCGGAACGAACATCTATTACCAGTCGATCCGGCACGACTCCGCGGGCGTGGAGGCCACCAAGGACGACCGGCTCACGATGCTGGACTACTTCTGGCGCTGGGACACCGACTGGTTTTGGTGCTCACGCGCGTTCGGCGTGCAGAATCCCCGGCTGCGGCGCTGGTGGCCGCGCAGATACCGGCGCAGCAGCGTCTATTCCAAGCTCGTCGCGATGGACCGGCGGCTGGGCGTCTCGGATCGGATCGAGACGCGCAAAACTGGAACCGCGCGGGAACGGGTGGTGCAGGACATCGAGGTGCCGGTAGAGCGGACCTGCGAATTCGTCGAATGGTTCGCCGAATCCGTGCCGATCACACCGGTTTGGTTGTGCCCGTTGCGGCTACGTGGCCACGATGGCTGGCCGCTGTACCCGATGCAGCCGGATCACACGTATGTCAATGTCGGCTTCTGGTCCTCGGTCCCGGCCGGTGCCACCAACGGCGCGACCAACCGACTGATCGAAGCCAAGGTGTCCGAGCTCGACGGGCACAAATCGCTGTATTCCGACTCTTTTTACAGCCGCGAGCAGTTCGAGGAGCTGTACGGCGGGGAAGCCTACAACACGGTCAAGAAAACCTACGATCCTGATTCGCGTCTCCTCGACCTCTACGCAAAGGCGGTGCAACGGCGATGACGACGACCCGAGAACCCCACCGCTCGACGACAGGGAAACTCAGCATGGCGCAGATCCTGGAGATCTTCGCCGCGACCGGACGGGAACCGCTTAGGTTCACCGCCTACGACGGCAGCATCGCGGGCAGCGAAGATGCCGAGCTGGGCCTGGATCTGCAGAACTCCCGCGGGGCGACCTACCTGGCCACCGCTCCCGGCGAACTCGGCCTCGCGCGCGCTTATGTGTCGGGTGACCTGCAGTTGTACGGCGTACACCCCGGTGACCCGTACCGGTTGCTCAGGACGCTGACCGATCGCGTGCAGTTCAAGCGGCCGCCGGCGCGGGTGTTCGCCAACGTCATCCGCTCGATCGGGATCGAGCACTTGCTGCCGGTCGCGCCGCCGCCGCAGGAAACGCCGCCGCGGTGGCGCCGCATCGCCGACGGGCTGATGCACACCAAGACGCGCGACGCCGAGGCCATCCACCACCACTATGACGTCTCCAACACCTTCTACGAGTGGGTGCTCGGCTCCTCGATGACCTACACCTGCGCGGTCTACCCGGACGCCGAGTCGACCCTGGAAGAGGCGCAGGACAACAAGTACCGGCTGATTTTCGAGAAGCTACGGCTACAGCCCGGCGACCGGCTGCTCGACGTGGGCTGCGGCTGGGGCGGCATGGTGCGCTACGCCGCACGGCGCGGGGTGCGGGCGATCGGCGCCACCCTGTCGGCTGAGCAGGCGGCGTGGGCCCAGAACGCGATCCAGGCCGAGGGGCTGGCAAAGTTGGCCGAAGTGCGGCATGCCGACTACCGCGACGTGCGCGAAGAGCAATTCGACGCCGTCTCGTCAATCGGCCTGACCGAGCACATCGGCGTCAAGAACTACCCGGCCTATTTCGGCTTCCTGAAGTCCAAGCTGCGCACCGGCGGACTGCTGCTCAATCACTGCATTACCCGCCACGACAACAAATCCACCTCTTTCGCCGGCGGATTCACCGACCGTTACGTGTTCCCGGACGGGGAGCTGACCGGCTCGGGTCGCATCAACAGCGAGGTCCAGGACGTCGGCTTCGAGGTTCTGCACACCGAGAACTTCCGGCATCACTATGCGATGACGCTGCGCGACTGGTGCCGCAACCTGGTCGAGCACTGGGACGTCGCGGTCGCCGAGGTCGGTCTGCCGACCGCGAAGGTGTGGGGCCTGTACATGGCGGCGTCACGAGTTGCCTTCGAGCAGAACAACCTTCAGCTACACCACGTACTGGCGGCCAATGTCGACCCGCGTGGCGACGACGATCTGCCGCTGCGGCCGTGGTGGCGCGGCTAGCCCGATCCGCTAGCCGTTGTCGATGCGGCGGGCACCCAGTTCGTTCTGCAGCAATTCGAGCGCGACCTCTTCGGGATCGCGGCGCGGCGCCGACGGATCGGTGCGGCCGGCTTCGGCGAGCATGTGTTCCTCTTCATCGCGCTGAGCGGAATCCGCTTCGGGCGCAGGCTCTTCCACGGCAGGCGCGACGGTGCGGCCTCCCCCGCCGGCCGGCGGCGCCGACACGGAGGGCGCCGCGTCGCCCGTCTCGCAGCGGACCCGCCAGTTGACTCCCAGCGCGTCCTTGAGCGCATCGGCGATGACGTCGGCGTTGCGTTGCTCGGACAACCTCTTCGCCAGCGGCGCCGACGTATGAGTCAACACCAACGTGTTGTCCTCTATCCCGCGGACGGTGGCCCCGGCCAGCATCACCTCGGTGGTGCGGCTGCGCTGGCGCACCTTGTCGCGCACCGTCGGCCACATGGTTCGCACCGCAGCCGCGTTGAGTTCGCCCGGCGCAGGGGATGATTCGACCACCGGTGCTGGCTCGGGAACAGGCTGCGCCACTGGCTCGGGTTCAGGCTTCGCGGCGGGCGGTGGCTCGGCAACCGGCTCCGCGGGCTTGGCCGCCGGCTCAACCCGCGCCCGGCTGGGCCGGGAAAACTGGGGAGCCGGCACGGCGGTCCCGCTCTCGGCGGCGGGAATGGACATGTCCAGCCGGGTCTCGATCCGCTCGACGCGCTGCAGCAGCGCCGCCTCGGTGTCGCTGGCCGAGGGCAACAACA
>NZ_JAFAUS010000064.1 GCF_019243155.1 Mycobacterium sp.
ACGCCGCGAGCTCGGCGGCCGTCGCCGGGTCGGGATCGTGGGAGATCCACTCCTCGGGCGTCATGTGGTCTACAGCCGGGGTACGCGCTGGATGACGTCGGCCAGCAGCGCGCCCATCCGGTTGGCCGAAGCGGCGCCCGCGGCGAGCACTTCGGCGTGGCTCAGCGGCTGGCTGCTGATCCCGGCGGCCAGGTTGGTCACCAGCGATACTCCTAGCACCTCGGCGCCCGCCGCCCGGGCCGCGATGGTCTCGTGCACCGTCGACATGCCCACCAGGTCGGCGCCGAGCGTGCGCAGCATCCGGATCTCGGCGGGTGTCTCATAGTGCGGACCGGGCAGGCCCGCGTAGACGCCTTCGGTGAGCCCGGGGTCGCCCTCGCGGGCGAGCTGTCGCAGCCGCGGGGAGTAGGCGTCGGTCAGGTCCACGAATTGCGGACCGACCAACGGCGACCGCGCGGTCAGGTTCAGGTGGTCGCTGATCAGCACGGGCTCGCCGATCGTCATGTCCTCGCGCAGGCCACCGGCGGCGTTCGTGAGCACCACGATGCGCACCCCCGCCGCGCACGCCGCCCGCACCGGGTGCACGACGTGGCCCAAGTCGTGGCCCTCGTAGGCGTGCACTCGGCCCACCAGCACCAGCACCCGGTGCTCGCCGATTCGCATCGACAACAGCTCGCCGCTGTGCCCGACCGCGGTGGGCGGCCGGAATCCCGGGAGGTCGGCCTGCGGCAGCACGGCCGTCGGTGTGCCGAGGGCCGCGACGGCTGGTGACCAGCCAGAGCCAAGGACGATGGCGACGTCGTGTTCGGTGATTCCGGTCTGCTCGCCGATGGCGCGCGCCGCCCGTCGGGCGAGATCGCCGGGGTCGGGCAGCGTTTCGGCCACAGTCGGGGAGCTTAGCCCGGCGACGGCGAGCGCCGAGGCTCGGAGCAGTGTGATTTAGTTAGCCCGGCAATGCAGTTGACCGGGTACCTGTGTCAAGATTTGCCGCATGGGTTTCGCTAGGTGTCCGGTTGTCGTTGCGGCCGTTGCTCTTGGTTGGTCGATGACAATGGTGAGCGCGCCGCAGGCGCGAGCCGACTGCCCCGACGTCCAACTCGTCTTCGCTCGCGGGACCGCGGAGCCGCCCGGCATGGGAGCAGTGGGCGATGCGCTGCTCGCCGCGCTGCAGCCCAAGCTGGGCTCGCGCGACGTCGAGCCCTACGCGGTCAACTATCCGGCCAGCTATAACTTTCTGACCACCGGCGACGCCGCCAACGACGCGCGCGATCACATCGCGCAGATGGTCGACCAGTGCCCGTCGACGCGCCTGGTGCTGGGGGGCTTCTCGCAGGGCGCCGCCGCCGTCTCGATGCTGGCGGGCGTGCCACCGCTCGGTAATACCATCGGCAACTTCGGATCGGCGCCCGCGCTGGATCCCGGTCTGGCCAACAAGATCACCGCCGTTGCGGTGTTCGGCAATCCCGGCAACCGCTTCGGCACGCCGCTGTCGTCGACCGGCCAGTTCGCCGGCCGCGCCATCGACTTGTGCAGCCCGGGCGATCCGGTCTGTGTCGTCGGCGGTCGCGACCGGGACGCGCACCACGACTACGACGCCGCGCCCTACCCCGGCCAGGCGGCGGGGTTCATCGCCGGACAGATGTAGCCGACGGCTCGCGTCTCCGACGGGATTCACCACCACGTATCGCTGAGTTCGATTTCTTCGTCTTTGTCGCGGCACGCCAGCATCACGGCGAGTCCGGTGAGTGCGAGCCACACGACTTCAGCGCAGGCCGTCAGCAGTACCGTCTGGACTGCGTCCGACAAATTTCCCCAGCTCAACGGGAGTTCCCTTCGATGATCGAGCTCCGGCGCGTCGGTGCACCTTCGCTCTCCTCCGACAAATCAAGAGGGACGTCCGACGCCCCAAACTTAAAATCACTGTAATCGCATCATTACATACTTTTTTACCAAAACTAAACCACAAATCATACTTTTGGGTTTTGTCGCCCGGGGCCGGTTCACATGGGTGAGATACTGCGAGAGTGCCCGCAGCCCCGTTAGACAGCGTCGAGGACGTCGTACGGCTCCGCGGTCCGGATCTGATCGCGTTGTCCCACGCCATCCATGCCGAGCCCGAGCTGGCGTTCGCCGAGCATCGCAGCTGCGCCAAAGCGCAGGCTCTGGTCGCCGAGCGCGGTTTCGAGATCACCGCTGCCGCAGGCGGTCTGGACACCGCCTTCCGGGCTGACTTCGGCAGCGGGCCGCTGACCGTCGGGGTATGCGCCGAATACGACGCGCTGCCCGAGATCGGGCACGCCTGCGGCCACAACATCATTGCGGCCTCGGCCGTCGGCACCGCGCTCGCGCTGGCCGAGGTAGCCGACGAGCTGGGCCTGCGGGTGGCGCTGCTGGGCACGCCCGCCGAGGAGGCCGGCGGCGGCAAGCAGCTGCTGCTCGACGCCGGGGTGTTCGACGACCTCGCGGTGGCTGTGATGCTGCACCCAGGGCCGACCGACATCGCCGCGGCCCGGTCGCTGGCCCTTTCCGAGGCGATCGTGCACTACCGTGGCAAGGAATCGCACGCAGCCGTCGCACCGCACCTGGGCATCAACGCCGCCGACGCCGTGACCGTCGCGCAGGTGGCCATCGGGGTGCTACGGCAGCAACTGGCGCCGGGTCAACTGGTGCACGGGCTCGTCACCAACGGCGGGCAGGCCGTCAACGTCATCCCCGGACACGCCACCTTGCAATACGCGATGCGGGCCGTCGAAGCGGACTCACTGACAGAGCTGGAGGGCAGGATGTACGCGTGCTTCGCCGCGGGCGCGCTGGCCACCGGCTGCGAATACGAAATCGACTCCCCGGCACCGCCGTACGCCGAGCTCAAACCCGATGTGTGGCTGGCCGACATCTGCCGCGAGGAAATGCGCCGGCTCGGACGTGACCCGGTGGCACCCGAATTCGAAAAGGTGCTGCCCATGGGCAGCACCGACATGGGCAACGTCACCCACGTGCTGCCGGGCATCCATCCGGTGATTGGGGTCGACGCCGGCGGTGCCACGGTGCACCAGCGGGAGTTCGCCGCCGCGGCCGCCGGTCCCAGCGCCGATCGCGCCGTCGTCGAGGGCGCCGTGATGCTGGCGCGCACGGTCGTCCAGCTGGCACAGACGCCCGCCGAACGCGACCGGGTGATGACCGCTCAGGAACTGAGGCACAGCGGGGCGCGGGCATGACTCTCGCCGACAACGCCACGTCCTGGCTGGCCATTCATCATGACGACCTGGTCGAATGGCGCCGCCACATCCATCGCTATCCCGAGCTGGGCCGCCAGGAGTACGCCACCACCCAGTTCGTCGGGGAGCGGTTGGCCGACGCGGGGCTCAACCCCAAGGTGCTGCCCGGCGGAACGGGACTGGTCTGCGATATCGGCCCCGACCACGAGCCGCGGATCGCGCTGCGGGCCGACATGGATGCCCTGCCGATGGCCGAGCTCACCGGCGCCCCGTACGCGTCCACGATGCCGAACGTCGCGCACGCCTGCGGCCACGACGCGCACACCGCGATCCTGCTGGGCACCGCGCTGACCCTGGCGTCGGTGCCCGAGCTTCCGGTCGGGGTGCGGCTGATCTTCCAGGCAGCCGAGGAGCTGATGCCCGGCGGGGCGATCGACGCCATCGCCGCCGGCGCGATCACCGGGGTGTCGCGCATCTTCGCCCTGCACTGCGACCCTCGGCTGGAGGTCGGCAAGGTCGCGGTCCGGCACGGCCCGATCACCTCGGCGGCCGACCAGATCGAGATCACGCTGTATTCGCCCGGCGGGCACACGTCGCGGCCGCACCTGACCGCCGACCTGGTCTACGGCCTCGGCACGCTGATCACCGGCCTGCCCGGGGTGCTGTCGCGCCGCATCGACCCGCGCAACGGCACCGTATTGGTATGGGGCGCAGTCAATGCCGGCGTCGCGGCCAACGCCATCCCGCAGAGCGGCGTGCTGGCCGGCACCGTCCGCACCGCGAGCCGGCAGACCTGGATCGCGATGGAGGAGATCATCCGCGAGACCGTGGCGGGGTTGTTGGCGCCGCTGGCCATCGAGCACACGCTGCAATACCGGCGCGGCGTGCCGCCGGTGGTCAACGAGGACGTCTCGACGCGCATCCTCACCCACGCGATCGAAGCCGTCGGCCCCGACGCGCTGGCCGACACCCGCCAGTCCGGCGGCGGCGAGGATTTCTCCTGGTATCTGGAGGACGTCCCCGGCGCGATGGCCCGGCTGGGCGTGTGGTCAGGCCAGGGGCCGCAGCTCGATCTGCATCAACCGACGTTCGACCTTGACGAGCGGGCGCTGGCGGTCGGACTGCGCGTGCTGGTCAACATCGTCGAGCAGTCGGCCGCTTTCCAACACGACTAGGCGCCGATGGCGCGGACGACGTGTTCGGCGATGCGAGCGTAGGTGCGCCGCGTGACCTCGCCGGCCTCGCTCATGATGTTGTAGCCGTGGTCGACGCCGGGGACCTCGTGATACTCCGTTAACGCTCCGACGGCGCCGAGTTTTCCTGCGTACCTGCGGGCTTCGTCGCGCAGCCGATCGTGCTCGGCCGTCACGACCAGGGCGGGAGCGATGCCGGCGATGTCGTCGGCGTTGTCACCCCAGGCGGGCGAGGCCAGGCGGTCGCGCCGAAACTTCGGCTCGGGAATGTAGGCGGTGTCGAAGACCTCGCTCATCCACGGCTTCATGACTGCCCGGCGGCCGATCGTGGATGCCTTGTCGCGGCTCGGCGTGACCAGGTCCAGCGGTGCGTAGTGCAGCACCTGCAGCGCGATATCGGGGCCACCGTTCTCCAGCGCGATCCGCGCCGCCGCGGCGCTGAGGTTGCCGCCCGCGCTTTGGCCGCCGATGCACAGTCGCGTGCCGTCCCAGTCGCGTCCGCGGCCGGCCGCCCAGCACACGACGTCGTAGATCTGATGCACCGCGGCGGGAAACCGGTGTCGGGGCGCCAGCACATAGTCGGGGTTGATCACCAGCACGCCCGCGTTGGCGGCGAGGTAGCGGCACCACGGATCGTCCTGCTCGGGGTGCCCGACCACGAACCCGCCGCCGTGCACGTTGACGTAGACGGGCGGGTTCGTCGCCGCCGGCGGGTGATAGACGGTTGCCGATACCGGACCGTGGCGGGTTTCGATGGCGACCTCAGTGGTTCGGCCCGCAATCTCCGGGAAGCGCACGGCGGGTTTGGGGGCGGGCCTGAAGGCAGCGGCGAAGGTGCGCGCCACCGCATCGGCGACCAGCGGTGTGGACAGAATGGACAGCCGATCCTCCTTCCCCCGGCGCCACTCCCGGACCGGGGCGCGCATCATCGGTCTGTCTGTCTACCCTGCCGATCGCCGTCGGGCGAATGTTTTTTGCGGGCGGCGCCGACGAGCGGGGTCAGGCGCCGGTTCCCGGCCCGATGTTGAGGGCCGGGCGGGTTCGGAGATCGTGCACGTAATCCTCTGGCGCCGCTGCGATTTCGGCGGCATCGGCCATCACGCCGAGGTAGCGCGCCGACGGCAGACCACCCTCCCAGGCGTCGACCACGTACAGCCACGCCAGCACGGGGTCGGTGTTGGTGTCCGACGAGATGCGCTCGACCCGGCAGCGGATCTTTTTGTGAATGCCGAACTCCGAGCCCTCCCAGCGGTCGAGATTGTTCTCGTCCGCCGCCGTCATGTCGTAGAGCACGACGAAAACCTTTGAGTCAGGGTCCTCGACGACGGTGGCCAGCGCGCCTTCCCAACCGATATCCTCGCCGCCGAAGGTCAGTCGCCACCCGTGTAACCAGCCGGTTCCGGCCATCGGTGAGTGCGGCGCCCGCTGCTGCATCTGCTCGGGATGCATGTTCGACCCGTAGGCGGCGTAGAGCGGCACGGGGAAATCTTAGACGTCGGACACAACTGTGGTCTTCACCCGAGCGATAGCAGCGTCCCCGCCGCCCGGTTAGGTTAGGGCTGTGGTGACCCGCATCGTGATCCTCGGCGGAGGCCCGGCCGGTTACGAAGCCGCGCTGGTGGCACGCACGTCACACCCCGACACGACGGACGTCACCGTGATCGACGCCGAAGGGATGGGTGGGGCGGCCGTCCTCGACGACTGCGTGCCGTCCAAGACATTCATCGCCTCGACCTGGCTGCGCACCGAGCTGCGCCGCGCGCCGCGGCTGGGTT
Source organism: Mycobacterium sp. (assembly GCF_019243155.1). Taxonomy (GTDB): domain Bacteria; phylum Actinomycetota; class Actinomycetes; order Mycobacteriales; family Mycobacteriaceae; genus Mycobacterium. Next base: position 6,184 of record NZ_JAFAUS010000064.1, read on the forward strand.
TCGACATCGACATCGACGACGCCAAGATCTCGCTGCCGCGGATCCACGCCCGGGTCAGGCTGCTGGCCACCCAGCAGTCGGCCGACATCACCGCGCAGTTGCTCGCCGAGGGCGTCCACGTGGTCGCCGGACGCGGCGAGCTGATCGACCCGCACCCGGGGCTGGCCAGCCACCGCGTCCTGGCGACCGCCGCCGACGGCTCCACGAAGGAGTTCGAGGCGGACGTGGTGCTGATCGCCACCGGCGCCAGCCCGCGGGTCCTTCAGTCGGCCAAGCCTGACGGCGAGCGCATCCTCACCTGGCGGCAGCTCTATGACCTGGAGGCGCTGCCCGAGCACCTGATCGTGGTGGGCTCGGGCGTCACCGGCGCCGAGTTCGTGCACGCCTACACCGAGCTGGGCGTGCCGGTGACGGTGGCGGCCAGCCGCGACCGGGTGCTGCCGTACGAGGACGCGGACGCCGCGCAGGTTTTGGAGGAGTCCTTCGCTGAGCGCGGCGTCGAGCTGATCAAGAACGCCCGCGCCGAGTCCGTCGTCCGCACCGACACCGGGGTGTTTGTGACGATGACGGACGGCCGCACCGTCGAGGGCAGCCACGCCCTGATGACCATCGGTTCGGTCCCCAACACCAGCGGGCTCGGCCTCGAGCGGGTCGGCATCGACCTGGGACCCGGCGATTACCTGAAGGTGGACCGGGTGTCGCGCACCTCGGTGCCCGGCATGTACGCGGCCGGCGACTGCACCGGCTTGCTGCTGCTGGCGTCGGTCGCGGCCATGCAGGGTCGCATCGCGATGTACCACGCGCTGGGTGAGGGCGTCAGTCCGATCCGGCTGCGCACGGTGGCGGCGACGGTGTTCACCAGACCCGAGATCGCCGCCGTCGGGGTGCCACAGTCGGCGATCGACGACGGCTCGGTGCCGGCGCGGACG
>NZ_JAFAUS010000264.1 GCF_019243155.1 Mycobacterium sp.
GAGAACGCCGTCGAGATCCACGATTTCCCGGTCCGGTTCACCGACATCGACCTGTTCGACCACATGAACAACTCGGTGTACTGGAGCGTCATCGAGGACTACCTCTCATCGCGGCCCGAACTGCTGCAGGCGCCGCTGCGCGTGACGGTCGAGCACGAGGCGCCGGTGGCGTTGGGCGACAAGCTGGAAATCATCTCGCACATTCACCCGGCCGGATCGACCGAGGAATTCGGCTCCAACCTGGCCGATCGCACTGTTACAACGCTCACATACGCGGTCGGCGACGAGGCCAAAGCGGTCGCCGCGATCTTCGCTCTCTAACAGGACAAGCGTCCCGGTTAAATTGTCCGTTGACCTGCGGGTTTGGGGTTACTGGCGCGTAGTTTCTGAAACGGTTAAGTCACTCGACGAATTAACAAGATTTGCAAATCCGAGGCGACTCGTGGCTGAAATTGGCAAATGAAATGGGTGGATCGCCCCCATAAGCTGTGCCATCGTCGTGTTAGCACACCAGCGAAGTTGAGCACCTAGCTACCGCCGGTGACGCGATCACCAACACCCGTAGTGAAGATCGTTAAGGAGCATGCCCAATGTCTGTCGTTGGCACCCCGAAGAGCGCTGAGCAGATCCAGAAGGAATGGGACACCAACCCCCGTTGGAAGGATGTCACCCGTACCTACAGCGCCGCGGACGTCGTCGCTTTGCAAGGCACCGTGGTCGAGGAGAACACCCTGGCCCGCCGCGGCGCGGAGGTGCTGTGGAACCAGCTCCACGACCTGGAGTTCGTCAACGCGCTGGGCGCGCTGACCGGCAACATGGCCGTCCAGCAGGTTCGCGCCGGCCTGAAGGCCATCTACCTCTCGGGGTGGCAGGTCGCCGGTGACGCCAACCTCTCGGGCCACACCTACCCCGACCAGAGCCTCTACCCGGCCAACTCGGTGCCGCAGGTGGTGCGTCGCATCAACAACGCGCTGCTGCGCGCCGACCAGATCGCCAAGGTCGAAGGTGACACGTCGGTCGAGAACTGGCTGGCCCCGATCGTCGCCGACGGTGAAGCCGGCTTCGGTGGCGCGCTCAACGTCTACGAACTGCAGAAGGCCATGATCGCCGCCGGTGTCGCCGGTTCGCACTGGGAAGACCAGCTGGCTTCGGAGAAGAAGTGTGGTCACCTGGGCGGCAAGGTGCTGATCCCGACCCAGCAGCACATCCGCACGCTGACCTCGGCCCGCCTGGCCGCGGACGTGTCCGACGTCCCGACCGTTGTTATTGCGCGAACCGACGCCGAGGCGGCGACGCTGATCACCTCCGATGTGGACGAGCGTGACCAGCCGTTCATCACCGGTGAGCGCACCCGCGAGGGCTTCTACCGGGTGAAGAACGGCCTGGAGCCCTGCATCGCTCGGGCCAAGGCCTACGCCCCGTACTCCGACCTGATCTGGATGGAGACGGGCACCCCGGACCTGGAGCTGGCCGCGAAGTTCGCCGAGGGCGTCAAGAGCGAGTTCCCCGACCAGATGCTGGCCTACAACTGCTCGCCGTCCTTCAACTGGCGCAAGCACCTGGACGACAGCACCATCGCGAAGTTCCAGAAGGAGCTTGGCGCAATGGGATTCAAGTTCCAGTTCATCACGCTGGCCGGCTTCCACGCCCTGAACTACTCGATGTTCGATCTGGCCTACGGCTACGCCCGCAACCAGATGAGCGCTTACGTCGAGCTGCAGGAGCGCGAGTTCGACGCCGAGGAGCGCGGTTACACCGCCACCAAGCACCAGCGCGAGGTCGGTGCCGGTTACTTCGACCGCATCGCCACCACGGTGGACCCGAACTCGTCGACCACGGCGCTGACCGGCTCCACCGAAGAGGGACAGTTTCACTAAGCCGGCTCGAAAGCGGCTGAAGTAGCATAGGCCCCGCCCGGCCAAGCTGGGCGGGGCCTATTGCGGTGCAAGACGATACGAACACCGGAGAGAAATAGTGAGTGACGCAGCGATTCAGCGAGTAGGTGTTGTCGGGGCCGGCCAGATGGGATCCGGCATCGCCGAAGTTTCGGTCCGCGCCGGCGTCGAGGTGACGGTGTTCGAGACCACCGAGGCCCTCATCACCGCCGGACGCAACCGCATCGTGAAGTCGCTGGAGCGCGGCGTCAGCGCGGGCAAGGTCACCGAGCGGGAACGTGACAGCGCGCTGAGCAAGCTGACCTTCACCACGGATCTGAAAGACCTCGCCGACCGTCAGCTGGTCATCGAGGCGATCATCGAAGACGAGGCCGTCAAGGCCAAGGTCTTCGCCGAGCTCGACGAGGTCATCGGCGAACCCGACGCGGTGCTGGCCTCCAACACTTCCAGCATTCCGATCATGAAGATCGCTGCGGCCACCAAGAACCCGCAGCGCGTGCTGGGACTGCACTTCTTCAATCCCGTGCCGGTGCTCCCGCTGGTCGAGTTGGTCAGCACGTTGGTTACCGACGGTGCCGCCGCGGCCCGCACGGAGGAGTTCGCGAGCGCGGTTCTGGGCAAGCAAGTGGTGCGCTGCTCCGACCGTTCCGGCTTCGTCGTGAACGCGCTGCTGGTGCCCTACCTGCTCTCGGCGATCCGGATGGTGGAGGCCGGTTTCGCCACCATCGAAGATGTCGACAAAGCCGTCGTTGCCGGGCTGTCGCACCCGATGGGTCCGCTGCGCCTGTCCGACCTGGTCGGGCTGGACACCCTGAAGCTGATCGCGGACAAGATGTTCGAGGAATTCAAGGAGCCGCACTACGGGCCGCCGCCGCTGTTGCTGCGCATGGTGGAGGCCGGCCGGCTGGGCAAGAAGACCGGCCAGGGCTTCTACACTTACTGACACGGTGGCATAACGACACGGGCGCGACGGCATCTTCGGCGCGCCTCCGTAGGCCGTTTGTGGGAGTATGACAACGCTTCGCGGATCGGTTACTATGCTCGCGTTCAACAGGCGGAGAGGTAAATACTGAGCATGACGGCAATGGAGCCCTATTACGAAGAGTCGCAGTCTATCTACGACGTATCCGATGAATTCTTTGCGTTATTCCTAGACCCGACCATGGCCTACACATGCGCCTACTTCGAACGCGACGACATGACCCTCGAAGAGGCCTCGATCGCCAAGTTCGACCTCGCGCTGGGAAAGCTGAACCTCGAGCCCGGGATGACGCTGCTGGACATCGGTTGCGGTTGGGGCGAGGCGCTCAAGCGCGCTGTCGAGAAGTATGACGTGAACGTCATCGGAATCACGCTCAGTCGCAACCAGTTTGAATACAGCAAGAAGAAATTGTCCGGGCTTTCCACCGACCGCAACATCGAGGTGCGGCTGCAGGGCTGGGAAGAGTTCGAGGACAAGGTCGACAGGATCGTCACGATCGGTGCCTTCGAGGCCTTCAAAATGGAGCGGTACGCCGCGTTCTTCGAACGCGCCTACAACATGCTGCCCGACGACGGCCGCATGCTCCTGCACACCATTCTGGCGTACACCCAGAAGCAATTGCATGAGCGCGGGGTCTCGCTGACGATGCGCGATATCCGATTCGCGCGATTCATTGGCACCGAAATCTTCCCCGGCGGCCAATTGCCGGCGCAGGAGGACATTTTCAAGTTCTCACGAGACGCCGGATTCTCGTTGGAAAGGGTGCAATTGCTGCGCGAGCATTACGAGCGCACGCTGCACCTGTGGGCGGCGAAGCTCGAGGCCAACAAACAACAGGCCATCGAGCTGCAGTCCGAAGAGGTCTACGAGAAGTACATGCACTATCTGACGGGGTGCGAGAACTTCTTCCGCAAAGGCGTCTGCAACGTCGGGCAGTTCACTCTGGTCAAGTAGGCCAGATCGCCGGCGTCTACCTCTTCTCCAAGGTGAACTGGTCGACGTCGGTGTAGCCCTCGCGGAACAACTTCGCGCAGCCGGTCAGGTACTTCATGTAGCGGTCGTAGACCTCTTGCGACTGGATGGCGAGCGCCTGCTCCTTCTTCGCCTCGAGCGCGGCCGCCCACAGATCCAGGGTCCGCGCGTAGTGCAGCTGCAGCGACTGGACCCGGGTCAGTTCGAAGCCCACGGTGACCCCGTACTCGCCGACGGTCTGCGGCGTCGGCAACCAGCCCCCGGGGAAGATCTCGCTCAAGATGAACTTCGAGAACGAGACGATCTCGTGGGTCAGCTTCATGCCCTTGGCCCGGGCGTCCTTGAAGCTGGGGCGAACGATGGTGTGCAACAACATCACTCCGCCGGGCGGCAGTGCCTGGTAAGCCATCTTGAAGAAGCGCCCGTAACGCTGGCGGCCGAAGTGCTCGAACGCGCCGATCGAGACGATGCGGTCGACCGGCTCGTGGAACTTCTCCCAGCCCTCGAGCAACACCCGTGTGGAGCGCTGGGTGTCCATCTGGTCGAACGACTTCTGCACGTGCTCGGCCTGGTTCTCGGACAGCGTCAGGCCCACGACGTTGACGTCGTACTTCTCGATGGCGCGGCGCATGGTGGCGCCCCAGCCACAGCCGATGTCGAGCAGCGTCATTCCGGGCTCAAGCTTCAGCTTGCCGAGGGCCAAGTCGATCTTGGCGAGCTGTGCCTCTTCCAGGGTCATGTCGTCGCGCTCGAAGTAGGCGCAGCTGTAGGTCTGCGAGGGATCGAGGAACAGCCGAAAGAAGTCATCGGACAAGTCATAGTGGGCTTGCACGTTTCCGAAATGCGGCGTGAGCTGCACGGACATGTCGAGAAGAACCTTTCTGATATGCGGAAGTCAGGAACGGGCCGCCGAACGGCAATCCTGCCCTTCCCCCGAAGCACCCACTGCATGCTATCGGGTGGGGCGATCCAAGTCGCCTTGCGCTGCGCACTCGGCCGCCTGAGAATCACCAAAAAGCCCGCGCCGCGGCGCGGACTCTGCTATATGCGGGGCGAGCCTTGTTCTGCGCGCGGCGGAACGATGGGCGACGGGTGGGGCTCCTCGCGGAACTTCTCCAGCGATCCCCCCACCTCGACGATCCCCTTCAGCGCGTTCCAGCTCAGCATCGTCAGATAATCGATCAGTTCTTCGCGACTCATTCGGGGGTCCGACATCCAGGAGTGTGTGGCCAACTGCACACCGCCGACGATCAGGTAGGCCCAGGGCTCGGCGCCGCCGGTGTCCATCCCCGCCTGTCGCATGCGGCGGCGCATCAGCACCGCGAGCATGCGCGCGATGATCCGCTCCGAGTCGGCGATCACTTTGCTCTTGCTGGCCGAACTGTTGGACATCACGAACCGGTACGGTTCGGGTTCGGACGCCACCGTCGCGACGTACACGCGAATGACTTCGCGAGTCAGGTCGAAACCGTCGAGGTTCGACGTCAGCGCCGCGGCCATGTTGGGGATAAGTGTGGTTTGGGTGAACCGCATCATGACGGCGGTCGTCAGGTCGTTCTTGTCGACGAAGTAGCGGTACAGGACCGTCTTGGAAACCCCGATCTCCGCGGCGATTTCGTCCATGCTCAGCGCGCCGCCGAGCCGGCGAATCGCGTCGATCGTCCCGTCTACTAGTTCGTTGCGGCGCTCCACCTTGTGTTGATGCCAGCGCCGCTTGCGACCGTCTGTCTTCACGGCCGCAGTGGTGATCTGCTCTGCCACTGTCGCCAAAATCCCCACTCCCTAGACCCACTTGATAATACGGCCAACAGGGGTCTGTTCGTCTCCCCAGGCCGCGTGTGGAGGGGCGACTTGGCACGGTGTCGCCACACCAATTCGCCGAGACGATGAATGATGGAGTGGTGGCACACAGAGCCTTGGATCCAGGCGCGCCGTCGGGCTCCCCGGCGGAGAGCCCGGACGTGGTGACTCCGCCGACCGAAGCCCGGGGGATCCGCGCGTCGCTTGCGGAGTCCTTTGCCGGGGCCGACCCGGAGGCCGACGCCCAGCGCCGGGTGGCGCTGCGCCGGATGAAGGCTGTGGCGCTGAGCTTCTTGATCGGTGCCACGATCGTGTTCCTCGCCTGCCGGTGGGCCCAGGCGCACGCCGGGCTGGGCGCCTGGGTCGGCTACGTCGGCGCCGCCGCGGAGGCCGGGATGGTCGGCGCCCTGGCGGACTGGTTCGCCGTGACCGCGCTCTTCCGGCACCCGCTCGGCATCCCGATCCCGCACACCGCGATCATCAAGCGCAAGAAGGACCAGCTCGGCGAGGGCCTGGGCACGTTCGTGCGCGAGAACTTCCTGTCACCCGCAGTGGTGGAGACCAAGCTGCGGGACGCCCAGGTCCCCGGCAGGCTCGGGAAGTGGCTGTCGGAGCCCGCGCACGCCGAGCGGGTGGCGAGCGAGGCGGCCACGGTGCTCCGCGTGCTCGTGGAGCTGCTGCGCGACGACGACGTCCAGCAGGTGATCGATCGGATGATCGTGCGCCGCATCGCCGAACCGCAGTGGGGCCCGCCCGTCGGCCGGGTGCTGGCGACCCTGCTGGCCGAGAATCGGCAGGAAGCTCTGATCCAGCTGTTGGCGGACAGGGCATTTCAGTGGTCTTTGAATGCCGGAGAGGTGATCCAGCGGGTGGTCGAGCGGGACTCGCCGACTTGGTCCCCGCGGTTCATCGATCATTTGGTCGGTGATCGCATTCATCGCGAGCTGATGGACTTCACCGACAAGGTGCGCCGAAATCCCGACCACGAATTGCGCCGTTCGGCGACCCGGTTCCTATTCGAATTCGCCGACGATCTGCAGAACGACCCGAACACGATTGCGCGTGCCGAGGCGGTCAAGGAGCAGCTGATGGCGCGCGACGAGATCGCCAATGCCGCCGCGACGGCGTGGACGACGCTCAAGCGCCTGGTGCTCGAAGGGGTCGACGATCCGTCCAGCACCCTGCGGACACGGATCGCCGACGCGGTGATGCGGATCGGGGAGTCGTTGCGCGACGACGCCGATTTGCGGGACAAGGTCGATAACTGGATCGTTCGGGCGGCTGAACATCTGGTTTCGCAATATGGGGTGGAGATCACAGCGATCATCACCGACACCATCGAACGGTGGGATGCCGAGGAGGCCAGCCGCCGAATTGAATTGCACGTCGGGCGTGACCTGCAATTTATTCGGATCAATGGCACAGTGGTGGGTTCGCTGACCGGATTGGTGATTTACACGATCGCGCAGCTGCTTTTCTAGGAGTGCTAACAAGTGCTTGCAATAGCAAGCAGTTGTTGTACGCTGGTGCCCGTCAAACGAGTGACCATGACCTAGGAGTCGCAATGCCACCTGAGGAGAAGCTCTCCGCCAAGGTGTCCAATGCGGCCTCCGACATGGCATCGGACATCGGCAGCTTCATCCGAAGCCAGCGCGAGCTGGCCCAGGTTTCCGTACGACAACTCGCCGAGAAATCCGGTGTCAGTAACCCTTACCTGAGCCAGGTGGAGCGCGGATTGCGCAAACCGTCCGCTGACGTGTTGAACCAGATCGCGAAGGCACTGCGGGTTTCCGCAGAGGTTCTCTACGTGCGGGCCGGAATCCTTGAGCCCAGCGACAAAAGTCAAGTGCGCGACGCGATCATCACCGACAGCGCGATCACCGAGCGGCAGAAGCAGATTCTGCTCGACATCTACGCGTCGTTTGCACAACAAAACGAATCCATCGATGAAGACGAAGCTATCGATCAAGAGTGTCCGACCGAATCCGACAGCAACGAGTAAAGCCCGGCTAGCCGGTGCCGTCACGAATTCAGTCGGGTTTGCTGCGCCGCAACGACAGCTTTCATTTCGCCCGGGCGAGCTGGCGATGTGTAGACAACCGGCCGTGGGGGTTATTCAGAAGGGAGGATCGACCTGTCCCAGCCCAGTTGCTGGATGAGCTACCCGTATTTGACGGGGCCGCCAGTTAAAAGAGGCGTTGTCCATAACTTCCCGACCACACAACGTTGAAAAGCTGATAGCGAAACACCATGAAAGGAAAAACAATGGCGGAAAACACCAACATCGAAGACTTGCGGGCCCCGTTGCTCGCGGCCCTGGGCGCGGCGGACCTTGCGCTGGCCACGGTCAACGACCTGATCGCCGGACTGCGTGACCGCGCCGAAGAGACCCGCGCCGACACCCGCACCCGGGTCGAGGAGAGCCGCGCTCGCCTGACCAGGTTGCAGGAGGACCTGCCTGACCAGTTCACCGAGCTGCGCGACCGGTTCACCAGCGAGGAGCTGCGGAAGGCCGCCGAGGGCTACCTGGAGGCCGCGACCTCTCGCTACAACGAGCTCGTCGAGCGCGGCGAGGCCGCCCTGCAGCGGCTGCGCAGCCAGTCCGGCTTCGACGACGCGTCGGCTCGCGCCGAGGGCTACGTCGACCAGGCCGTCGAGCTGACCCAGGAGGCGCTGGGCACCGTTGCTTCGCAGACCCGCGCGGTCGGCGAGCGGGCCGCCAAGCTGGTCGGCATCGACCTGCCCAAGAAGACCGAAGCCAGCACCAAGAAGGCTCAGAAGAGCATCGCCAAGAAAGCGCCTGCCAAGAAGGCTCCGGCGAAGAAGGCTCCGGCCAAGAAGGCTCCGGCCAAGAAGGTCACCCAGAAGTAAGCACGACCGTCGACTCAGAGTTGTCCCCCCGGGCAACTCTGAGTCGACGTTTTCGATGGCGCCCGCATACGCTTAAGGCGTGGGCCACCTCGTAACGACCGTGATGTTGGTACTGCAGATCGCCGTTCTGGTGATGTCGGTGTACTCGTTCGTGCACGCCGCGCTGCAGCGACCTGACGCATATACCGCTGCCGACAAGATGACCAAGCCCGTGTGGTTGGTGATCCTCGGCCTGGCCGTCGCACTGACGTCCATCCTGGGTTTCGTCTTCGGCGTCCTCGGCATGGCGATCGCCGCCTGTGCGGCCGGTGTCTACCTGGTCGATGTTCGGCCCAAATTGCTGGAAATTCAGGGTAAGTCGCGCTAGCTGGATGAAGCTGCTGGCGCTCGCGGCCGTGCTTGTCGCGCTTGCGAGTTCGGCGCCGGCCGCGGCCGATCCGAACACCGATGTGCCGCACCCCCCGTTCATAGACCACACGGTGTGGGCGCAGTGGCAGGGCCTGAGCAGCCTGCGGGTGTTCCCCACGCCCGCCGGGCGAACGGCCACCAGGCAGCCCGGCGCGGCTGCCGCCGGCGACGAGGCGTGGGCCGAGGTGCTCAGGCTGTCGCCCGACGCCGACACCGCGGGCATGCGCTCGCAGTTCATCTGTCATTGGGAGTTGGCCGAACTGGTCGAGCCCGGCAAGTCCAGCTGGAACCTGGAGCCGTGGCGGCCGGTCGTCGACGATGCCGACATGGTGGCGTCCGGCTGCAATCCCGGCGGCCCGGAGGAAAGGTTCTAGTGGCGAATCCACGTACTCGGGCGCAGGTCGCGGCAATGGTCGATCACACCCTGCTCAAACCCGAGGCCACCGATGCCGATATCGCCGCCCTGGTCGCCGAGGCGGCCGACTTGGGCGCGTACGCGGTGTGCGTCTCGCCGTCAATGGTCCCGGTCGCCGTACGGACCGACGACGGCGTGCGGGTGGCAAGCGTGGCGGGTTTTCCGTCGGGCAAGCATCTGTCGGCCATCAAGGCGTCTGAGGCCGCGCAGGCAGTGGCGGCGGGCGCCTGCGAGGTCGACATGGTGATCGACGTCGGGGCGGCGGTGGCCGGGCAGATCGCCGCGGTGCGGGCCGAGATCGAGGCGGTCCGCGGCAGCGTCGACGGGGCGGTGCTCAAGGTGATCGTCGAGTCGGCGGCGCTGCTGGCCCTGGCGGACGAGCGCACCCTGCTGGCGGTGTGCCGCGCCGCGCAGGACGCCGGCGCCGACTTCGTGAAGACCTCGACCGGGTTTCATCCTGCCGGCGGCGCGTCGGTGCGTGCGGTCGCGCTGATGAGCCAGGCCGTCGGCGGCAGGCTGGGGGTCAAGGCCAGCGGGGGCATCCGCACCGCGCAGGACGCGGTCGCGATGCTCGATGCGGGTGCCACCCGGCTCGGTCTGTCAGGCACCCGAGCCGTGCTCGACGGACTCGGCTAGCGTCCGGATATCAGAGGTTCGCGAAGCAGGGGTCGTTGTTGTCCCCGGCGGGGATGGTCGCGTTACGCGTCGAAAACTTGCTGGTCACACCGCTATCGGTGACCTGCACGCTGTCGGCGTGAATGCCCAACGGGTAGTTCTTGGTCAGGTTCGAGGTGAAGTCGTCCAGCGTCGACTGCACGGACTCCTTCGGCATGGTGAAGCCGAGCGCGTTGAAACTGACGATCTGAAGCTCAAGCCCCGTGCCCGACACCACCGGCTTGGCCGTGATGTTGTCCAACATCCCCTTCATCTCGATCGTGCCGTCGGCGGGGTGGGTGGTCACGGTGTTGGTGACGAACGGGCCCAGCACTGGAATCGCGTTCTGCACCGACTGCTTGATGCCGTCGTTGGTCCAGGTGATGGTGGCGTCCAGCGAACCGATCGTGCCCTTCGAGTTGCCGGAATCCTGCAACTTGACGTCGTTGATGTTGAGCGAGAGCTTCATGCCCTTGGCGTCGCGGATGTTGTTGCCGGCGGTCTCCACCGAGATGTTGGTGTAGTGCTTGGTGGCTTGCTGCCACAGCATCAGCGGCGTGACCCCGAACGACGCGGTGGCCTGGTCTTTGACCTCACAGGCGACCGCCTGGGCCACCTTGGTGTCCGCGACATGGCGGACGTACAGCTCGGCGCCAATCAGGCCGGCGATGACCAGCGCAAACACGATGATGAAGATCAACACGATCGAGATCGGGTCGCGCAGGAAACGGCGCTTCTTCTTCTCCGGCTGCGGCGGTTCGCCGGGAGTGGTCAGCCGCTCGGTCGGCGGCGCCGGCGGGCCGGGCGGCGGTTGGTGGCTGGGTGGCTGCGTGTGCGGCGGCACCGCGAATTGGTCGGTCTGACCAGGCGGCTGAGCGTGCGGCGGCGGTGGCATGTGCCCCGGGCCGCCGGTGCTGATCCGCTCGGTCGGCCGCTCGGTGGGCGGCGGCTGGTTGAACGGGCCTTGATTGCCCGGACGGCCCCACGCCGACGGGTCCTGGTTCGGTGGTCCTTGTGGGTTCGTCACCCGACCGATTGTGCCCTATCAGTCTGAGCAAAGTCTGATTGGTTGCGCAGCACCGCGATGCTCTCCCGCGCCTTCGCGACCCGGTTGACGTCGATGTCGGCCATCACCAATTCGGGCTGCGAACCCGCCGCCGCGACGACTTCTCCCAGCGGGGATGCGACCAGACTCCCACCCACTCCGGTCGGCGCGCCCGACCCAGATCCCGGGCCGCTCAGCGAGCCTTGAGGGTCGGCCTGACCCGCCGCGGCGAGGTAGCTCATCGAGTCGAGCGCCCGGGCTCGCGCCAGTAGCGTCCACTGGTCGAGTTTGCCCGGGCCGGCGCCCCAGGAGGCGCAGACGACGATCAGCTGGGCCCCGCGGTGGGCCAGCTCGGTGTAGAGGGCGGGAAATCGGATGTCGTAGCAAATAGTCAGCCCGACCTGAACGTCGTCGACGGTGATCACCGCCGGTTCGTGCCCGGGGGCAACCGTGCGCGACTCCGAGAAGCCGAACGCGTCGTAGAGATGGATCTTGTCGTAGTGCGCGTCGGGCTGGTTTGGCGTGCCCGGCCCGGCCGCGATGAGCGTGTTCTTCACCCGTCCGTCCCCGGCGGGAGTGAACATGCCGGCGATGACGGTGATTCCGGAGTCGGCAGCGATGCGGCGCACACCATCGGCCCAGGGGCCGTCGACCGGCTCGGCGATCGGGGCCAGCGGCACCCCGAAACGGCACATCATCGCCTCGGGAAACACCACCAGCCTCGCGCCCGCTTCGGCGGCCCTGGCGCTGTATTCGCGCACCAGCTGCAGGTTCGCCGCCGGGTCGGTGCTGCTGAGGACTTGCGCCAACGCGATTCGCATGGCCGCCAGCTTAGGCGGGGGCGTTAGTGGCTGTCCGCGATCCACTTCGTGGTGAAGCGCTGTTCGGCGGCCACCAGCTCGGCGAGTTGGGCGCCGATGATGTTCTCCAGCTTGCCGCCGATGATCGGGACGCGCACCTGCACGGTGGCCCGGAACACCAGTCGGCTGCCGCCCGTCTCGGTGATCGGCGACAGCGAGGCTTCGCCGGTCAGGTTCACCGGGGCGTCGACGATCGAGCCCGCGACCGAACCCTGCGCGGCGCCGTCGCTGACGGGTCCCCAGGTCTCCTCGCGCCGGATGCACAGGTCGCCGCTGTGCAGCTGCGTGACCATGCCCGGCAGCTTGTCACTGCGGATCACCTGCAGCGTGACGACCTCGACGGTGTCGTCGTCGCCGACCCGCATCGACTCCAGCGTGGCGACGTCGACGCCGGACTCGGCCAGCCTGGCCCGCCAGTAGTCCTCGTGGGTGAATGCCCGATGAACCTCTTCGACGGTGCCGTCGTAGTCGGCCGACAAGTCGAATGAACGCGGCATAGCTGGTGAGGCTACCGTTACGGGCCATGAAACCCAGCGGTGTGGGTTCGATGCCCGCCGGTGCGCAGCTGGCCGAAGAGGTGCCGTTGGCGCCGCTGACCACGCTGCGGGTCGGACCGACCGCGCGCCGGCTGATCACCTGCGTCACCAGCGAACAGGTGATCGCCGTCCTGCGGCAGCTGGACGCCGAAAGTCACCCGCTGCTGATATTCGCCGGCGGGTCGAACCTGGTGATCTCCGACACGCTGACCGACCTGACCGCCGTGCGGTTGGCCAACGACGGCATCAGCATCGACGGCAACCTGGTGCGCGCGGAGGCCGGCGCGGTGTGGGACGACGTCGTCGTGCGAAGCATCCGGCACGGCCTCGGCGGACTGGAGTGCCTGTCCGGAATCCCGGGGTCGACGGGCGCCACTCCCGTGCAGAACGTCGGGGCCTACGGCGCGGAGGTCTCCGACACCATCACACGGGTCCGGGTGCTGGACCGCGCCAGCGGCGAGGTGCGTTGGGTGCCGGGCAGCGAACTCGGATTCAGCTACCGCACCAGCGTGTTCAAGCGGCACGGACCCGAAATGCCTTCCGTGGTACTGGAAGTGGAGTTCGCGCTCGATGCGTCGGGCCGCAGCGCACCGCTGCGCTACGGCGAACTCGCTGCCGAGTTGAACGTGGACGGCGGCGAGCGCGCCGACCCGCACGCGGTCCGCGAGGCGGTGCTTCGGTTGCGCGGACGCAAGGGCATGGTGCTCGATGCGGCCGACCACGACACCTGGAGCGTGGGTTCGTTCTTCACCAACCCGGTCGTCGCCCCCGAGGTTTACGAGCGGCTGGCCGCCGAGGTGGCAGGGCCGGTTCCGCACTACCCGGCGCCGGACGGGGTCAAGCTGGCGGCCGGCTGGCTGGTCGAGCGGGCGGGCTTCGGCAAGGGCTATCCGGACGATGAAACGGCCCGCGCTCGGCTGTCCACCAAGCACGCACTGGCCCTGACGAACCGCGGCGGCGCCACCGCCGAAGACGTGGTCACGCTGGCGCGCACCATCCGCGATGGGGTTCGCGACGTGTTTGCCATCACACTGGAACCCGAGCCCGTCCTGCTTGGCTGCAGGTTGTAGGCCCAAATTCTCAGAAACGAGTCGCCCGGCCCCGTTTTGTCGTCGCAGGGCTCATCGATTTTGCCCGGTATCTTTGTCTTTCGTGAGCCAGTCCAGCGCCCCGCCGCCGATTAACCGGCGCCTGGCTTTGGCGACCCTCGGTTTGGGCGTTTTCGCTCCCGGTTTGTTGGCCGCGTGCGGTGGCACCGGGTCGAAACAGGCCGAGAAGAAAGAGACGCCTGCCGCGCACGTCAAGTTCCAGCCGGCGGACGCGGCCGACAACGTGGTGCCGATCGCTCCGATCAGCGTCGAGGTCAGCGACGGCTGGTTCCAGCACGTCACGCTGACCAACTCGTCGGGCAAGCCCGTCGCGGGGGCCTTCAACCAGGACCGCACCGTCTACACGACGACCGAGCCGCTGGGCTACGAGACCACCTATAC
>NZ_JAFAUS010000354.1 GCF_019243155.1 Mycobacterium sp.
GCGATGATGATGTTCGGCGGCCGGTTCGGCGGTCAGCAGCAGATGAGCCGGCCCAAGCTGGACTCGATGCGCGCCCAGTTCATGCTGATGCTGGACATGCTGCGCGAGACCGCCCACGAGTCGGCCGACAGCATGGACTCCAACTACCGGTGGTTCCACCCGGCGCCCAGCACGCTGTCGGCGGCTGTCGGCTCGTCGCGGATGTGGGAGCGCAAGCCTGACGGCAAGGACCTCAACTTCGGGGTCGTCCGAGTCGGTGTCGGCATGACGCGACCCGAGGTGACCTGGGGTGAGCCCCAGAACATGCCGACCGACATCGAGCTGGAGCCGGTGACCGGTAAGGCACTGCAGGAATTCGGTCGCTATCAGAGCGTCGTCTACAACCTGCCCAAGATGATCTCGCTGCTGGTCGAACCCTGGTACGCGCTGCAGGGGGACCGCGAGCAGGTCGTCGGCCTGATGCGTGCGATCGTCTGCCAGCTGGCGTTCTCGCACGGACCCGACCACGTCCGGATGGTGGTCGTTAGTTCGGATTTGGAGGAGTGGGACTGGGTCAAGTGGCTGCCGCACTTCGGTGACCCGCGCCGCCAGGACGCCGCGGGCAATGCGCGGATGGTCTACAGCTCGGTGCGCGAGTTCGCTGCCGAGCAGGCCGAGTTGTTCGCCGGCCGTGGCTCTTTCACGCCGCGGCACGCCAGCTCGTCGGCGCAAACCCCGACGCCGCACACCGTGATCATCGCCGATGCCGTTGACCCGCAATGGGAATACGTCATCAGCACCGAAGGTGTCGACGGTGTGACGTTCTTCGACCTGACCGGCTCCTCGATGTGGACCTCGGTGCCGGAGCGGACGTTGCTATTCGACGAGAAGGGCGTGATCGAGGCGCTGCCGCGTGACCGCGACACCTGGATGGTGATCGACGAAAAGCCGTGGTTCTTCGCGCTCACCGACCACTTCAGCGCCGCTGAGGCGGAGGACTTCTCGCAGAAGGTGGCGCGCTGGCGGCTCGCCGAGGCCTATGAAGAGATCGGCCAGCGGGTAGCCCACATCGGTGCGCGAGACATCATGGCGTACTACGGGATTGACGATCCGGGCCACATCGACTTCAACTCGCTGTGGAGCAACCGCGCCGACAACATGGGCAGATCCCGGTTGCGGGCACCGTTCGGTGTTCGCTCCGACAACGGCGAACTGCTGTTCCTGGACATGAAGTCGCTGGACGAAGGCGGCGATGGTCCGCACGGCGTCATGTCCGGAACGACCGGTTCGGGTAAGTCGACGCTGGTGCGAACCGTGATCGAGTCGCTGATGCTCAGCCACCCGCCGGAAGAGCTCCAGTTCGTGCTCGCCGACCTCAAGGGTGGGTCGGCCGTCAAGCCGTTCGCCGGGGTGCCGCACGTGTCCCGAATCATCACCGACCTGGAAGAAGACCAGGCGCTGATGGAACGCTTCCTGGACGCCCTGTGGGGCGAAATCGCCCGGCGCAAGGCGATCTGCGACAGCGCCGGTGTCGACGACGCCAAGGAGTACAACTCGGTGCGCGGCAGGATGCGCGCCCGTGGTCAGGACATGGCGCCGCTCCCGATGCTCGTGGTGGTCATCGACGAGTTCTACGAGTGGTTCCGCATCATGCCCACCGCGGTCGACGTCCTCGACTCGATCGGCCGCCAGGGCCGCGCCTACTGGATCCACCTCATGATGGCGTCGCAGACCATTGAAAGCCGCGCCGAGAAACTCATGGAGAACATGGGTTACCGCCTGGTGCTGAAGGCGCGGACCGCCGGTGCGGCGCAGGCGGCCGGTGTGCCGAACGCCGTAAACCTGCCTGCCCAGGCCGGTTTGGGCTACTTCCGTCGGAGCCTGGAGGACATCACCCGATTCCAGGCCGAGTTCCTGTGGCGGGATTACTTCCCGCGCGGGATCACCGACGACGGCGATGAGGGCCCGGCGCTGGTGCACAGCATCGACTACGTGCGCCCGCAGTTGTTCACCAACTCGTTCACCCCGCTGGAGGTCAGCGTCGGCGGACCGGACACCGCCTCGGCGGCTTTGCTCACGAATGGTGACGGTGAGGTGATCGAGGCGGTGGAGAGCCTCGACGGCGAGGAAGACGACGCCGAGGGCATCAGGGTGCCCAAGGTCGGCACGGTGATCATCGATCAGCTGCGCAAGATCGACTTCGAGCCTTACCGGCTGTGGCAGCCGCCGTTGACCAAGCCCGTTGCGATCGACGAGTTGGTCGACCGCTTCCTGGGCCACCCTTGGCAGCAGGACTACGGCAAGGCCCAGAACCTGGTCTTCCCGCTCGGCGTCATCGACCGACCCTTCAAGCACGACCAGCCGCCGTGGACGGTCGACACTTCGGGGCCCGGAGCCAACGTCCTGATTCTGGGGGCCGGCGGTTCGGGTAAGACGACCGCGCTGCAGACGCTGATCTGCTCGGCGGCACTCACCCACACACCGCAGCAGGTCCAGTTCTACTGCCTGGCCTACAGCGGCACGGCACTGACCACGGTCGCCCGCCTGCCCCACGTGGGCGAGGTGGCCGGCCCGACCGACCCGTACGGCGTCCGCCGCACGGTGGCCGAACTGCTGGCGTTGGTGCGCGACCGTAAGCGCAGCTTCCTCGAGTACGGAATCGCCTCCATGGAGGTCTTCCGGCGGCGCAAGTTCGGTGGCGAGCCCGGCCCGGTGCCCAACGACGGGTTCGGCGACGTGTATTTGGTGGTCGACAACTACCGGGCGCTGGCCGAAGAGAACGAGGTGCTGATCGAGCAGGTGAACGTGATCATCAACCAGGGCCCGTCGTTCGGGGTCCATGTGGTGGTCACGGCCGACCGCGAATCCGAGCTGCGGCCGCCGGTGCGTAGTGGTTTCGGTTCCCGGGTCGAGTTGCGACTGGCCGCCGTGGAAGACGCCAAGTTGGTGCGTTCCCGGTTCGCCAAGGAGGTTCCGGTCAAGCCGGGCCGCGGCATGGTCGCCGTCAACTACATCCGACTCGACAGCGACCCGCAGGCCGGTCTTCACACCTTGGTGGGTCGGCCCGCGCTGGCCAGCACCAAAGACAACGTCTTCGAGTCCGACACCATCGTCGACGCGGTCAGCCGGCTCACGAGCGGGCAGGCCCCGCCGGTGCGTCGTCTGCCCGCCACGTTCGGGCTGGAACAGCTCCGCGAGCTGGCGGCACGCGACACCCGCCAGGGCGTCGGCGCCGGCGGAATCACTTGGGCGATCTCGGAATTGGACCTGTCGCCGGTCTATCTCAACTTCGCCGAGAACGCGCACTTGATGGTGACGGGCCGCCGCGAATGTGGGCGTACCACCACGCTGGCGACGATCATGTCCGAAATCGGCCGGCTGTACGCACCGGGAGCCTCCAGCGCACCGACACCCCCGGCGGGACAGCCGTCGGCCCAGGTGTGGCTGGTCGACCCACGGCGCCAGCTGCTGACCACGCTCGGGTCCGACTACGTCGAGAAGTTCGCGTACAACCTCGACGGCGTGCAGGCGATGATGGGCGAATTGGCCGCGGTCCTGGCGGGCCGCGAACCACCGCCCGGCTTGTCGGCGGAGGAGTTGCTGTCGCGTAACTGGTGGAGTGGACCGGAGATCTTCCTGATCGTCGACGACATCCAGCAGCTGCCTGCAGGTTTCGATTCGCCGCTGCACAAGGCCGCCCCATGGGTCACCAGGGCCGCGGACGTCGGCTTGCACGTCCTCGTCACCCGCACGTTCGGTGGTTGGTCTTCGGCGGGCAGCGACCCGATGCTGCGGGCTTTGGCCCAGGCGAACTCGCCGCTGCTGGTGATGGACGCCGACCCCGACGAGGGGTTCATCCGCGGCAAGATGAAGGGTGGCCCGCTGCCCCGAGGTCGAGGCCTGCTGATGGCCGAGGACACCGGTGTGTTCGTTCAGGTCGCCGCGACGGAGTTCCGCAAGTAGGACTGTTACCGCTGCGCTGGGGTTGACTGGCAGGTGCCAGGTATCAGCCCCAGTGCAGCGGTAATCGCTTCAGCGCGAAACTCTTTGAGGGAAAGCTGATGTCGGGGGCGTAGTTCTCCGGCAGTTCGAAGTCGGGAATCTGCCTGAGCCATTCCGCGACGATGATCGTGAGTTCTATCCGCGCCAGGTGAGACCCCAGGCACCGGTGCGGTCCGCCGCCAAATCCCCAGTGGCGGTGCACCTTCCCATCCATGACAAGCTCATTGGTGGACATGGCGTCGCTGCCGTCGCGGTTGACGGCCGCCATGCACAAGCGCACCGATGTGCCCGGTGGCAGCGTCATGCCGCCGACCTCGACGAATTGGGTGGTGATGCGGGGGGCCACCGGCGCCGACGGCTCCAATCGGACGATCTCTTCGATGAAAACCCGGATCTGCCTTGGATTGTCACGCAGTTCCTTGCGAAGCGCCGGCCTGCGCGCCAACTCGAACAGGGAGAACCCGATCGCCGCCGTCACCGTGTCCAGTCCCGCCAGGATCAGCAAGTGGCTCATGCCCAGCAGTTCCAGGTCGGTGAAGTTGCCATCACTGGCCATGACTCGCGACAGCATGTCAGAGCCCGGGTTCTGCCGGCGTTCTTGGATCACGTCGGCCAGATACTGCAACAGCTTGTAGCCCTCTTCGAGGTCGGCCGGGGTGAGGTAGGGCTTGTCGTCGGTGACGGCGTCCTTCCAGCGAAGCACCTGATCGAGGTCCTCCATCGGCAGACCGTAGAGGTCCATGAACACCTGAAACGGATAGCGGCGTGCGAAGTCTGCCATCACCTCGCATTCGCCCCGACTGGCAAGCTGGGCGATCATCTCCGTCGCGTGACGCTCCAGCACCGGACGGGACTTGGCGAGCCCGTGTGGGCTGAAGAACGGTGTCAGGATCTTGCGGTAGTGGGTGTGCTGCGGCGGGTCGAACGCCAGCGGCAGCACCGGCAGCGTGTGGCCGGGGGGCTGAAGCACCGTCGAGGAGAACACCTTCGGGTTGCGGAGCGCGGCCAGCACGTCCTCGCGTCGGGTGATGTAGTAGTGGCCGTTCATGAACACCACCGGCCCGGCATCGCGCAACGTGTTCCACCCGACGCCCCGGTCGGCCGACATCGGCAGCTTCTCGTAGTCAAGCCGCGGTAGATGGAACGTGCCTTCACCAAGGCTGCTCATGCGCTCACGTCTCCGGTTGTCTGTCTTGATGTTTGGTGATTCCGACGGGACCCCGCCGCGCGTGAGACCGCTTAGCCCGACTTCGGCCTATCGCGGCACACCCACGGCGGCCGGCCTGAATCGGCAGCCACCTGCCGTACTTTACCGACCGACTAATCTGGGTATCGGTTCGATAAGGCGATCTTGCTTATTATCCTTCAAGCCGTCCACGGAGGAAGCCTCATGAGGGTTCGTCTCGACAAGTCGAAGTGCGTGGGCCACGCCCAGTGCTATGCCGTCGACCCCGATCTGTTCCCCATTGACGACTCTGGCTATTCCATCCTCGAGGACCACGAGGTGAACCCCGAAGACGTGCAATTGACGCGCGACGGCGTGGCCTCCTGCCCGGAAATGGCGCTCTTCATCGAAGAGGATTGACGGCGCCCAAGGACATGCGCATTAGTGCGAACTGGCCGTGAGCAATCGCCCGACTTCTAAGCAAACCTGAAATGAACAATCAGTTCCCCTAAGTGAACAGCAGTCGAGGGGGAGTGAACAGTGGTTAGCCTTCAATGAACAGTTGGCATCGGATATCGGTGGCCGCCTGGTAACGAACTAATCTCATCTGCGAGCGGCAGTTCGGGCAAACGTCGAGCTGTCGCTCGGTTGCTGACAGCAGGGGATTAGTCGAGGCAGAGGGTGCATGTCGGTCCTGATCGAAAGCTCGAGAAGCGTGGTGGGAGACCATGTTTGCGAGCGCAGTCCTGGGATCATCGTGTACCGGCCGGCTCGTCTGATGGGGTTGCGGGCCGATGGTCTCCGTCAGCCGATCCCGTCGCGTCAGCGACCCAACGGTGGCTTTGATTACACAGCCGTAACCACGGCCACCTCTAATTCCTATATGGCAGCCGGATCGCCAACGATCGCGGCCAAATGAGGAGGACACGGTGATTGACTTCGGAGCGTTACCGCCCGAAATCAATTCCGGTCGCATGTACGCGGGTCCGGGTTCGGGACCGATGATGGTTGCATCGGCGGCTTGGGACGTGTTGGCGGCGGAGTTGGGCACGGCGGCAAGTGGTTACAACTCGGTGATCGACGAGCTGACCAGCGGACCGTGGGTGGGGCCCGCCTCGATGTCGATGGTGTCGGCGGTCACGCCCTACATGACCTGGCTGAGTTCCGTAGCCGCACAGGCTGAGCAGGCCGCAAGTCAGGGCCGTGCGGCCGCGGCGGCCTTCGAGGCCGCGTTTGCGATGACGGTGCCGCCGCCGGTGATCGCGGCCAACCGGGTTTTATTGGCGAATCTGATCGCGACCAATTTCCTCGGGATCAACACGCCCGCAATCATGGCCACCGAGGCCCAGTACGCGGAGATGTGGGCCCAGGACGCCGGGGCGATGTACGCCTACGGCGGCGCGTCGATTGCCGCTTCGCAGCTCGCCCCGTTTGCGCCGCCGCCCGACACCGCAGAGCCCGACGCAGAGTCCAAGCAATTTGCCGCGGTCGCGCAGGCCGCCTCTCAGCCGGCCGGCAACACCGCACAGACCACCTCACAGCTGACGGTCACTGCGGCACCGACGCAACAGGTCGCGGCGGCAGCTGCCCCGGCGGCGACCGACCCCCCGGGACCGTTCACCTGGCTGACAAGCGCGATCCAGGGCTTCCTCACCTACGGATTGCCGACGCCGACCAACAACTATCTCGGGCTGGCCCCGGGTCAGTACACCGCGATCATCAAGCAGACCCTGCAGGCGTATTTCGCGGTGGGCATCGCGAACTTCGGCTGGTCGATCGGGCAGCAGTTGTTCCAGGGCCCCGGTGGTGCGACGGCGGGTGCCGGTGGTGCGTGGTTCCCGACGCCGCAGTTCGCCAGCCTGGGGCTGGGCAACCTCGGCGGCCTGGGCCACGTCGGTGGCGGGGTGGCCGCAGGAGCGGGTTCGGCCGCCAGGGTCGGCATGCTCTCGGTACCTCAGCAGTGGGCCACGCTGACCTCGTCCGTCACCCCCGCGGTCGCCGCCGAGGCGGAAGGTGCCCCGATGGCAGCCGTTCCGGCCGGTGCGGCGGGTGCCGCGCCCGGCAATGCCCTGCTGCGGGGAATGCCGCTGGGAGCCATGGGCGGACGCCGCGCCGCGGCCGCCGGCTTCACCAACAAATACGGGTTCCGGTACAGCGTGCTGACACGCCCGCCTTCGGCCGGTTGAGGAAGACCGCAAATGAACGTCAGTTGTCCACCAATGAACACTCGGTACTACGGAAGCGAGGCCCACGTGATCCAGTTAGTCTCACGAGCAAACCATTCCTCCGAAGATCATCGAGCCTGAGGGAAGGAAGAAATCACATGTCGTTCGTCACCACCCAGCCCGAGGCGCTGGCCGCGGCAGCGGGCAACTTGCAAACCATCGGCTCGACGTTGAGCGCCCAGAACGCCGCGGCTGCGGCCCCAACGACTGGGGTGGTCCCGGCGGCCGCCGACGAGGTGTCGGCGCTGACGGCGGCGCAGTTCGCCGCGCACGCACAGATGTACCAGGCCGTGAGCGCTCAGGCGGCCGCAGTGCACGAGATGTTTGTCAACACCTTGAGCACCAGCTCGGGGTCGTACGCAGTGACTGAGGCGGCCAACGCGGCCGCGGCGGGTTAAAGGAGTCAAAGGTGTTGGATTTCGGTGCATTACCGCCAGAGGTCAACTCGGCGCGCATCTACGCGGGGCCGGGGGCGACCTCTTTGACCACCGCCGCGACGGCGTGGAGCAGCCTTGCGGCGGAGCTGAATGCGGCGGCACTCAGCTACGAGAACATAATCACTGCGCTCAGCAGCGAGGAGTGGACGGGATCAGCGTCGGCGGCGATGGTCTCGGCCGCAGAGCCGTATGTCACCTGGATGCAGACGACTGCGACCCAGGCCGAGGAGGCGGCCACCCAGGCACGCCTGGCAGCGTCCGCCTACGAGTCGGCGCTGTCGGCGACGGTGCCGCCCCCGGCTGTGGCGACCAACCGGGCCGTGACACAGCAGCTGGTGCAGACCAACGTGCTGGGCCAGAACACCCCGTCCATCGCGCAGTTGGAAGCGCAGTACGGCGAAATGTGGGCCCAGGATGCCGCCGCGATGTACGGCTACGCGGGCCAGTCCGCGACCGCCAGCCAGGTGACGCCGTTCACCAAGGCGCCTGAGGTCGCCAACCCGAGCGGCACGGCCACCCAGGCCGCGTCGACCGCGGGCGTGACGGCCAACGCCACGGCGAACAAGTCGGTCACCAGCACCCTGCAGGCGCTGGCTCAGCCGGCGGCGACCACGGGCACCGGCACGACGGTCAAGGCCGCCGCGGCCGCGGCCGACCCGCCGGGCCCCTTGCAGGAACTCTGGTTCCTGTTGACCGGGCAGACCACGCTCCCGACAAGCATTGGTGGCGCGGTCAACGGCTACGCCCCCTTCGCGAGCTTGTTCTACAACACCGAGGGTCTGCCCTACTTCTCCGTTGGTATGGGTAACTTCGGTGTGCAGATCGCCAAGTCAATGGGTATTTTGGGTGGCGCGGCTCCGGCCGCCGCCAAGGCCCTGCCCGGTTTGGGCGGCCTGGGCGGCATGCTCGGTGGCGGTGCCGCCGCGGCTCACCCGGTGTCGGCGCTCAGCGGCGGTGCGGGTTCCATCGGCGGCGGCAAGCTGTCGGTTCCGGTCTCGTGGTCCGGGGCCCAGGCGCCGGCGCCCGAGTTCGGCCGTGCGATTCCGGTCAGCACCGTCAGCGCGGCCCCAGAGGCCGCCGGCGGACCGGGCAACCTGCTCGGCGGTATGCCGCTGGCCGGTGTCGGGGCCGGCGGACACGGCGGGGTCGGTCCGAAGTACGGCTTCCGGCCTACCGTCATGGCCCGGCCGCCCTTCGCCGGATAGCGTCAAAAGCCTTGTGCTAAGGCGTCATTGAAGAAGTCTGTACGAACAGCGTCACCGGTCTCCGGTGGCGCTGTTCGTTTTTTCGTCCGCGTTGCCGTCGCTTCCCGAGGACACTTTTAACCGGCCGTTCGCGCGCCTTTAACTGCGACCGGATTTTTATCCCGCGCACGCGTACCCACACCCGAGCGAACCGGCTGTGGCCATTGAGCGCGCATCGTCGGGGAATCGATTT
Source organism: Mycobacterium sp. (assembly GCF_019243155.1). GTDB lineage: Bacteria > Actinomycetota > Actinomycetes > Mycobacteriales > Mycobacteriaceae > Mycobacterium. The sequence goes on from NZ_JAFAUS010000354.1 coordinate 9,246, forward strand.
CGTTCACCGTTTACGCAGGTAACGGGGCATTCCCTAAAGCCGGCAGCCAGGACCGGCCGGCTTTTGCGTCTGCGCCCGCACTGGGGTCGGAGACCGGCGCCCGGCCCCCCGGCGCTCTCGTCGCTCGAAGACGACGGGCACGCGCCGTTTTAGCCTTCCGCAAGCGAGCAAATGCTCGAGGGTCAACGACCACTTGCGAGGAAATACATGTCAGTCGAGACGGGCGTTTCGTAGGCCATGGACTTTGGGGCGCTCCCGCCGGAGATCAACTCTGCGCGCATGTACGCGGGCCCGGGTTCGGCGCCGCTGATGGCAGCGGCCGCCGCCTGGGACGGGCTTGGCGCCGAACTCGGTTCGGCGGCAAGCGGTTACGCGTCGGCGATCTCCGAACTGACCAGTGGGCCGTGGATAGGGCCGGCCTCGACGTCGATGGTGTCGGCGGTCACGCCGTACTTCACGTGGCTGGGCACGCTTTCTTCCCAGGCTGAGGAAACCGCCAACCAGGCCCGGGCGGCGGCGGCGGCATACGAGGTGGCGTTTGCGGCGACGGTGCCGCCGCCGGTGATCGCGGCCAACCGAACGTTGTTGGCAACGTTGGTCGCCACGAACTTCCTCGGGCAGAACACCCCCGCGATCGCGGCGACGGAGGCCCAGTACGCCGAGATGTGGGCCCAGGATGCGGGCGCGATGTACGGTTACGCCGGTTCGTCGCTGGCCGCTTCGCAGTTCGCCCCGTTCACCGCGCCGCCGAACACCACCACTCCCGACGCGCCGTCGGATCAGGCCCTCGCGGTCACGCAGGCGACCGCACAGCCCGCCGGCAACAGCGCCCAGACCGCGGCGAACACGACCTCACAGCTGGCCACGACTTCCGCCGCACCCCAGGCGGCGACGCAGCAGGTCACCGCGGCCGCCACGACCCCCGCCGCAACGACCGATCCGGGTCCGTTCAGCTGGCTCACGAACACGATCCAGAATTTCTTGACATACGGACTGCCGACGCCGACCAACAACTGGCTGGGGCTGGCCTCGGGTCAATACCAAGTGCTCCTGAAATGGACCCCAGGCCTGGCGTACTTCTCGAGCGGTATTTCCAACTTCGGTTTGTCGATCGGACAGCAGACGTTCCAGGGCCTTGGGACAACGGCCGGTGCCTCCGGAGCCTGGTTCCCGACACCGCAGTTCGCCAGCCTGGGGCTGGGCAACCTCGGCGGGGGGCTGGGTCACGTCGGCGGCGGCGTAGCCGCGGGTGCGGGCCAGGCCGCCCGGGTCGGGATGTTGTCGGTGCCCCAACAGTGGGCCACCCTCACCTCGTCCGTCACGCCGGCAGTCGCCGACGAAGGTGCCACGCTGCAGGTCGCCACGACCGGCTCGGCGGGTGCCGCACCGGCCAATGGCCTGCTGCGCGGGATGCCGGTGGGAGCCATGGGCCGCCGCGGCGGCGCCGCCGCCGGCTACACCAACAAATACGGGTTCCGCTACAGCGTGCTGACGCGCCCACCCTCGGCCGGATGACGTGGAGTTCAGCATGCGTTCACCCGCATTTAGCCGCGGCCGGATTTTATCGGCGGCCCGCACACCCGCGAGCTCGATCACAAGCGCATCGCCGGCTCGCGCGCTCGGCAAGCCGGCCTTGAACCCCGGCGTCGGTCGAGCTGCCGTTGCAGGTCAAGACCGTGGACCCGCCCAACGATCGGCGTTCGGCCGGTCCTGCGACACCCGACTCCGGCAACCGGCCATCCGGTCGTCGCATCAGCCGTTCGGCGAGCTCAGGGACGAGCAACCGGACACAAGCGCATTAACGTCAGTCACTACTCAAACGTCAGCCATGACGGGTTAAGGGGCCATTGGTGTTGGATTTTGGGGCGTTACCACCGGAAGTCAACTCGGCGCGGATCTATGCCGGCCCGGGGTCAACCTCGTTCACGACGGCGGCCTCAGCGTGGAAATCGCTGGCCGCGGAGCTGAACGCGACGGCGCTGAGCTACGACAAGATCATCAGCACGCTCAGCGGTGAAGAGTGGCTGGGTCCGGCCTCAGCGGCGGCGGCCTCGGCGGCGCAACCGTATGTGACGTGGTTGACGACGACAGCCGCACAGGCCGAGGAGGCGGCCACCCAGGCGCAGGCGGCCGCGGCGGCCTACGAAGCAGCGCTCGCCGCGACGGTCCCACCGCCCGCGGTGGCGACCAACCGGGCGTTGACGCAGCAGCTGGTGCAGACCAACGTGATCGGCCAGAACACCCCGGCGATCGCGCAGCTGGAATCGCAGTACGGCGAGTTCTGGGCCCAGGATGCGACCGCGATGTACGGCTACGCGGGCCAGTCGGCGACCGCCACGAAGGTGACACCGTTTACCAAGGCGCCCGATGTTGCGAACCCGGACGCTCAGGCCACCCAGAGCGCCGCCACCGCGGGAACGACGGCCAACGCCACGGCGAACAAATCCGTGACCAGCACCCTGCAAGCCCTGGCACAGCCCGCGGCAAGCACCAGCACAACGACGAACGCGACGACGGCGGCCGCGGCGACGACGACCCCCGGTCAGGAGATCTGGTTCCTATTGACCGGGCAGACCACCCTCCCGACCAGCCTGGGGGCAATCGTCAACGGTTACAGCCCGTTTGCCAGCTTGTTCTACAACAGCGAGGGTCTGCCGTACTTCAGCGTCGGTATGGGTAACTTCGGCGTCCAGATCGCCAAGTCAATGGGTATTTTGGGTGGCGCGGCTCCGGCCGCCGCCAAGGCCCTGCCCGGTTTGGGCGGCCTGGGCGGCATGCTCGGTGGCGGTGCCGCCGCGGCACATCCGGTCGCCGCGATCGGCAGTGCGGGTTCCGTTGGCAAACTATCTGTTCCGGCTTCCTGGTCCGGCGCGCATGCCGCGGCGGCGCCCGAATTCGGGCGCGCGATACCGGTCAGTACCGTCACCGCCGCTCCTGAGGCTGCGGGTGGACCGGGCAATCTGCTCGGGGGTATGCCGTTGGCCGGAGTGGGTGCCGGCGGGCATGGTGCGGCCGGTCCGAAGTACGGATTCCGACCCACCGTCATGGCTCGTCCGCCGTTTGCCGGATAGCTTGCCGACTCGGTCGCCGACCCGGCGACCGAATCCACGCGGCCATTAACCCCGCCCACGCGAATGGGCGTCTCGCGCCGACGTTGCTGTGAATGGACGCCGGGTTTGGCGTGCGCTCATATTTGGGCCCTGAAAAGGTAAAAGGCTGCATTCGAAAGCACCCCAAACGGTATCGATCCGTTGCTAGTCTAGGGCCGCTGTTAATCGGCACCGAGATTTTTATCGAGACCTTTACGGGGCGGGTGTCCAGGGGGGCGTCTACCAGCAAGTTTCGCGCCAGCGCCGGATCGTCGTTTGCTGTGACCGTCCTGTGAACACGGGCGATCGGCGGCCGACGCTGTTACTGTGGCGTTACCGAAAATGAATTAGTTCTACCGTCACGTGAACAGTTGCAAACAGGCGTCTTCCGAGGGAGTCTCGGTGGGCGCCGTCTACTACTCTCATCGCAGAGTCCGGGGAATAAATTAGGAGGGACCAAATATGTCGTTCGTGACCACTCAGCCCGAGGCGTTGGCCGCGGCGGCCGGCAACCTGCAGGCAATCGGGTCGACCCTTAGCGCCCAGAACGCAGCTGCTGCGGCCCCCACGACCGGTGTGGTGCCCGCTGCCGCCGACGAGGTGTCGGCTCTGACTGCTGCGCAGTTCGCCGCGCACGCTCAGATGTACCAGGCAGTCAGCGCCCAAGCCGCCGCCGTCCACGAGGCCTTCGTGAACACCCTGAGCACCAGCTCCGGTTCCTACGCTGTGACCGAAGCCGCCAACGCAGCCGCTGCCGGCTGACCGAATTGGCGGTGGAGGGGTCGGACCAGATCGTCACCGACGTGGGTTCTAACGTAACCACCCCGCAAGGGATGATCCCGACATCTGCCGGCCGGCCAATGGCCGCGGCCGGAGACGCACTGTGTACTCCGTCAACTCAAACGCCGCGGTTCGGGTTTGACGTCACCGCGTTAATTCGCCCGGTGGCCGCCGGCAGAAGGGGAGGGGGAGCGTCTCTATGAAATCGGCTCGGCGGTTGCGTCAGGACGTAACCGATCTGGCCATCGTCGTCACCACTACAACATCTGAGTAATCACCAAATAAGGAGACAGCCAACATGGCAACTCGTTTTATGACCGACCCGCACGAAATGCGGGCGATGGCGGGCCGTTTCGAAGTGCACGCCCAGACGGTGGAGGACGAGGCCCGCAAGATGTGGGCGTCGTCGATGAACATCGCCGGCTCCGGCTGGAGCGGCCAGGCTCAGGCCACCTCGTACGACACCATGGGACAGGTCAACCAGGCCTTCCGCAACATCGTCAACATGCTGCACGGAGTGCGTGACGGTCTGATCCGCGACGCCAACAACTACGAGCAGCAAGAGCAGGCCTCGCAGCAAATCCTCGGCAGCTAGCGCTACAAACCAATTCTGCGTACGATTTCAGGACATTAGGAGAACACCGTTATGACAATTAACTACCAGTTCGGCGATGTCGACAGCCACGGTGCCCTGATCCGCGCCCAGGCTGCGTCCCTCGAGGCTGAGCACCAGTCCATCGTTCGCGATGTGCTGGCCGCTGGCGACTTCTGGGGTGGTGCCGGTTCGGTCGCGTGCCAGGAGTTCATCACCCAGTTGGGTCGCAACTTCCAGGTGATCTACGAGCAGGCCAACTCCCACGGCCAGAAGGTCCAGACCGCCGGCAGCAACATGGCGAGCACGGACAGTGCCGTTGGGTCCAGCTGGGCCTAACCCCACTTCAGGCGCGGCAGCACACCACCCGTCGGTGTGCTGCCGCGTCCTGCAGTTTCCGGCGAAATTGACCCTTTTGAGGAATTAATGGACCAACAGAGCACCCGCACCGACATCACCGTCAACGTCGATGGTTTCTGGATGCTTCAGGCACTCCTGGACATTCGGCACGTCGCTCCGGAGTTGCGGTGCCGACCATTTGTATCAACGGATTCCAGCGACTGGATGAACGACCATCCCGGAATGGCGGTGATGCGCGAGCAGGGCATCATCGAGAACGACCAGGTCAACGAGGAAGTGGCCGCGCGAATGCGAGTGCTCGCAGCGCCCGACCTCGAAGTCGTCGCGTTGCTGTCGCGGGGCAAGCTTGCCTACGGGGTGCTTGACGAGGAGAACACGCCGCCCGGTTCGCGCGATATCCCCGACAACGAGTTCCGGGTGGTCCTGGCCCGTCGCGGCCAGCACTGGGTGTCGGCCGTCCGGGTTGGCGGCGACATCACCGTCGACGACGTCGCCGTCGCCGACAGCGCCTCGATCGCGGCGCTCGTGATGGACGCCCTGGAGTCCATTCACCACGCGGAGCCTGCGGCAATCAACGCGGTGAACGTGCCGCTGGAAGAGATGCTCGAAGCGACGAAGTCCTGGCAGGAGTCGGGATTCAACGTCTTCTCCGGCGGCGATCTGCGCCGGATGGGCATCAGCGCCGCCACCGTCGCCGCCCTGGGCCAGGCCCTTTCGGAGCCGGCCGCCGAGGTGGCGGTGTATGCGCGTCAATACCGCGACGACGCCAAGGGGCCGAGTGCCTCGGTGCTGTCGCTAAAGGACGGTTCGGGTGGCCGCATCGCGCTCTACCAGCAGGCCCGGACCGCGGGCTCGGGAGAGGCCTGGCTCGCTATCTGCCCGGCGACGCCGCAATTGGTGCAAGTCGGCGTCAAAACGGTGCTGGACACACTTCCTTATGGCGAGTGGAAAACGCACAGCAGGGTCTGAGAATCAGACGAAACATAAAGTTCACCAATGCGTCTGCATTCAACATGCGGCCCAGATGCGAACACGGCATACTTCTCTCAGAGCATCAGCAAACCTCAAACCAGTGTCACCACAACTTTTAATCGCAAGGCGAGGCAGATGAAATTCGGATTGGTCGAGCTGAACTTTCCGGGGGGTCACACAGCTCCGGCGAGTAGTCCGACACAGGCGCCCGCGCGGCTGGCGGCACGGGGTTACACATACACCAGGGTAGGGAGTGCAAGGCGATGACTGCGGTAGTTGAAGCGCTACAGCCTGACGTAGAGGGAATCTCGCAGCCTCGGGCGGTTGTCGTCGGCGTCATGGCCGGCGAGGGCGTGCAAATCGGCGTCCTGCTGGACGCGAACGCCCCCGTCTCCGTGATGACCGATCCGCTGTTGAAGGTGGTCAACGGCCGGCTGCGGGAGCTCGCCGAGACGCCGTTGGAGGCCACCGGTCGTGGCCGGTGGGCTCTGTGCCTGGTGGACGGCACGCCGTTGCGGGCCACCCAGTCGCTGACGGAGCAGGACGTCTACGACGGCGACCGGCTGTGGATCCGGTTCATCCCCGACACGGAGCACCGCTCGCAGGTCATCGAGCACATCTCCACCGCGGTTGCCGCGGACCTCAGCAAGCGCTTCGCCGCGATCGACCCGATCATCGCCTTGCAGGTCGGTGCTTCGATGGTGGCTATCGGCGTGACGGCCGCGGCCGGGCTGCTCGGCTGGTACCGCTTCCACCACAACTCTTGGCTGCCAACGGTTTACGCCGCGGTGATCGCCGCGCTCGTGCTGGGCGTCTCGCTGATGCTGTTGATGCGCGCCCGGACGCAGCCGGACCGCCGTGTCGCCGACACCATGCTGTTGAGTGGTCTGGCGCCGCTGTCGGTCTCGGCCGCTGCCGCGCCGCCCGGCGGAGTGGGATCACCCCACGCGGTTCTGGGCTTCGGTGTGCTCACCGTCGCCGCGATGCTGGCGCTGCGGTTCACCGGCCGCCGGTTGGGGACCTACACCGCGCTCGTCACCATCAGCCTGGTGGCGGCGATTGCGGCTCTGGCGCGGATGGTGGCGATGACCAGCGCCGTGACGCTGTTCTCCTGCATCGTGCTGGTCTGCGTCCTGAGCTACCAGAGCGCTCCTGCGATCTCGCGCCGGCTGGCCGGCATCCGGCTGCCGGTGTTCCCGTCGGCCACCAGCCGTTGGGTGTTCGAGGCCCGGCCCGACCTGCCCACCACGGTCGTGCGCTCCGACGGTGGCCCTCCGGTCCTGGAGGGGCCCGCTTCGGTCCGCGACGTGTTGATGCAAGCCGAGCGTGCCCGGTCCTTCCTGACCGGTCTGCTGATCGGGTTGGGCGTCCTGATGATCGTCTGCCTGACCTCGCTGTCGGACCCGCACACCGGCCAGCGCTGGTTGCCGCTGCTGCTGGCGGGTTTCTGCGCAGGGTTCCTGTTGCTGCGCGGCCGTTCCTACGTCGACCGCTGGCAGGCGATCACCCTGGCCGGGACGGCCGTCCTGATCGTCGGCACGATCGTGGTGCGCTACGCGCTCGTCCTGCAGTCGCCGCTGGCGGTCTCGATGAGCGCCGCGATCCTGGTGCTGCTGCCCGCGGCGGGTCTTACCGCCGCAGCCGTGGTGCCCAACACCGTCTACAGCCCGCTCTTCCGCAAATTTGTGGAATGGATTGAATACCTCTGCCTGATGCCAATTTTCCCGCTGGCATTCTGGTTGATGAATGTCTATGCAGCAATCCGATACCGCTAACCGCAAGATGTGGCGTGGTCGCGCATCAGCTGCGACCATCGCCGCAATCTTGCTCACTTCAGGTGCTTTAGCCGGGTTACCGCCCGCATACGCAATTTCTCCTCCGGCGATCGATCCGGCGGCGGTGCCGCCGGACGGTCCGCCGAGTCCGCCCGCGCCGATGAAGCAGAACTCGTACTGCACCGAGGTCGGCGTGCTGCCCGGCACCGACTTCCGGTTGCAGCCGAAGTACATGGACATGCTGAACTTGCCGGAGGCATGGCAGTTCGGCCGCGGCGCGGGGCAACGAGTGGCCGTGATCGACACCGGTGTCAGCCCGCACCCCAGGTTCCAACACCTGTTTCCCGGCGGCGACTACATCATGGCCGGCGATGGATTGTCGGATTGCGACGCGCACGGCACGATCGTCGCGTCGATGATCGGCGCCGCGCCCGCCAACGGTGCCCCCGCGGCGCCGGTGGGACCGCGCCGGCCGGTCACCATTCCGACCACTGAACCGCCGCCGAAAGCCCCGCCTCCGCAGACGGTGACGCTGTCGCCACTGCCGCAGACGGTCACGATGGTTCCCCCGACGGCGTCGGCGCCTCCGCAGCAGCAGCAGGAGGAGCCGCCGGGCCAGCAGGGTCCCTTCGGTGCGCCGCCGGCACAACAGGGGCCGGCACAACAGGGGCCGGCGCAGCAGGCGCCCGCACAACAAGCGCCGGCGGGCCCGCCGCCGGGACCACCGCAGGGTGGACAAAACGCTCCTGGCCAGGCCCCCTCGGGTAACCACGGCGCCGGCACGCTGACGATTCCGGCCTATACGGGTGGAGCGCACGTGGCCAAGGTCGACAACCCGCGGCCGCTGGACCCGCCGCCACCTCCGCCCCCGCCGCCGCCGCCCGCTCCGGCGGCTCCGGACGCCTTCAGCGGCGTCGCGCCCGACGTCGACATCGTCTCGATCCGGCAGTCCAGCCAGGCCTTCGGCCTCAAGGACGCCTACACCGGCGATGAGGACCCGCAGACGCAGGCGAAGATCGACAACGTTCAGACGATGGCCCGCGCGATCGTGCACGCCGCCAACCTGGGGGCGTCGGTGATCAACATCTCCGACGTCACGTGCATGAGCGCCCGCAACATCCTCGACCAGCGCGCGCTCGGCGCGGCGGTCCGCTACGCCGCGGTCGACAAGAACGCCGTCATCGTGGCCGCCGCCGGCGACACCAGCAAGAAGGACTGCAAGCAGAACCCGGCGCATGATCCGTTGCAGCCCAACGATCCTCGGAACTGGAACGCCGTCAGCACGGTCGTGACGCCGTCCTGGTTCAGCGACTACGTCCTCACCGTCGGCGCCGTCGACACCGAGGGTCACCCGATGACGCAGGGCAATCAGGGTCAGGCCTCGACGAGCATGGCCGGGCCGTGGGTGGGCATCGCCGCGCCCGGCGTCGATGTCGTTGGGCTCTCGCCGCGCGACGACGGCGTCATCAACGCGATCGACGGCCCGGACAACACCCTGCTGGTTCCGGCAGGCACCAGCTTCTCGGCCGCGATCGTGTCCGGGGTGGCGGCGCTGGTTCGGGCCAAGTACCCGCAGCTTTCGGCGTATCAGGTCATCAATCGGCTGACCCGCACCGCTCACGCGCCGGCTCGGGGCGTGGACAACCAGGTCGGCCACGGCGTCGTCGACCCGGTCGCGGCACTGACCTGGGATGTGCCCGAAGGCCCGCTGAAGCCGCCGCAGCAACTGTCGGCACCCCTGAACATTCCGAAGCCCGCCCCGCCACGGGATATGGTCCCAGTGTGGGTGGCCGCCGGAGGCTTGCTCGGCGCACTATTGGTCGGCGGGGGCGTATTTGGTACGGCGATGCTTCTGAAGCGATCGCGGAAGCAGCAATAAGGGCGGAGCAGCAACACTAATGAAGGCTCAGCGTAGGTTTGGGTTGTCGTTGACGTGGCCGCGGGTCACTGCGGTCTTCGTGGCCGACGTCGTCATCATGGCAGTGGCCAGTCACTGCCCACAGTCCTGGCAGGGCCAGTACCACATCGCGTTCTGGGTGGGCGTTGCCCTCGCAGCGCTCGTGACGCTGCTGTCGCTGGTCACCTATCACGGCCTCACGGTGACGTCGGGATTGGCCACCTGGCTGTGGGATTGGTCCGCCGACCCCGGGACCGCGCTGGCCGCCGGCTGCACACCGGCACTGGATTACCAGCGCCGCTTCGGACGCGACAAAGTCGGCGTGCGCGAATACGAAGGCCATCTGGTGTCGGTGATCGCGATCAACGACAGCGAAGAAGACGCCGCGACGCGCCACCGCCACCGCACCGGCTCGCCGACACTGCTTGTGCAATCGGTCGCCGACGGCCTGCGCCAGTTCGACATCCACCTCGACGACATCGACATCGTGTCGGTGAAGATTCGCCGCGGCGGCAACGCCAACGAGCTGTCGAAGCTCGACGACTGGGGCCCCGAAGAGTGGGAGGTCGTGAGCGACCAGTCCACCTCGTATGTGCGCCGCACGTGGCTGGTGCTGCGGATGAACCCGCAGCGCAACGTCGCGGCGGTCGCGGCCCGCGATTCGCTCGCCTCGACCCTGGTCGCGGCCACCGAACGGCTTGCCCAGGACCTCGATGGCAGCACCTGCGCGGCCCGGCCGTTGACCGCAGAGGAACTCGCCGACGTCGACCGTGCGGTGCTGGCCGACCTCGAACCGACCTGGAGCCGCCCAGGGTGGCGCTTCCTCAAGCACTTCAACGGCTACGCGACCAGCTTCTGGTTGACGCCGGGCAGCATCACCACCGAGACGCTGGACGAGGTGTGGGACGCCGACGCCGTCGCCACCATCCTCACGGTCCGGCTCACCTCGCGCGGCGGCCGGCCGCATGTGTCGGCCTGGGTGCGCTACCACACCGAGAAGCGGCTGCCCAGGGACATCGCGTCGGGTCTCAACCGTCTCACCGGACGTCAGCTGGCCGCGGTTCGTGCCAGCCTGCCCGCGCCGGCCACCCACCCGCTTCTGGTCGTGCCGAACCGCACATTGCACGGCGACGATGAGCTAGTGCTGTCGGTCGATCAGTTGCGAGGGAGCCCTGCGGGCGTGCCTGCAGCGCAATGACGCGGCCGCAATCCATCGCCGAAGGCGCCCGTAATGCGATGGTCGCCGGCCTGCTTGCCTCCGGCATCTCGGTCAATGGGCTGCAACCTAGCCATAACCCGCAGGTTGCATCCCAAATGTTCACCACGGCAAGCAATCTCGACCCCGAGATGTGCGACGCCTGGCTCGCCCGGATGCTGGCGGGGGACCAGAGCCTCGACGTGCTCGCCGGCGCGTGGTCGGCGACAAGAACGTTCGGCTGGGAGATGCGCCGCCTCGGGGTCACCGATTTGGAGTTTCGTCCCGAGGTCTCCGACGGTCTGTTCTTGAAGCTTGCCGTCACCAGCGTGGAATCACTGGCGTGTGCCTACGCCGCCGTTCTCGCCGAGGCCAAACGGTACGAGGAAGCCGCCGAACTTCTCGACGGGGTTGAACCTCGCCAACCTTTCGAAGAGGAACTGGTCAACTACGTGCGGGGTGTGTTGTTCTTCCGCACCGGACGCTGGCCGGACGTGCTCAACCGGTTTCCCGAGGGAAAGGTCTGGCGTCAGCCCGAGCTGAAGGCCGCCGGCGCGGCCATGGCCACTACGGCGCTGGCGTCGCTCGGCGTCTTCGAGGAGGCCATCCGTCGAGGCCAGGACGCTGTCGAGGCGGACCGGATCCCCGGCGCGGCCAATGTCGCGCTGTACACGCAGGGCATGTGCTTGCGACACCTGGGGCGCGAGGACGAGGCCGTCGAACTGCTGCGCCGCGTGTATTCGCGTGACCCGAAGTTCACGCCCGCCCGTGAGGCGCTGGACAACCCCAACTTTCGTCTGGTGTTGACCGATCCCGAGACCATCGAGGCTCGCACGGATCCCTGGGATGTCGACAGCGCGCCCACGCGTGCGGAGACCGAGGCCGCCCGCCACGCCGAGGAGGCCGCGAAGTACCTGGCCGAGGGCGACGAGGAGCTCAACGCGATGTTGGGCATGGAGCGCGCCAAGCGGGAGATCAAACTCATCAAGTCGACGACCAAGGTGAACTTGGCCCGCGCCAAGATGGGTCTACCGGTGCCCGTGACCTCGCGCCACACCCTGCTGCTGGGCCCACCCGGGACCGGCAAGACCTCGGTCGCCCGCGCCTTCAGCAAACAGCTCTGCGGCCTGACCGTGCTACGCAAACCGCTGGTGGTGGAAACCAGCCGCACCAAGTTGTTGGGCCGCTATATGGCCGACGCCGAGAAGAACACCGAGGAGATGCTCGAAGGCGCTCTGGGCGGGGCGGTGTTCTTCGACGAGATGCACACGCTGCACGAGAAGGGCTACCAGCAAGGTGACCCCTACGGCAACGCGATCATCAACACTTTGCTGCTGTACATGGAGAACCATCGCGACGAGCTGGTGGTCTTCGGCGCCGGCTACGCCAAGGCCATGGACAAGATGCTCGAGGTGAACCAGGGTCTGCGGCGACGCTTTTCGACCGTGATCGAGTTCTACAGCTACACGCCGGACGAACTGGTCGCGCTGACCCGGCTGATGGGCCAGGACAACGACGACGTCATCACCGATGAGGCCGCCCAGGCTTTGTTGCCGTCGTACACCAAGTACTACCTCGACGAGACCTACTCCGAGGACGGCGATCTCATCCGCGGTATCGATACCCTCGGCAACGCAGGCTTCGTGCGCAACGTGGTGGAGAAGGCTCGCGACCATCGCAGTTTCCGGTTGGACGACGAGGATCTCGACGCGGTGCTGGCCAGCGACGCCAGCGAGTTCAGCGAGCGGCAACTGCTCCGGTTCCGCGAACTCACCCGGGAGGATCTCGCTGACGGTTTCAACGCCGCCGTGGCCGAGAAGACGGAGTAATAGAGCTCCTTCCGTTCTTGTTGTACAACAGGATTCGCGAGTGCGCGAATTCGCTTGTATCCGAGTGCATTTGACCGTGTGCACGGCGCAGCGGTGGCTGCGGCGAATCTGGCCGCCGTCAACTCGTACTGTCCCGGCGGCGCGGCCCCGGACACCATCAACAGGCCAAATTTCTACAGCATCGGTTGGGGAAATTCCGCGCTTCGGCAACATTTTCGAAGGCCCAGACAGATGGAGAGTTTGCTGCGAAAACGACTGTGGTCAGCGGGGACCCGCTCACAGAAAACTGTCAGCAGCTAATCAGGGCTGAGCCAGTTGACACCGTTTAATCTGCTTGGTGAACAGTAGGGGAACGGATGGCAATTACTAACTTGCTCCGCGGCGCCGACGCCCGCCGCGCGCGGATCCGAGCTCTGGCCACCGCCCAGGACGCGGAGCGCCAGGCCATTGTTCGCAACGGCGCGCCGCCGGCGACTCCTGGGGCGGTACCGAAATTGTTGCGCGTCAGGAGCTCATTGCCCGGCAGCGGGTGAATTGCATCCGCGAGAACACAGCGGATTCGAGAAATTGATGCCTCGCGAATGATGCGTCAGCGTGCGTCAAATCAAAGCAAAGGCAGTGCTATCCGAAAAGGGTGTTGCTGACGCGCGCCTAAAGCGAATTCAAAAGCGGGTATTGGTATATTGGTACACACTATTGTCATTTCCTGACGTCGGTCTGCGAATGGATTGTGAAGAAACTGTGAGTGCGGGCGGGTTGTATCAAGTTGACTCCGATTTTTGCTGATTGACAGTCTCTCCCAAGCAGATCCACAGTGGATAAATGCGGCTGACGAGGCGTTTTCCACATCTTATGATTGTGCTGCACTGTGTAGATTTAACTTTAGGTAACCTGACGTCAAACTTGATTAAATGCCTTTAAATCACGATGATCGCTAAGTTAGCCAAAGGTGTTGGCGGAGCTTTTCAGATGCAAATCGGTAGCGAAGGTTGAAGCCAAGGATACTGGGCCTCCGGGCTACAGATCGGTAATCACGGGTGGACTCGGCGGTGGATTTGATGGATTTCATTAGAACTGTGGCGCGGTTGCGGCAGAGGCCGCAAAACCCCGCCTACCATGGCGGCCATTCGAGGGACCGGAGGTAGTACATGTTGGATTTCGGGGCGCTTCCGCCGGAGATCAACTCCGGGCGGATGTACGTCGGCGCGGGGTCGGGGCCGCTGCTGGCCGCCGCTGCGGCATGGGACGAGTTGGCCGCCGAACTGCAGGCAACCGGCTCGTCGTACAGCTCGACGGTCGCCGCTCTGACGACGGGCCCTTGGACGGGGCCCTCGTCGATAGCGATGGCCTCCGCGGCGGCGCCATACGTTGCCTGGATCAACGCCACCGGTGCGCAGGCCGAGCAGGCCGGCGCCCAGGCCAAGATCGCCGCGGGCGCTTACGAGGCGGCGTTCGCGGCCACGGTGCCGCCGCCCGTGATCGCGACCAACCGCGCTCTGTTGGCGACGTTGATCGCCACCAATCTTCTGGGTCAGAACACCCCTGCGATTGCCGCCACCGAGGCCCAGTACATGGAGATGTGGGCGCAGGACGCCGTCGCGATGTATGGGTACGCGGCGTCGTCGGCGACCGCGTCGCAGCTGACGCCCTTCACCGAGCCGCCCAAGACCACCAACGAATCGGCCGGCGCCACGCAGGCGGCCGCGGTCACCCAGTCCACGGCGCAATCCAGCTCCGATACCGCCACGCAGCTGTCGCAAGCGGGCACCACGATGCAGCCGGCAGCTCAAGCCGTGACGGCAGCGGCCGACTCGTCGACGGGGGAATTGACGTTGCCCCCTGCCATCACCAACTGGAACGAGTTTTGGTCCGTCGTCACCGGGGTCTACTCGCCGCAGTCGTGGACGACCATCCCCGGCGGTCCGTTCCTGTCGTTCGGGCAGGCATACGCGTGGGGCCAGAACGGGCAGGGCGCCGCCGCCTACCTTGCGGGGCCGAAGGTTATCTCCGGCGCCTTGGCGCCGCTCACCAGCGGTGCCGCCGTGAAGCCGATGCTCAGCTCCGCCGTCGGCGGGGCGCCGGTGACGGGGGCGATGGGGAAGGCGGCCCTGGTGGGCAGCATGTCGGTACCACAGGGCTGGACCGAAGCCGCGCCCGCGATCAGGACACTGTCCCAGGTGTTTCCGACCAACATGGCGGCCGCCCCGGCGGCCTCGCTCATCGGCGAAGAGGGCGTCTTCAGCCAGATGGGGCTGTCCAGCCTGGCGGGTCGTGCCGTCGCGGCCAGCGCGACGCGGCCGATGGTCGGCACCGCGGCGGCCGGCGCACTGAGCGGCGCCGTCGCCGAGGCGGACCCCGCGACGGCCACCATCATCGTCATCCCGTGCATCGAAGACTGACCGCGATGACCACTTTGCCGTTCAACCAGGCGCCCGCCACCAGGTAAGGGGACAGACATGTTTTACGGAGCCTTTCCGCCGGAGTTCAACTCGGGCCGGATGTACAGCGGTCCGGGAGCGGAGTCATTGGTGGCCGCGGCGACGGCCTGGGAGAACCTGGCCACCGAACTGCAGTCCACCGCGGCCTCCTACTCGTCGGTGATCTCGAACCTGACCACGGGGCCGTGGGTGGGTCCGTCGTCGATCGCGATGGCGTCGGCGGCCACTCCCTACGTGGCCTGGATGCAGGAGACCGCGACGCAGGCCGCGCAAACGGCCGCCCAGGCCACCTCGGCGGCCGCGGCCTACGAGACGGCGTTCGCCGCGCACGTGCCGCCGCCGGTGATCGCGCAGAATCGCGCCCTGCTGGCGCAACTGGTGGCGACCAATCTGTTCGGGCAGAACACCTCGGCAATCGCGGCGAATGAGACTGAGTACAGCGACTTTTGGGCTCAGGACGCCGCGGCGATGGACACCTACTTCGCCTCATCGGCGACCGCCTCCAACAGCCTGAGTCAATTCACCCCGGCGCCGCAGACCACCAACGAGTCGGGCACGGCGACGCAGGCCGCAGCGGTGAGCCAATCGAGCGGCACGGCGACCGGCAGCGTGGCGAATGCCGTGAAAGAGGCCGCCACCACATCCCTTCCTTACACCGGCCCGTTCTCCCTGCCGGCCAATCTCGCCTACCTCTATCAGACGTTCATGACCGACCTCTTCAACACCGTCCCGGGGGGAGCGGCGTTCTACACAGGCATATACAACGCCGTGAAAGTGCCGCTGGGGTTGACGACGCAGTTCAACGACATCGGGCTGCTGATCAACTTCCCCTTGTCGCAGTGGCTCAAGTTCGCGCCACCCGTGGCTTACGGTGCGCTGCCCAAGGATGCGCTGGGCGCCGGGCTGGGGGCGCTGGGCCTCGGCCGAGGCACGCTGTACGACGCGCTGAGCCCGACCGCGGGTTTCGCGCGCGGCACTTTGGTCGGGAAGCTGACCGTACCGCCCAGCTGGGCCGCGGCCACTCCGGCCGTCCGCACGGTGGCCGCCGCCTTGTCGGCCGCCGGCCCCGAGGCGATACCGGCGGCCGCACTGGGCGAGGGCAGCCTGTTCAGTTCCATGGGAATGGCGGGGATGCTGGGAAGCGCCCTCGGCGCCGGAGGTCCCACCGTGGTCAAAGCCGGTGTCCGCAACCGCATGACGCCCATCAAGGACCTCAAAGACAAGCAATCACCCGAGCAACTCAAGCGTCTGGTCGCACAGATTTCGGAGAAGCCCGAGACCGTGCAACACCACAACGTCGACCAGGAAGGACTGGACGCGCTGCTCGAACAGCTGGCGAAGAAACCCGGCATCCACGCGGTGCACCTGAAAAAGGGTGGCAAATCCAAGGTTCTACCCGCCGATGCGCAATCCGGTTAGGGGACAGCAGCATTCGTCCAGCCGCGAACTTTCGCGATCGGGCCGAAACGAAAAGAGTGATCAATGATGAAGCGACTTCTAGCGCTCGCGGGCATCCTCGCCATGGTCGGATTAGCCGCGCCGGCATACGCCGATCCGCCGCCCGCCCCCGACGGTGACGACGGCGGCTTTCTCGCCGCACTGCACCAGGCCGGCTTCACCTTCAATAGTCCCGATTCGGCCGTCGCCGCCGGAAGGGCGGTGTGCTCGTGCCTGAACAACGGCGAGTCGGGCTTGGAGCTGGTCCATGACGTGAAGACCCACAACCCGGGCATGGACATGGAGATGGCATCGAATTTCGCCATGATCTCGGCGAAGTTCTACTGCCCGCATCAACTCACCAAAGCCTGATTCGGGCCCCAAAAGCACTGGTGCACAATCGGACTGCGGTACGCCAGCTTAAGACCACTCGTCCCCGGACGCACCACCGACGCAACTTCTTCCATCGCCCGTAGCAACTCGGCACGGGTAGCCGAGGCGCTCATCGGGGCCCGCCCCCAGTGTTGGCTCTGACGCAACGATTTGACCGTTGAAAGGTTTCGGGTGCGTGGCCGGAATGCACCCGATTCGGCGCCGGTCC
>NZ_JAFAUS010000212.1 GCF_019243155.1 Mycobacterium sp.
GGACCGGCGAACCCGGGAGGGGTCCGCCCGCCAGAACCGGCTGAACACCAGCTTCTCCTCACCGGGGCGCAGGCCCACCCCGTAGTCGCGGACGGTGACGGCAACGGTGTCTTCGTCGGCGCCCATGCGGATCTGCACCGGCCTGTGCTCGGCGTGGTCGATGGCATTGGCGATCAGGTTGCGCAGGATGCGCTCCACCCGGCGGGTGTCGACCTCGGCGATCACCTCTTCTTCGGGCAGGTCCACCAGCAGCTCGATGCCGGCATCCTCGGCGAGGTGGCCCACGTTGCCCAGCGCGCTCCGCACGGTGCTGCGCAGATCGACCGCCTCGACCGACAGCTCGGCGACACCGGCGTCGTGCCGGGAGATTTCCAGCAGATCGTTGAGCAGCGTCTCGAAACGGTCGAGTTCGTTGACCATCAGCTCGGTGGACCGCCGCAGCGTCGGGTCCAGGTCCTCGCTGTGGTCGTAGATCAGGTCGGCCGCCATCCGCACGGTGGTCAGCGGTGTGCGCAGCTCGTGGCTGACGTCAGAAGTGAAGCGGCGCTGCAGATTACCAAACTCCTCGAGCTGGGTGATCTGGCGCGACAGGCTTTCCGCCATGTCGTTGAACGACACCGCCAGCCGAGCCATGTCGTCCTCGCCGCGCACCGGCATCCGTTCGGACAGATGCCCTTCGGCGAAGCGTTCGGCGATGCGCGACGCCGACCGCACCGGCACCACCACCTGGCGGGACACCAGCAGCGCGATCCCGGCGAGCAGCACCAGCAACACCGTGCCGCCGGTGATCATGGTGCCGCGGACGAGCTGGATCGTGGCCTGCTCGTTCTTCAGCGGGAAGATCAGATACAGCTCCAGGTTGGCCACCTGCGACGACGCGGGCGTGCCGATGATCAGCGCGGGCCCGGAGAAGCCGTCGGTGTGCACGGTCGCGTATTGATACGCGGCCTGCCCGGCCTTGACGAAGCCCCGCAGCGAATTGGGTACCTGGTCGACGGGTCCCGCCGTGGTCGCGGTCCGCGGGCCGTCGCCGGGCACCATCAGCGCCGCATCGAACGCGCCGGCCATGCCGGCGCCCGAGGCGGGATCGGTCTTCGAGGTGAGCGTGTTGCGGGCGAGCTGCAGACTGCTGTCCAACGAGCGCGTCTCTTCGCCGTTGACGATGCCGCCGACGGTGCTACGCGCCCGCTCGATCTGTTCGACGGCGGCCCGCAGCTTGACGTCGAGCACCCGATTGGTGACCTGGCTGGTCAGGATGAAGCCGAGGGCGAGGATCACGGCCAAGGACAGGCCAAGGGTCAGCGCAACGACACGCAACTGCAACGACCGGCGCCAGGCAATGCCGACGACTCGGCTCACGGCACCCACGCCGCGAGTCATGGGACCCGAGCGCCCCCAGCGGCTCCGAGTGCGTCGCCGGGAGCCCCAGATCACTTCCGGCGCTCCTCCTCGCGACGCTCGGCATCAAAGCCGCAGGTCACGGAGGTCCGGCCTTGTATCCCACTCCTCGAACGGTCAACACCACCGTCGGGTTCTCCGGGTCTTTCTCGACCTTGGCCCGCAGTCGCTGGACGTGCACGTTCACCAGGCGGGTATCCGCCGGGTGCCGGTATCCCCACACCTGTTCGAGCAGCACATCTCGAGTAAACACCTGGCGCGGTTTGCGCGCCAACGCGACCAACAGGTCGAATTCCAGCGGTGTCAGGGAGATCTGCTCGCCGTTTCGCGTGACCTTGTGTGCCGGCACGTCGATCTCGACGTCGGCGATGGACAGCATCTCGGCCGGCTCGTCGTCGTTGCGCCGCAGCCGCGCCCGGACCCGGGCCACCAGCTCCTTCGGCTTGAAGGGCTTCATGATGTAGTCGTCGGCGCCCGACTCGAGACCCAGCACCACATCGACGGTGTCGGTCTTGGCAGTCAGCATGACGATCGGGACACCGGAATCGGCACGCAGCACACGGCACACGTCGATGCCGTTCATGCCGGGCAGCATCAGGTCCAACAGCACCAAATCGGGGCGCAGTTCGCGCACCGCAGTCAGGGCCTGGGTGCCGTCACCGATGACCGCGGTGTCGAAACCCTCCCCTCGCAGGACGATCGTGAGCATCTCGGCGAGTGAAGCGTCGTCATCGACGACCAAAATCCTTTGCCTCATGGAGTCCATGGTGTCACCAGATCGGGACAAAAACGGGGCGCCACACGGGCGTTTCTTGAGCCCTTCTTGTTTTAACCCGTAAAAATGGGCGCAAATGAGGCGAAATTCGCCTATTCGGGGGCCCCAACGCCCGTCAGGACGGCGGCCAGCCTCTCCGGATCGACGTCCGCGTCGACCACGTGCCACGGCCCGCCCCAGCCCGCGGCGGCCAGTTCGCGGTAGACCGCGCCGGTGCGCCGCTGCAGCCCGTCGTCGCGTTCGTAGCTGTCGCGGGCACGGCCCGGATCGGACTCGGCCCGGCTGCGGGCGCGCTGATCGGCCAGTTCGGCGGGCACGGCGAGCAGCACCTGCCAGTCGGGCGTCGGCAGTGCCAGTCGCTGGTATTCGAGCCCGTGCACCCACTCGACGGCCGCCCCGGTCGCGTCCTGATGCAGACGCGCCGCGCTGTAGGCCGCGTTGGAAGCGACGTAACGATCCAGGATCACCACGTCGTGGCCGCGACGCAGCTCCTCGATTTCGTCCACCGCCCCCGCGCGGTCGAGCGCGAACAGCATCGCCATCGCATAGACCGACGACGCGAGGTCGCCGTGCTCGCCGTGCAGGGCCTCGGCCGCGATGTCGGCGGTCACCGATCGCCCGTAGCGGGGGAACGCCAGTGTGACCACTGACTTACCTTCTTGTTCGAAGGCCTTTCGCAGCCCTTCAGTCAGCGTCCGCTTGCCCGAGCCGTCCACACCTTCGATCGCGATGAGCACGGCGCGAGCCTAGCGGGCCTCGAAAATGCTCAGTAGCGATAGTGGTCCGGCTTGTAGGGGCCGTCGACGTCGACGCCGATGTACTCGGCCTGCTCCTTGGTCAGCTTGGTCAGCTCACCGCCGAGCGCCTCGACGTGGATGCGGGCCACCTTCTCGTCCAGGTGCTTGGGCAGCCGGTAGACCTCGTTGTCGTACTCGTCGTTCTTGGTCCACAGCTCGATCTGCGCGATCACCTGGTTGGAGAAGCTGTTGCTCATCACGAACGACGGGTGTCCGGTGGCGTTACCGAGGTTCAGCAGCCGGCCCTCGGAGAGCACGATGATCGACTTGCCGGTGTCCGGGAAGGTCCACAGGTCGACCTGCGGGCGGATGTTGACCTTGGTTGCACCGGAGCGCTCCAGCCGGGCGATCTGGATCTCGTTGTGGAAGTGGCCGATGTTGCCCAGGATGGCCTTGTCCTTCATCTGCTTCATGTGCTCAAGCGTGATGATGTCCTTGTTGCCGGTGGTGGTGACGATGATGTCGGCCTCGCCGATCACGTCCTCCACCCGCTTGACGTCGAAGCCCTCCATCAGCGCCTGCAGGGCGTTGATCGGGTCGATCTCGGTGACGGTCACCCGCGCACCCTGGCCGGCGACCGACTCGGCGGAACCCTTGCCGACGTCGCCGTAACCGCAGACCAGCACCTTCTTGCCGCCGATCAGCACGTCGGTGCCGCGGTTGATGCCGTCGATCAGCGAGTGCCGGCAGCCGTACTTGTTGTCGAACTTGGACTTGGTGACCGAGTCGTTCACGTTGATCGCCGGGAAGGCCAGGTCGCCAGCGGCGGCGAACTGGTAGAGCCGCAGCACGCCGGTGGTGGTCTCCTCGGAGACGCCCTTGATCGACTCCGAGATCTTGGTCCACTTGCCCTTGTCGGTCTCGAAGCGCTTGCGCAGCAGGTTGAGGAACACCCGGTGCTCGGCCGAGTCGTCCTCGTCGTCGGGCGGCACCACGCCGGCCTTCTCGTACTGCGCGCCGCGCAGCACCAGCATGGTGGCGTCGCCGCCGTCGTCCAGGATCATGTTGGCCGGCTCGCCGGGCCAGGTGAGGACCTGCTCGGCCGCCCACCAGTACTCCTCGAGCGTCTCGCCTTTCCACGCGTACACCGGGACGCCCTTGGGCTCCTCCGGGGTGCCGTGCGGGCCGACGACCACCGCGGCGGCGGCGTGGTCCTGGGTGGAGAAGATGTTGCAGGACGCCCAGCGGACCTCGGCGCCGAGCGCGACCAGGGTCTCGATCAGCACCGCGGTCTGCACGGTCATGTGCAGCGAACCGGAGATGCGTGCGCCCTTAAGCGGCTGGACGTCGTGGTACTCGCGACGCAGGGACATCAGGCCGGGCATCTCCTGCTCGGAGAGCTCGATGTCGCGGCGGCCGTAGTCAGCCAACGACAGGTCGGCGACCTTGAAATCGATGCCGTTGCGGACGTCGGCGGTCAGCGAACTTTCGGTGGTCGTCATTGAATACTCATCCTTCTACGACTTGGGGTCCAAGGGAATTACTTAGCTTAGGTATGCGCTCGTGGGCCACTGTAGTCGTCGGCGCCGGGGCGGGTCGGCCTCAGGGCACGTTGATGACGCCGTGACGCTCCGCGAAGGGCGTCATCAATCGCGCCAGGTCCTCCGCGACATCGTGGTCCGCCTCGGGCGGCATCGACACGTAACTCAACGCCAGCCGCACGATCGCCCGCGCCAGCACACCGGCGTCCTCGTCGCTGGTGGCCACCCAGCTGTGGGTGAACGCCGAGGTCAGTCGCGACGACGCCCGCGTGATGATGGGCCCGCTGTCGGTGGTGATGATCTGCAGCAAGTCCGGCTTGGCAACACCGGTCAGCAGCGAGATCACCAATGGGTCCGCCGCCGAGTCCGTGAAGAAGGCGCGGAACCCCTGCAGGAAGGCTTCGAAGATATTGCCGACGTTGGCGTCGATCGCCGCGTGCACGGCGTCGACCAAACGGTCGGCCAGGCGCAGGGCGTAACCCTGCGCCAGGCCTTGCCGCGAGCCGAACTCGTTATAGATGGTCTGCCGGCTGATGCCCGCGGCGCGGGCCACGTCCGCGAGGGTGATCGAGGACCAGTCTCGCGTCAGCAGCTCCTCGCGCATCGCGTCCAGCACCGAGTTGCGCAGCAGGTCGCGCGACGCCTCGGCGTATGGAATCCGCTTCACAGGCGCGACATTAGTTCTTGCAGCGCTCAGGATCGAGCTACCTCGACCATCTCGAAGTCGGATTTCGCGGCGCCGCAGTCCGGGCAGCTCCAGTCGTCGGGAATGTCGTCCCAGCGGGTGCCCGGGGCGATGCCGTCCTCGGGCCAGCCCTTGGCCTCGTCGTACTCGAATCCGCACTGCACGCACATGAAGAGCTTGAAGTCCGTCATTGGTTCACTCCTATAGGTTGGAAGTCGACCTTTTCCAGCACCGCACAATCGGGGCAGGACCAGTCGTCGGGTATGTCACTGAAGGGCGTGCCCGGCCGAAAGCCCTCCCGCGGAGCGCCTTTCGCCTCGTCGTAGACGTAATCGCAGCCGGGGCAGCGGTAACCGGTCATGCCGCGTACCTCGCCAGCACACGGTCACGCACGCGCGGGTGGATGTTGACCTTGGTGATGTCGCCGTCGTAGTGCTCGAGCACCCGATGGTCCATCACCTTGCGCCAGACCGGCGGGAAGTAGGTCAGCGAGATCATCGACGCGTATCCGCTGGGAAGGTTCGGCGCGCCGGCCATGCTGCGCAGCGTCTGGTAGCGGCGGGTGGGGTTGGCGTGATGGTCGCTGTGCCGCTGCAGGTGGTAGAGGAACAGGTTGGTCACGATGTGGTCGGAGTTCCAGCTGTGCACCGGCGCGCAGCGCTCGTAGCGGCCCTTCTCATTCTTCTGGCGCAGCAGGCCGTAGTGCTCGAGGTAGTTGACGGCCTCGAGAAGGCTGAAGCCGAAGACCGCCTGGATGATCACGAACGGGATCAGCGCCGGCCCGAAGACCGCGATCAGCGCGCCCCACAACACCACGGACATGAACCAGGCGTTGAGCACGTCGTTGGACGCGTACGTCCGCGGGTTCCACGGGCTGCTCCCCTGCCGGCGGATTCGCTGCGCTTCCAGCCGAACGGCCGAGCGCAGGCTGCCGAACACGCTGCGCGGCAAGAACTCCCAGAACGTCTCGCCGAAGCGGGCCGACGCCGGGTCCTCCGGGGTGGAAACGCGCACGTGGTGGCCGCGGTTGTGCTCGATGTAGAAGTGGCCGTAGCAGGTCTGCGCCAGGGTGATCTTGGACAGCCACCGCTCCAGCGAGTCCTTCTTGTGGCCCATCTCGTGCGCGGTGTTGATGCCCACCCCGCCGAGGACACCGACGGACAGCGCGACGCCGATCTTGCCGGCCCAGCTCAACGGGCCGTCAAACCCGAGCCAGCCCAGGTTCGAGGCCGTGAACAGGTAGGCGGCGAACACGACGCTGAGGTATTGGAAGGGTATGTAGATGTAGGTGCAGTAGCGGTAGTACTTGTCGTTCTCCAGCCGCTCCATCACCTCGTCGGGCGGGTTCTGCCCGTCGGGACCGAAGAACCGGTCGAGCGCGGGGAGAAGGATGTAGAGCAGGATCGGCCCGATCCACAGCGGCACCTGGGCGCCGGCGTGCCAGCCGAGCCGGTTCAGTCCCCAGACCAGCGGCAGCATCACGAACAACGCCGTCGGTGCGATGAGGCCCATCAGCCATAAGCGGCGCTTCTTGTCGCGCCAGGCTGGCGGGTCGGAAGCCGCGGATCCCGGGCTGAGCTGCGGTTCGAATGTGGTCATATGCCAAACCTCCTTGTGAGTCACACCACGTCGGAAGTTGACAATACTGCCGTCATCGTCTCCTGTCTAGACACAAGGCGCTGTTTTGTAAAGCAAAACGAGCTACGGCACCGGGCTGTTCGGATCCGACTCCAGCGGGGCGACCGAGTCCGCCTCCCCCGCGTCGCGGCGGCCCTGCACCGAGTGCCGGTGCCCGTAGCCGATGTAGATCGCAGTGCCCACCACCAGCCAGACGGCGAACCGGACCCAGGTCAGGGCGGTGAGGTTGAGCATCAGCCACACGCACGCGCAGATCGAGGCGATCGGGAGCACGGGCACCCACGGCGCCCGGAAACCCCGCTCGAGGTCCGGGCGGGTCCGGCGCAGCACCATGACGCCGGCCGACACCAGGACGAAGGCGAACAGCGTCCCGACGTTGACCATCTCCTCGAGCTTGTTGATCGGGAACACCGCCGCCGTCGCCGCCACCACGATCGCGACGAGCACGGTGATCCGCACCGGAGTGCCGCGGGAACCGGTCTTGGCCAACCGTCGCGGCAACAGCCCGTCACGTGCCATCGCGAACAGGACCCGGCACTGGCCGAGCATCAGCACCATCACCACGGTGGTCAGGCCCGCCAACGCCCCGACGGCGATCACTCCGCTCGCCCAGTGGATGCCGTTGGCCGTGAATGCGGTGGCCAGGTTCGCGGCCTTGCCGCCCGGGCTCGTCTTGAGCTGGGTGTAGGAGACCATGCCCGACAGCACGACGGAGACCGCCACGTACAGGACGGTCACGATCGCCAGCGACGCCAGAATCCCCTTCGGAACGTCACGCTGGGGTGCCTTGGTCTCCTCGGCCATGGTGGCCACGATGTCGAAACCGATGAAGGCGAAGAACACGATCGAGGCGCCCGCGAGCACGCCGTACCAGCCGTAGTGGCTGCCGTGCGCCCCGGTGAGCAGCGACAGCACCGACTGGTCGATGCCGCGTTGGTCGCCGCCGGCTTCCGTCTTGGGGATGAAGGGCGAGTAGTTGGCCGGCTTGATGTAGAACGCCCCGACGATGACGACGAAGATCACCACCGTCACCTTGATGGCGGTGATCACCGCGGAGAACCTCGACGACAGCTTGGTGCCCAGCGCGACCAGGCTGGACACGATCGCGACGATCAGCAGCGCGCCCCAGTCGAGGCTGACCGCCCCGAGTTTGACTGTGCCACCGGCGAATCCGAAAACCTCGCCGAGGTAGCTCGACCAGCCCTTGGAGACGACGGCGGCACCGACCGCCAGTTCCAGCAGCAGGTTCCACCCGATGATCCACGCGAGGAATTCGCCGAAGGTCGCATAGGAGAAGGTGTAGGCGCTGCCGGCGACCGGCAGAGTGGAGGCGAATTCGGCGTAACAGAGCGCCGCCAGCGCGCAGGTGCCCGCCGCGATGATGAACGAGATCCAGACCGCGGGGCCCGTCACGTCGCCGGTCGTCGACGCGGTGACCGTGAAGATGCCGGCGCCGATCACCACCGCGACCCCGAACACCGCCAGGTCGCGCCAGGTGAGGTCCTTTCGAAGCCGGGTATCCGGCTCGTCCGTGTCGGCTATCGATTGTTCGATCGACTTGACGCGCCATCGATTGGCCATCCCCACCCAGCCTTTCGTCGTCTATTCGGTCCGCTTCCTCATTTGGTCCGCACAGTACTGGGTACTCTCCCGTGATGCCGCGTAGCAGAGAACCCCGAGGGGTCCATGCCGTGGTCATCGGGGGGAGCATCGCCGGCCTGTGCGCCGCTCGGGTGCTGTCGGATTCCTATGCCCGGGTGACCGTCTACGAGCGCGACGAGTTGCCGGGCGCACCGGCGACCCGGGCGACCGTTCCCCAGGACCGGCATCTGCACATGCTGATGGCCCGCGGGGCAATCGAGTTCGAGCGCCTCTTCCCCGGCCTGCTCGAGGACATGACGGCTGTTGGTGTTCCGAAGCTGGAGAACCGGCCGGACTGCATTCACCTCGGCGCGGCGGGGCACGTCCTCGGGACGGGCCACACCCTGCGCGACGAGTTCACCGCCTACGTGCCCAGCCGCCCGCACCTGGAGTGGCAGCTGCGCAGACGCGTCCAGGACATCGACAACGTCGAGATCGTGCGGCAATCGGTCGTCGAGCCGCGGTTCGACCGGGCCCGCCAGCGGGTGACCGGCGTGCTGTTGGACGGCGTCGATTCCGAGGGCGGGGAGCCGGAATTCGTGGCTTGCGACCTCGTCGTCGACGCGGCGGGCCGGGGCACCCGGCTGCCGGTCTGGCTGTCGGAGTGGGGATATGCGCGCCCGGTCGAGGAAACATTGGACATCGGAATCAACTACGCCACCCAGCAGTTCCGCATCCCGGACGGCCTGATAGCGGAGAAGGTGGTGGTCGCGGGGGCCTCCCATGACCAGTCGCTCGGCCTGGGCATGCTGTGCTACGAGGACGGCACCTGGGTGCTGACCACCTTCGGCGTGGCCCACGCCAAACCGCCGCGGACCTTTCCCGAAATGCTGGCGCTGGCCGCACAATTGCTGCCGGCGCACTTCAGCACCGCGCTGGCGCAGGCCGAACCCCTCGGCGACCCGTCTTTCCACGCGTTTCCGGCCAGCAAGTGGCGCCGCTACGACAAGCTGGACCGCTTCCCCGCCGGGATCGTGCCCCTCGGCGACGCGGTTGCCAGCTTCAATCCCACGTTCGGACAAGGCATGACGATGACGTCGTTGCAGGCCGGCCACCTGCAACGCGCGCTGGAGTTCCCAGACGACCAGTTGGCCGCCGAGCTGAGCCACGCCACCCGGAAGAGCACCTTTCCCGTCTGGATGATGAACGCGATCGCCGACGTCACCTTCCACCACGCCGAAACCAAGGGCCACGTCCCATGGTGGTGGCAGCCGTCGGGCGCGCTGTTCGACCAGTTCCTCGGGGCCGCCGAAACGGAACCCGTTCTGGCGGAATGGTTTTTGCGGCGGTTCTCGTTACTCGACAGCCTCTATATGGTTCCGCCGCCGCGGATAATCGGGCGGGCGATGGCGCACAACCTGCGGCTGTGGCTGGCCGAGCGCCGAGAGGCCAAGCAGCGGCGGCGGACCCTTACAGCCCTACGGTCGCCCTGAACAGCTTGGTGGGCTCTCGCGCGGCCAACCTGATCGGGGCGTCGTCGGCGGCCACCCAGGCGGCCATCCCGCGTTTCAGGGTGAGCGATCCGGACTTGCCGTGCACCGCCGTGCATCCCTGGGTGCACAACAGGATCTGCGGTCCCTCGTGGCTGGTGGACGCGTCGACCTCGTGGCCGAGGTGGTCGCCGTCGAGTTCCAGCATGGCGACCGCAAACTCGTCGGCCGGGGTCTCGTAGATCATCGCCAGGCCCTCGCGGCGCAGGTGCGGCCGCAGCTGCTCCTCGGCCGTGGGCGCGAAGTCCAGCACCCGCAGCAGCTCGGGCACGTCGACGTGCTTGGGGGTGAGCCCCCCGCGTAACACGTTGTCGGAGTTGGCCATTACCTCGAGCGCGAACCCGCGCAGGTAGGTGTGCAGGTTGCCGGCCGACAGGAAGATCGCCTCGCCCGGGGCCAGGCTGATGCGGTTCAGCAACAGCGCGGCAAGCACCCCGGCGTCGCCCGGGTAGCGTTCGCCGAGCTCGAGCACCGTCTTAGCCTCGGCGGCGAATTCCGTTGCGCCGGAACTGACGTACTGAATGGCGCCGTCCAGCACTGCGGGCACCAGTACGTCGATGTCGGGCTGGGGCGCGGTGATCCAGGTGGTGAACAGCGCGCGCAGTCCGTCGGCATCGGACTGGTCGTTGAGCAGGTCGATGAAGGGATCGAGATCGGACACGGCCAGCGCCCGCAGCAGTTCGGTGGTGCGCGACGCCTGACGGAATCCGGCGAGCGCCTCGAAGGGCTGCAGCGCCACCAGCAACTCCGGCTTGTGCGACGTGTCGCGGTAGTTGCGGACCGGCGAGTTCAGCGGGATGCCCAGCTTCTCTTCCCGCAGGTATCCCTCGGCCGCCTGCCTGGTGCTCGGGTGTGCCTGCAGGGAAAGCGGTTCGTCAGCCGCGAGCACCTTGACCAGGAACGGCAGCACATCGCCGAACCGGGCGCGCGAACCGGGCCCGAGTTGCCCGTCCGGGTCGGCGACGACGGCGTCGAGCAACGAGACCTCGCCGTGGCTGGTTTCCAGCCAGGCCGGGTCACCGGGGTGTGCACCGAACCAAAGCTCGGCCTCCGCGTGAGCCGCCGGCACCGGACGCCCGGTGAATTCGGCGAGGGCCGTACGCGACCCCCACGCGTACGTCCTCAAGGCCCCGCGAAGCAGCTCCACTGTTCTATCTATCCCCGCGCCAATCGCATGTAAACCGCGGCCATTTCCAACCGGACGGCCAATACTGCCAGCTGCTGCTCGGCGCGCTGGGCGCCGGTCGCTCCGCGCGCGGGCCCGGCCGGGACGCCGGACGCGTCAGGCGCATCGGACAGCTCGGGCACGTCGTCGGCCGCGACCACATCGACGTCGTCGAACCCGGCGAGCCGCGCGCCCACCACCGCGCGCTCGGCGGCCAGCGTGAGCGCCAGCACCCGCAAACGTTGCGGCAGCGGTCCGTCGATCTCCTCGTCGTGGAACAGGGCGTCCGCCGGATCCGCGAAACCGTCGGACGGCGCAGAGCGCAGGGCGATCATCGCGTCGCCAAGCCCGGCGGCGGCGACGACCCGACCCGCGGTCCGCAGCAGCACCGAACTGCCGTGCCGGGCCAGCGCCAGCGTCGCGGCGCAGTCACCGGTCAGCGCGACCTGGCGGTCGGCCATCCGCGTGGCGAGTGTCTTGGCCGGGTTGGTGAACAGCTCGCGAGCGGCGCTGTTGCGCAACGCCTCCGCGTCCAACTCGTCGGCGAGCAACCCCAGATCGGTGCTCGGCCGTTGGTCCAGGGTTTGCACGGCGGCCAGCCCGGCGGCCAGGTATCGACACAATCCGAACTCGTCGGGAACCCATAGGCGCGGCGCCAAGACCGCCGCCCGCCCGGCGGTGGAGTCGCGCAGCGGGCCCTCATACGGCGCCACCACGACGACCGGCGATCCGCGGCGCACCCCGGTGGCGGCGGCGGTGACCAGCGCCGGGTCGCCCGGGTCGTCGCCGGCGACGATCAGCACATCGAGCGGACCGAGCCACGGCGGCACCTCGCCGGCCAGCACGATCGGCTCGGAAGCCGCGCCGCCCAACGTCGCGGCCAGGATGGTCCCGGCGGTCTCGGCGGTGCCGCGGCCGGCCACCCAGATCACACTGCGCGGACGGTCGACGTTATGCAGCGAGTCCAATTCGCCCTCGGCGGCCGCGGCGGCGATCGCGCGCACCTGCGCGCCGGCCGACGAGGCCGCCCGCAGCAGGCCCTCGCGGTCCGCGTTCAGCAGTCCCTCGGTGTCCTCCAGGTCGACGGCCCGGGTGGCATTCACGAGGGGGCCTCCGGGCCCGCCGACTGCGCGGCGATCTCAGCGCTGATCTGGGCGACGAGCTCTTCGACGTCCTCGGTGGCGCGGCCCTCGACGTTGAGCCGCAGCAGGGGCTCGGTGTTGGAGCTGCGCAGGTTGAACCAGCTGCCGTCGCCGAGGTCGACGGTCACGCCATCGACGTGATCGATGGATTGAATCCGGCTGGCGAAAAACTTCAGCACCGCCTCCACGCACAGCGAGGCGTCGGCCACCTTGAAGTTGATCTCGCCGGACGATTCGTAACGCTGGTAGTCCGCGGTCAGCTCCGAAAGCGGGCGATCCTGTTCGCCGAGTGCGGCCAGTACGTACAGCGCGGCCAGCATGCCCGAGTCGGCTCCCCAGAAATCGCGGAAGTAGTAGTGCGCCGAATGCTCACCGCCGAAAATCGCGCCGGTGTCGGCCATCAGGGCCTTGATATAGGAGTGCCCCACCCGGGAGCGCACCGGTGTGCCGCCGCGCTCGGTGACCAGTTCGGGCACCGCGCGCGACGTGATCACGTTGTGGATGATGGTGGCGCCGATCTCGCGGCCAAGCTCGCGTGCGGCCACCAGGCTGGTCACCGTCGACGGCGAAACCGGTTGGCCGCGTTCGTCGACCACGAAGCAGCGGTCGGCGTCGCCGTCGAAGGCCAGCCCGATGTCGGCACCCGTCTCGCGCACGTAGGCCTGCAGGTCCAGCAGGTTAGCCGGATCCAGCGGGTTGGCCTCGTGGTTGGGGAACGAGCCGTCGAGTTCGAAGTACAACGGCAGCAGGCTGATCGAGTCGATGGCCCCGAGCACAGCGGGCGTGGTGAGGCCGGCCATGCCGTTGCCGGCGTCTACGGCCACCCGCAACGGCCGCAGCCCGGACGTGCTCACCAGCGAGCGCAGGAATTCGCCGTAATCGGCCAGCACGTCGCGGTCGCTGACGATTCCCGGTGGCCCGTCGTACGGCTCGACCCCGGCGATCACGTCTTCGCTGATCAACTTCAGGCCGGTGTCGGCGCCGACGGGTTTGGCGCCCGCGCGGCACAACTTGATGCCGTTGTAGGCCGCCGGGTTGTGGCTGGCGGTGAACATCGCCCCCGCGCAGTCCAGTAACCCCGAGGCGAAGTACAGCTGATCGGTGGAGGCAAGGCCGATTCGCACCACGTCGAGGCCCTGGCTGGTGACGCCGGCGGCGAACGCGGCGGCCAGGGTCGGCGAACTGTCACGCATGTCGTGGCCGATGGCCACCTGGCCGACGCCTTCGCTGCGCATGAGCTTGGCGAATGCGGCCCCCAGATCGGTGACCAGCGGCTCATCGATCTCTGCGTCGACCAGGCCACGGACGTCATACGCCTTGACGACACGGTGAACAGTCGCGGCGGGCCGAGACATGCGGGGCCTCCTGACGCCGTGGATGGTTCGCCTCTTGGCCGGTAGCCTATCGGCCCCGGGGAAACACGGCCTGCGGGTGTTCTTTGATTCCGCGTGCAGCGTTAGTCGGCAGGATCGGGCAAAACCCGTAAGTGGCCGCGGCGCCGTCCCGAACGGTGCTCTGGCGGAGCGAGCACACCACTGCTGGGGGCGGTGGCCTGTACCCCCGCGTGGTGAATATGTGCCTCGGTGAAGCCGTTGAGCGGCGAGCCGGTGCCGACGTAGGGCATACCGCGGTCGGCCGAGCCGCCTTCACGCACCGCATCCGCCAGGGCGACCAGGTCGTCCTCGTCGGGATGGGTTGGAAGCGGACCGGCATGGCGCACGAGGTCCCATCCGCGGGGTGCGGTGATGCGGCCGGCGTGGCCCACACACAGATCCCAGGAATGCGGCTCCCGCGCGGTCGCGAGGGGACCGACCACGGCCGTTGAGTCCGAATAGACGAACGTCAACGTCGCCACGGCATAGTGCGGGCACCCGGGCCGGCAGCAGCGACGGGGAACGTTCACGAGCGAAAGGCTATCGTGCGGAAACGCTGCCGCAACGCCGGACACGCGCAACTCCTCGACCCCTGATGTGCAACCGTTACCATCGGCGCGTGGGCGATTCGCACAGCTCCGCATCCGGGGGCCGGTCCCAGGAAGGATCGGTTTCCCACCGGCCGTCCCGAAGAGGCCACGAGATGCGCGGCCCACTGCTGCCGCCCACCGTTCCGGGATGGCGTAGCCGAGCCGAGCGTTTCGACATGGCGGTGCTAGAGGCCTACGAGCCCCTCGAGCGGCAATTGCCCGAACGGCTCGCCGAATTGGACGTGGCAGTCGATGAGATTCCGCGCATCGCCGCAAAGGATCCCGACAGCGTGCAGTGGCCCCCCGAGGTCATCGCGGACGGACCGATCCCGTTGGCCCGCCTGATCCCGGCCGGCGTCGACGTGCGAGGCAACGCGACGCGGGCACGAATTGTGTTGTTCCGCAAGCCAATTGAGCGACGGGCCAAGGACACCGTCGAACTTGGCGAGTTGCTGCACGAGATTCTGGTGGCGCAGGTGGCCATCTACCTCGACGTCGAGCCCTCAGTCATCGATCCGACGATCGACGACGACTAGCTAAGAATGTGAAACCGCGCGTCAGATGATGCCGCGCTTGAGGCGGCGACGCTCACGTTCGGACAGACCGCCCCAGATGCCGAAGCGCTCGTCGTGCTCCAAGGCGTATTCCAGGCACTCATGACGAACCTCGCACCCGAGGCAGATCTTCTTCGCCTCGCGGGTGGAGCCGCCCTTCTCCGGGAAGAAGGCTTCCGGATCCGTTTGGGCGCACAGCGCCCGGTCCTGCCACTGGTCGGCAACAGGCGCCAAAGAGTCTTCGGGCTCGAATGCGACTGGCGCATCGGGAACCACGGTCAGGTGCGGTCGGGCCGGACGAGCCGGCGCCGGGTCAACGGCAGTGTGCGGCGTGCTCGCCATGTCGCCTCGAACATGTTCGTAAAACATACGGTCGTCCGCCTCCTTAATTGGATTGGGGGAGTTAGTGGTTCCCACTTTTCTGATGTACAGACAATTCGAACAAGTGATCGAATCTCGGTCTGCGACACCGGAACCGGCCGGCCAACCGGGAAATGACACTGTTGTGATTAGACACGGGTTGACCTGCTTTGTCTAGCTTTTCGGCGCATTTCCATACCATCTCGTGACCCAATTACGGCGTTTCCGTTGTTTTGGACATTCGGCGTGTCGATCACACTGCCCTCAACCTCATGTTGAGATGTGCGTAACGGGCGCGCTACCGCACGGTCGTCGGGCAGTACTGTCGTGCAATGTGAAGGTCACCGTTCTGGTTGGCGGGGTTGGCGGCGCCCGATTCCTGCTGGGGGTCCAGCAGCTGTTCGGGCTCGGTCAGTTCCGAGTGCAACAGCACCAAGATACGGAAGCCAGCAGTCACGAGCTAACTGCGATCGTCAACGTCGGCGATGACGCGTGGATCCACGGACTGCGGGTCTGTCCGGATTTGGACACCTGCATGTACACCTTAGGTGGAGGGGTGGACCCGGAGAGAGGGTGGGGTCACCGCGACGAAACCTGGCACGCCAAAGAGGAATTGGCGCGTTACGGCGTGCAGCCGGACTGGTTCGGGCTTGGCGACCGCGATATCGGCACTCACCTGGTGCGCACCCAGATGCTCAACGCCGGCTATCCGCTGTCGCAGATCACCACCGCGTTGTGCGACCGCTGGCAACCCGGCGCGCGGCTGCTGCCCGCCAGCGACGACCGGTGTGAAACGCACGTGGTGATCACCGATCCCGAGGACGGCATTCGCCGCGCCATCCACTTCCAAGAGTGGTGGGTGCGCTACCGCGCCCAAGTCCCCACGCACAGCTTTGCATTCGTCGGGGCCGAAAACGCCGCCGCCACAGCGCAAGCCGTGGCGGCCATCGCCGACGCGGATGTCATTCTGCTGGCGCCGTCCAACCCGGTGGTGAGTGTCGGCGCCGTGTTGGCGGTCCCTGGCATCCGCGGCGCGTTGCGGGCGGCCGGGGCCCCGGTCGTCGGCTACTCCCCGATCATCGGCGGAAAGCCATTGCGCGGCATGGCCGATGCCTGCCTGTCCGTGATCGGGGTCGAGTCCACCGCGGAGGCTGTCGGCCGGCACTACGGAGCGCGGCAAGGCACCGGCATATTGGATTGCTGGCTGGTGCATGAAGGCGACTCGGCCGACATCGAGGGAGTTGCGGTGCGTGCGGTGCCGCTGATAATGACCGACCCGAAGGCGACGGCCGAGATGGTTGCCGCCGGGCTGGAGCTCGCGGGGGTGGCCCCATGAGTCAGCCCGGCGAGCACGGCACGGCCGCCGCCATCGAAATCCTGCCCGTCGCCGGGCTCCCCGAGTTCCGCCCCGGCGACGACCTGAGCGCGGCGCTGGCCGCGGCCGCGCCCTGGCTGCGCGACGGCGACGTCGTGGTGGTGACGAGCAAGGTGGTGTCCAAGTGTGAGGGCCGGCTGGTGTCGGCGCCGCAGGATGCCGAGGAACGCGATGCGCTCCGGCGCAAGCTCGTCGACGACGAGGCGGTGCGCGTGCTGGCCCGCAAGGGCCGGACCCTGATCACCGAGAACCGGCTCGGCCTGATCCAGGCCGCCGCGGGCGTGGACGGATCCAACGTCGACCGCGACGAACTGGCGCTGCTGCCGGTCGACCCGGACGGCAGCGCCGCGACGCTGCGCACCCAGCTGCGCGAGCGCCTCGGCGTCGAGGTCGCCGTCGTCATCACCGACACGATGGGCCGGGCCTGGCGCAACGGCCAGATCGACGCTGCGGTCGGCTCCGCCGGTTTGGCTGTGCTGCACGGCTATTCGGGGGCCTTCGACCGGCATGGCAACGAGCTGCTCGTCACCGAGATCGCCATCGTCGACGAGATCGCGGCCGCGGCGGACCTGGTCAAGGGGAAGCTGACCGCGATGCCGGTGGCCGTGGTCCGCGGGCTCACCCTCTCCGATGACGGCACCACGGCCAGGCAACTGCTGCGGCCCGGCGAGGAAGACCTGTTCTGGCTCGGCACGGCCGAGGCCATCGACATGGGTCGCCGCCAGGCGCAGCTGCTGCGCCGGTCGGTGCGCCGGTTCAGCGCCGAGCCGGTGCCGCCCGATCTCGTCGAAGCCGCTGTCGCCGAAGCCCTCACCGCGCCGGCTCCCCATCACACCCACCCGGTCCGGTTCGTCTGGTTGCAAACCCCTGACACCCGCAGGCGGCTGCTGGACGGCATGCAGGACAAGTGGCGCGCAGACCTCACCGGGGACGGCAAGGCCGCCGACTGGGTCGAGCGGCGGGTGGCGCGCGGCCAGATCCTCTACGACGCGCCCGAAGTCGTCATCCCGATGCTGGTCCCCGATGGCCTGCACACCTATTCCGACGAGGCCCGCACCGACGCCGAGCACACCATGTTCACCGTCGCGGTCGGCGCGGCCGTGCAGGCCCTGCTGGTCGCGCTGGCGGTGCGCGGACTGGGCAGCTGCTGGATCGGCTCGACGATTTTCACAGCAGACCTGGTGCGCGCCGAGCTCGAACTCCCCGCCGACTGGGAGCCGTTGGGGGCCATCGCCATCGGTTACGCCGAGGAACCCGCCGGCCCGCGGGACGCGGCGGCAGCCGGGGATTTGTTGATCCGCAAGTGAGCGGATGTTTTTTGAAATACTTCAGCCCGTGACGACGTTTGCGGGGAAGGCGGCCGCGTCCGCCGAGAAGGTCCGCGGCGGCTATTACACGCCCGCGCCCGTGGCCCGCTTCCTGGCCGGCTGGGTCAGCCAGGCGGGGCCGAAGATCGTCGAACCCTCCTGCGGTGACGGCGCGATCCTGCGGGAGCTGACCAGCCTCAGCGACCAAGTGCACGGAGTCGAACTCGACGAGCAGGAAGCGGCCAAGGCGCGACGCTTCGCTCCCGTCGACGCCGGTAGCCTGTTCACCTGGCTGGCGAGCAGCGCGCCCGGCGGCTGGGACGGGGTCGCGGGAAATCCTCCCTACATCCGGTTCGGCAATTGGGCGGCCGGACAGCGGGATCCGGCGCTGGAACTGATGAAGCGCGAGGGACTGCGGCCCACCAGGCTGACCAACGCCTGGGTCCCCTTCGTCGTCGCGAGCACGGTGCTGGTGCGCGACGGCGGGCGCGTCGGGCTGGTGCTTCCCGCTGAGCTGCTTCAGGTTTCGTATGCCGCGCAGCTGCGCGAATTCCTGCTGAGCCGGTTCTCCGACATCACGCTGCTCACGTTTCAGCGACTGGTGTTCGACGGCGTCCTGCAGGAGGTCGTATTGTTCTGCGGCGTCGCGGGCGCGGGCCCGGCGCGGATCCGCACGGTCCATCTCACCGACGCCCAGGCGCTGGCCTCGTTGACGCACGCCGACCTCGACGGCGAGTCGGCCCCGGCGCTGCTGCACGAAAACGAGAAGTGGACCAAGTACTTCCTGGACCCCACCGCGATCCGGCATCTGCGAACCCTCAAGGCGTCGACGGCCATGACGAGGCTGGGGTCGCTCGCCGAGGTCGACGTCGGGATCGTGACGGGCCGCAACAGCTTTTTCACCTTCACCGACGCGCGGGCCCGCGAGCTCGGGCTCTTGGCGCACTGCGTCCCACTCGTCTCGCGCAGCGCCCAGCTGTCCGGCCTGCGTTACGACGCCGACTGCCGGGCGGGCGATGTCGCTGCCGGACACCGCAGCTGGCTGCTCGACGCGCCGCGCGACCCGGCCGATCCCGCGCTGCTCGCTCACATCCGCGCCGGCGTGGCGGCGGGCGTGGACCGTGGTTACAAGTGCTCGATCCGCAAGCCCTGGTGGATCACGCCGTCGCTGTGGGTGCCGGATCTGTTCATGTTGCGCCAAATCCACGCAGCGCCACGGCTGACCGTGAACGCGGCCGGGGCCACGAGCACCGACACGGTGCACCGGGTCCGCCTGTCCCCCGGTAGCGATCCGACGGCGCTCGCCGCGGTGTTCCACAACAGCGTGACGTTCGCCTTCGCCGAAATCCTCGGCCGCAGTTACGGCGGCGGCATCCTGGAGCTGGAACCCCGCGAGGCCGAGCAGCTGCCGATTCCCGCGCCGGTGCATGCGAGTGCGGAACTCGCCTGCGACGTCGAGGAGTTGTTGAAGGCCAACGAAATCGAGAAGGCGCTCGACGTCGTGGATCGGCACGTCCTGATCGAGAGGCTGGGCTTGCCGGCGGAGGCGGTGGCGGAATGCCGTGCGGCCTGGATCTCGCTGCGGGATCGCCGGAAACGGCGGGGAGCCCGATGAGCGTTCGGAAATCGACGATCTCGGTCCTGGCGGACTGGCGGGCGCCCGACGCGGCTCAGGATTCGTTGCGGCACGCCGTGCTCGCCTTCGTGGAGGGCCGCGACGACGCCTGCCGGCGCGAATGCGTGCCGGGACACATCACCGCCTCCACCCTGGTGCTCGACCACACCGGCAGCCGGGTGCTGCTCACGTTGCATCCGCGGCTGGGCCGCTGGGTGCAGCTGGGCGGCCACTGCGAGGACGACGACACCGACATCGTGGCCGCCGCGCTGCGCGAGGCCACCGAGGAGTCGGGCGTCGACGGCCTGCGCATGGGGCCCGATCTGGCCGCCATCCATGTGCACCCGCTCACCTGCTCGCTGGGCGTGCCGACGCGCCATCTGGATCTGCAGTTCGTCGCGCACGCTCCCGCCGACGCGCGGATCGCGATCAGCGACGAGTCGGACGACTTGCGATGGTGGCCCCCCGACGCGTTGCCCCCCGGGGCCGATGATGCGTTGGCGTACTTGGTTTCTCGCGCGGTTCGAGCAGCGGACGCCTACACGTCGGACGAGTAGCGGATTCCGCCGTCGGGAATGGAGACGCCGGGCCACACCCGGGCGCCGCGCAGCAGCTCGCAGCGCGCACCGATGTCGGCGCCGTCGCCGATCACACCGTCGCGGATCAACGCCCGCGGCCCGATGCGCACGCCGAAGCCGATGATCGAGCGCTCGATCACACTGCCCGCCTCGACCTTGACACCGTCGAAGATCACCGCACCGTCCAGGCGCGCGCCGGGGCCGATCTCGGCGCCCCGCCCGACGACCGTGCCGCCGATCAGCACCGCACCGGGCGAGACCGCGGCGCCGTCGTGCACCAGTTGCTCGCCGCGGTGGCCGCGCAGGGCCGGCGACGGGGCGATCCCCCGCACCAGGTCGGACGAGCCGCGGACGAAGTCCTCCGGCGTGCCCATGTCGCGCCAGTAGGTGGAGTCGACGTAGCCGCAGACCTTCACGTCGGCATCCGAGAGCAGGGCCGGGAACACCTCGCGCTCGACCGAGACCTCGCGGCCCTTCGGGATCCGGTCGATGATGTGGCGTTTGAAGACGTAGCAGCCGGCGTTGATCTGATCGGTCGGCGGGTCCTGCGT
The DNA here is from genome assembly GCF_019243155.1 of Mycobacterium sp. GTDB lineage: Bacteria > Actinomycetota > Actinomycetes > Mycobacteriales > Mycobacteriaceae > Mycobacterium. The sequence goes on from NZ_JAFAUS010000212.1 coordinate 20,516, forward strand.
CTTCTCCAGAAACGCGACGACGCCGTTCTGGTCGTCGGTCGGCACGCAGCCGAAAGCCCGCGGGTCGCCCACCCGCACCAGGTGCAGGGTGACGTCGGAGCCGTGCTCGGTGTGAAATTCGTACAGGTGGCCCAGGTCGGCACCGGAGAGCACATCGCCGTTGAACACCATCGCGGTGTCATACCGCAAGTGGTCGGCGACGTTGGCGATGCCGCCGCCGGTTCCCAGCGGCCGCTCCTCGGTGACGTATTCGATCTGCAGGCCCAGCTTGGAACCGTCGCCGAACTCCGCTTCGAACACGCCGGCCTGATACGAGGTGCTCAGGATGACGTGCTCGATGCCCGCCGCGGCGATGCGCGACAACAGGTGGGTGAGGAATGGCAGTCCCGCGGTGGGCAGCATGGGCTTGGGCGCCGACAGGGTCAGCGGTCGGAGCCGGGTGCCCTTGCCACCGACCAGGACCACCGCGTCGACCTGAGGCTTCGTCAACTCAGTGCCGCCCTTCTGCCAACTTCCGTCGCCGGGAGGTGCGCAACGCGCTGCGCACCATCAGACGGGAACGTACCGCCAGTGATATCCGCAGCGTCCAGCGCAGCGGAGCCAGCCACCATCCGGTATGTCGGTCGGCCAGGAAAATATAAGTGCTCTTGTGATGAGCCGCCAGGTGACTGCCCGGATCGTGCCCCGTGGAGTGGCCCTTGTGGTGCAAGACCTCGGCCGTCGGTACGTAGACGCTGAGCCAGCCGGCCTTGCCGAGCCGGTCGCCGAGGTCGACGTCCTCCATATACATGAAGTAGCGCTCGTCGAACCCACCGACCTGGCCGAATGCCGACCGGCGCACCAGCAGACACGAGCCCGAGAGCCAGCCCACCGGCCGCTCGCTGGGCTCGAGCCGCTCCTGGCGGTAGGCCGCCGTCCACGGATTGCCCGGCCAGAACGGCCCGAGAACGGCGTGCATACCGCCACGAATAAGGCTGGGCAGATGGCGAGCCGACGGGTACACCGACCCGTCGGGGTCGCGGATCAGCGGGCCCAGCGCGCCGGCCTGCGGCCAGCGGGTGGTCGCGTCCAGCAGCGCATCGATGCTGCCCGGACCCCACTGCACGTCCGGGTTCGCCACGATCACCCAGTCGTCGTCGACGCCCGCGCTGCCGGCCAGCTCCGCCACCGCGCGATTGACCGCGGTCCCGTAGCCGACGTTGGCTCCGGTGTGCAACAACCGGACGTTGTGGTAGCGCTCGACGGCCGCCTGCGGCGTCCCGTCGGTGGATCCGTTGTCGGCCATCAGCACGCACAGCGGGCGCTCGGTGGCCAGTGACAGCGACGCCAGGAAGCGTTCCAGGTGTGGGCCCGGCGAGTAGGTCACCGTCACGACCGGCAGTACGTCAGTCACGCGTAGAGGGTATCGGTCGATCGGCGGCGGCCAGGGCGGCGACCAGCGCCGGGCGCCACGGCCGGAGCGGCCGCAGACCGGCGGCGGCGGACTGGCTGCCCGACAGCGCGGTGTAGCGGGGCCGCGGAGCGGGCCGCGGCATCTCGGCGGTGCTGACGGGCTGCACGCGCGACGCGTCGGCGCCGCACTCCTCGAAAACGGCGCGGGCTTGCTCGAAACGGGAGACCGCGCCCTCGTTGGCGGCGTGCAGGATCGGGCCGGGCACCCGGTCGTCGACCACCTGCAGCAGCGCGGTGGCCAGGTCGCCGACGTAGGTCGGTGAGCCGGTCTGGTCGTCGACGACGTTGATCGGACCGTCCTTGGCGGCCAGCCGGCGCATGACCGCGACGAAGTCCTTGCCGGTGCCGCCGGTGTAGACCCAGGCGGTGCGGACGACGACGGCCTCGGGCAGCGCGGCCAGCACCGCCTCCTCGCCGGCGCGCTTGCTGCGGGCGTACACCCCCTGCGGCGCGGTGTCATCAGTCGGCTCGTACGGCCGCGGCGTCGCGTCGGAGGCGAGGTCGCCGCCGAAGACATAGTCGGTGGAGACGTGGATCAAGTCGGCGCCGGCCCGCGCGCAAGCCCGGGCGATGTGTTCAGGCCCGGTGGCGTTGACGGCGTACGCGCCCGCCTCGTCGCTTTCGGCGCCGTCGACGTCTGTGTATGCCGCGCAATTGATCACGACATCGCCGCGCTCGACGATCGCCTCGGCGGCCGCGGGGTCGGTGATGTTCCACTGCGATGACGTGAGCGCCAGCACGTCGCGGCCTTGGCTCGCCGCCAGCGAACCCAGGTAGCCGCCGAGCTGTCCTTTCGCACCGGTGATCACGATCCTGGCTGACATGGTTTGAGTTTGGCATGCCGGGAAAGATTTCTAGAAGGTCGGGCCCTGGCCCGGGGCACGCGGGGATTCGCTACCAGCGGAGCGCGTGTGTCGCAAGTAATCTAGTGAGATGCCTGTGCAACGTGTGGTTCGTGTGATTGCCACTGTCGTGACGCTCGCGGTGGTTCTCGGAACCGGGATCGCGTGGAGCAATGTCCGCTCTTTCGAGGACGGCATCTTCCACATGTCCGCCCCCTCGCTCGGCAAGGGCGGCGACGACGGCGCAATCGACATCCTGCTGGTCGGATTGGACAGCCGGACCGATGCCCACGGCAACCCGCTCTCGCAGCAGGAACTCGAGGCGCTGCGCGCCGGTGACGACGAGTCCACCAACACCGACACGATCATCCTGATCCGGATCCCGAACAACGGGAAGTCGGCCACGGCCATCTCCATTCCCCGGGACTCCTACGTCTCGGCGCCCGGGTTGGGCAAGACCAAGATCAACGGCGTCTACGGCCAGACCCGCGAGGCGAAGCGGACCAGCCTGGTCAAGGCCGGCGATTCCGCCGAGGACGCCGCGGCCCAGGGCACCGAGGCCGGGCGCGACGCCCTGATCAAGACCGTCGCCGACCTGACCGGTGTCACCGTCGACCACTACGCCGAGATCGGGCTGCTCGGGTTCTCCTTGATTACCGACGCGCTCGGCGGCGTCGACGTCTGCTTGAAAGAGCCTGTCTTCGAACCCATGTCGGGCGCCGACTTTCCGGCCGGCCAGCAAAAGCTCAGCGGCCCGGAGGCGCTCAGCTTCGTCCGCCAGCGCCACGACCTGCCCCGCGGCGACCTGGACCGGGTGGTCCGCCAGCAGGTGGTAATGGCTTCGTTGGCGCACCGGATCATCTCCGGCAAGACCCTGTCCAGCCCGACCACGCTCAAGCGCCTCGAGGCCGCCGTGCAGCGCTCGGTGGTGATCTCTTCCGGTTGGGACGTCATGGATTTCGTCCAGCAGCTGTCCAAGCTGGCCGGCGGCAAGGTCGCCTTCGCGACCATCCCGGTGCTCGACGGCGCCGGCTGGAGCGACGACGGCATGCAGAGCGTGGTGCGGCTGGATCCGCATCAGGTCCAGGACTGGGTCGCCGGCCTGCTGACCGACCAGGCCGCAGGCAAGACCGAGCAGCTGGCCTACACCCCGGCCAAGACCACCGCGAGCGTGGTCAACGACACCGACATCAACGGCCTGGCAGCGGCGGTGTCAGATGTGTTGAGCACCAAAGGCTTTGCGGCCGGGACCGTCGGCAACAACGACAGCAGCCACGTCAAGGGCAGCCAGGTGCGCGCCGCCAAGACCGACGACCTGGGCGCACAGGAAGTCGCCAAGGAGCTCGGCGGGCTGCCGGTCGTCGCCGATCCGGCGCTGGCCGCGGGATCGGTCCGGGTCGTGCTGGCCAACGACTACACCGGCCCGGGCTCCGGGCTATCCGGCGGCGGTGTAAGCAGTCAGTCCGCACCTGCCCACGTGACCAACGCCGGTGCGGTGGCCGCCGACCCGAACGTTCCGGCGCCGTCCCCGATCCTGACCGCCGGTTCCGACAAACCGGAGTGCATCAACTGAGCACGCTCAGCGCGGCCGTCCTCGACCCGATGCTTCGGGCCGACCCGGTCGGCCCGCGCGTCACCTACTACGACGACGCCACCGGCGAGCGCATCGAACTGTCGGCGGTGACGTTGGCCAACTGGGCGGCCAAGACCGGCAACCTGTTACGCGACGAACTGGGCGCCGGGCCGGCGAGCCGGGTGGCGATCCTGCTGCCGGCGCACTGGCAGACGGCGGCGGTGCTGTTCGGGGTGTGGTGGATCGGCGCCGAGGCGGTGCTCGAACCCGCGGGGCCGGCCGACTTGGCGCTGTGCACCGCCGAGCGGCTGGGCGAGGCGGACTCGGTCGTCGAACCCGGCGGCGAGATCGCGGTGCTGTCGCTGGACCCGTTCGGCCGGCCAGTCCCCGACCTGCCGATCGGTGTCACCGACTACGCGACAGCCGTGCGAGTGCACGGCGACCAGATCGTCGCCGAACGCCATCCGGGCCCGGCACTGGCCGGCCGATCGGTCGACGAGATCCTTGCCGAATGCGAATACAGCGCGGCAACAAGGGGTTTGACGGCAAGTGATCGCGTGCTGTCCAGCGCATCGTGGCCCGGCCACGCCGAACTGATCGACGGCCTGCTCGCGATCATGGCCGTCGGCGCCTCGCTGGTGCAGGTGGCCAACCCCGACCCGTCGG
>NZ_JAFAUS010000037.1 GCF_019243155.1 Mycobacterium sp.
ACCCGACGATTGCCAGTCAACTCGCGGAACCGCTTGAGCACACTCGGGCCTGGCTCGCCGCTGAGATGGCGCACCCAGCATTCGTTCAGCACGCCGATGTCGTTGCGCACGTGCCCAAGCGCCTTGACGTCGACGTCCGGTTCGGGCTGAGCAATGCCGGAGAGGAAGGACTCGGTGCCGATGATGTGCGAGACCACGGCCTTGACGTCCCAGCCGGGCAAGGACGTCGGCGCAAGCCAGTCGTCCTCGGGCAGCCCTTCCAACAATTTGTCGATGTCGTCCCAGACGCCGAAGAGACCAACCAGCACGTCGGACTTGTCGACTTTGGTGAGCGGACGGTCAGCCATGATCGGATATTAGGCCCGTGGTGATAGCAGACGGCCGGAATCACGAGATGGCGTTGACGGCGGCCGACAAGCGCGACTTGAACGCAGCCGGAATGGGAATATATCCGTTGTCCGCCAGACCGTCCTGACCGGCGCCGATCGTGCTTTGCAGGAACGCCTTGACCGCAGTACCCACCTGCGCGTCGGAATACTTTGAACAGACGATCTCGTACGTCGCCAGCACAATCGGATAGGCGCCGGGCTGGTTTGGTCGGTAGAACGAGATCGTGTCGAGGGCAAGGTCGTTGTCCTGCTTGGTGAACCAGGCCGAGGAGATCGTCTTTCCTACCGAGTCGGCGGTGATCGCCACCGGGTCCGGACCGGCCGACGTGATGATCTTGGCCATGGCCAGCTGTTGCGCCTGGGCGAATGACCATTCGACGTAGGTAATCGACCCCTCGGCGGCTTTGACGGCAGCCGCGGCGCCGTCATTGCCCATGGCGCCCTCACCCACTCCGCCCTTGAACGCCTTTGCGGCACCCTTGCCCCAGGCGCCATTGGAAGCCGTATCCAGATACCTCTGAAAGTTGTCCGAAGTCCCAGACTCGTCGCTGCGGAACACGACACGAATGGGCTCCGCAGGCAGCGCCACACCTGCGTTCAGCGCCGCGATCGCGGGATCGTTCCACACCGTAATGCCGCCGTTGAAGATTTTGGCCGCGGTCTCACCGTCGAGGGTCAACGAAGTAAGCCCGTTGACGTTGTAGGCAATGGCGACGGGACCGAACACCGTCGGCAGGTTCCACGCCGGCGAACCACACCGTTGCTGCGCCCGGTCGTACTCGTCCTTGCTCAGCGCTGAGTCCGAGCCGCCGAAATCGGTTAGGTTGCCGATAAATTCGCTGATTCCGGCGCCGGAACCATTGGGTGTGTAATTCAGGGACTGCCCGGCGCAGGCTTGTTCGAAAGTTTTGACAAACCGAGTCATTGCGTTTGCCTGGGCCGTGGACCCGCTGGCCTTCAACGTCGGCTTGCCGCCGCAGGCGACCTTCGCCGACGACGTGCTCGTGGTTGCGTTTCCGCCGGTGGCGTTGTGGTTGTGGTCGCTGCCGCACGCCGACAACATCACTGCGCACGCGGTCGAAATCGCGAGCGCGGCTCCAAATCGGTTGTGTCTCAATTCAATTCCTTTGAACGTACAGATCAGACGATCCCGGCGGCGTGGCCGCAGCTCGCCAAATCGCTGTCGCCGTCGCAGCCATTAGGGCATATTAACGGCCACCGCTGGACATCGCCGGTTACGCATTTTGCGGGCCGAACATGAACTCCAGGTTGATCGCGGGTGGCGTCCAGTCCGCGCCAGGGCATGCCCGTCGACGCGCCGACTAGACTCGCGACTCGACGACTGTTAACCGGTCCGAAGTGAGTCTGACCGATCGGCGGGAAGGGTAGGTATGACGACCACGCACGTGCGCTCGCCCCACCCCGTGCGGCCGACATTGGCCGGCCTTGTCCTCGCGCTCGCGCTGCTCGGCGTGGCGGGAGCGGCGACCCCGAGCGCGCGCGCCGATGCGGTCGACGACAAGTTCCTGGCTGCCGCGAAGTCCAAGGGGATCAACTTCGCGTCGCCTCAAGCCGCGATCGTCGCGGGTCACGAGGTCTGCGACGAACTCGATCTCGGCAGGCAGAAGCCCGACGTCGCGTCCGAAGTGATGCAGAACAGCAACCTGGACAGCTATGCCGCGGGGTACTTCGTCGGCATCAGCGTCGCCGCCTTCTGCCCGAGGCATCTCGGCGGATAGTACGCACCAACAAGGCGCCAATCAGTTCATACCCTTGGCACGGCGACCCAGTTCGCGCACCACTTCGCGCTGCGCGTCGCGACGCGCCATGTCCTGACGCTTGTCGTGCGCTTTCTTGCCGCGCGCCAGGGCGAGCTCGACCTTGACCTTGCCTTCGGAGAAATACAGCGACATCGGTACCAGCGCGAGATTGCCGTCACGGGTCTTCCCGATCAGTGTGTCGATCTGCCGCTTGTGTAACAGCAACTTTCGGTTGCGCCGAGGCTCATGGTTTGTCCAGCTGCCGTGGTGATATTCGGGAATGTGCAGGTTGCGCAGCCAAACTTCACCATCGTCGACGGTGGCGAACGCGTCGACAAGGGAGGCATGGCCCTGTCGTAGGCTTTTCACTTCGGTGCCCAGCAACACCACCCCGGCTTCGAATACGTCCAGGATCGAATAGTCATGCCGGGCTTTGCGATTGGAGGCGATGATCTGCCTGCCGCCGCGCGCCTTGTCTGCCGTCACAGCTAGCGCCGAACGTAGATGCGGAGCGTGCCGTACGCCGTCAATCCAGCCATCACCACGCCCAGCAGGAAAAGAATCGGAGAGATATAGAGAATGTCCGCGTAGTCGACCTTGGCGATCAAATTGGCTTGGTAGAACTGGTTTAGCGCACTCTCCAGAAACATCGCCCGCACCAAAATCAGGCCCACGATGGCGATGACGACACCGACGGTGGCCGCCAGCATCGCTTCAACCAGGAACGGCAGTTGCGTGTACCAGCGGCTGGCGCCGACCAGCCGCATGATGCCGATCTCCGTGCGCCGCGTATAAGCCGCGACTTGGACCATGTTGGCAATCAACAGGATTGCCCCGACGGCCTGAACCACAGCGATGGCGAACGCGACGTTGCTGAGCCCATCGAGCACGGCGAACAGCCGGTCGATCAAGTCCTTCTGGTTGAGCACGGAGAGCACCCCGGGCTGACCCTGCATCGCGGCGTCAAAGTCCTTGTGCTGCTCGGGGTTATCCAGCTTGACAATGAAAGATGCTGGGAACGAATCCTTTCCGGCAACGTCCTTGTACTGCGGGAACTTTCGGATTGCGTCATCGTAGGCCTGCGCACGGTTGAGGAACCGCAGCGCTTTGAAGTCTGGGCGCGCCTCGATCTTGTCTCGCAGCGCCTTGCACGGGTCGGCGGAACACGTCGGGTCGTTGGCGGAGACGTCGTCGGTGAGGAAGACCTGGGTTTCGACACGGTCGAGGTAGATGGCTCGGGAGTTGTCGGCCAATCGGACCACCAGCAGACCGCCACCGAACAAACCGATCGAGATCGCGGTGGTCAGGATCATCGCGATGGTCATGGTGACGTTGCGACGAAGCCCGGTCAGGACCTCATTGAACAGAAAACCGAAGCGCACTTAGCGATCCATTCCGTAAACGCCGCGCTGTTCGTCCCTGATGAGCCTGCCCAGCGACAGCTCGACGACGCGCTGGCGCATCGAGTCGACGATGTGGTGGTCGTGTGTCGCCATCAGCACCGTGGTTCCGGTGCGGTTGATCCGCTCTAACAAATCCATGATGTCCCTACTGGTGTCAGGGTCGAGGTTGCCGGTGGGCTCGTCGGCCAGCAGCACCAGCGGCCGGTTGACAAACGCGCGGGCGATCGCGACCCGTTGCTGCTCCCCGCCGGAAAGCTCGTCCGGCAGCCGGTTGGCTTTACCGGACAGGCCGACCGTCTCCAGCACCTCGGGCACCACCCGGTTGATCTGATCGGTCCTCTTGCCGATGACCTCCAGCGCGAAGGCGACGTTTTCGAACACGGTCTTTTGCTGCAGCAGCCGAAAGTCCTGGAAAACGCAACCGATCACCTGCCGCAGACTCGGGACGTGACGGCCGCGCAGCTTGTTGACGTGGAACTTCGAGACCCGGACGTCCCCGCTCGTGGGTGACTCGGCAGCCAGCAGCAGGCGCATGAAGGTGGATTTTCCCGACCCCGACGGGCCGATCAGGAAGACGAACTCACCCTTGTCGATCTTGACGTTGACGTCGTCCAGCGCCGGCCGCGCCGACGACTTGTACTGCTTGGTGACATGGTCCAGGGTGATCATCACGGCACGCCAGTGTAGCTGTGTATTTCGCCGACCCGCGACGATCAGCTCGCCGGTGGCGCCGAAGTCGGCACCGGACCGGGCCCCGGTTGGGGTGGCTGCGACGGCCCCGAACCCGGGGCACCGGGGGTTGTGGTGGGCGTACAGAAGGGCGGAACGCAGGGCAGCGTCGGCAGGACGAACGGGGGCGGAGCCGTAGTCGTCGGCGTCGGTGAAGGCGGTGGTGTCGTCGCCGTGGTCGTCGGAGTGGGCTTGGGCGTGGAAGCGTCGGGCGGTTGCTGCACACGGCTGCGCGGCACCCACGTGTAGTTGGGATCGGGCACAAACCCGGGCGGGACCACCTGGGCGGGCGGCGGTTCGTTGTGGGTCGGCTCGGGCCGGTAGGTGGCGTAGAGCCACCAAACACCCATGAATGCGATGATCAACGCCAGCGTCGACGTGCGTACACGACCGCCGAATAGGTGGCTCGGCCAGCGTCGTCGCCGCTCGTTTTTGGTGTCTGCGAGCGTGGTTATGTGCGGGTCGATGCTCACCGTCGCTGCACCGCGCTCTCGGCCTCGTCCTCCTCGTCAGCTGCCAAGGACGTCTGGGCCGCGGGCACCGCGGGATCCTCGACGAGTCCAATGGTCGCGTCGGCCGCCGTCACGATGCCGGCACGCGCCAGCGCACGAATAACGAGCACACGCAGCTGTCGGCCGGCCTCGAACTGCTTGCCGGGCAGCGTGCGGGCCACCAGGCGCAGGGTGACGGTGTCAACTTCGATGCTTTCCACGCCCATCACGGTGGGGGCGTCCAGCAGCAACGGCCCCAGCGCCTGATCGTCGCGCGCATGCTCGCACTCCTGGTGCAACACGTCGTTGACCATGTTCAGGTCGGCGGCAGTTGAGACCGGGATATCCACGACCGCGCGCGCCCAGTCCTTTGACAGGTTGATCGTTTTCACGACCTGGCCGTTGGGAATGGTGAACAGTTCACCATCCGGGGAGCGCAGTCTGGTCACGCGCAACGTCACGTTTTCCACGGTGCCGCGGGCCTCAGCGGCGATTCCCGATACCGTCAACGAAACCAGGTCACCGAACCCGTACTGCTTCTCGACGATCACGAAGAAGCCGGAGAGCAGGTCCTTGACCAGCTGCTGGGCTCCGAAACCGAGTGCCGCACCCAGCACCGTGGCCGGCGCTATCAGTCCACCCACCGAAAACTGCAGGACATTGGCGACCTGCAGAACTACGACGATCGCAATGATCACGATGGACACCCAGGAGATCACCGACGCCACTGCTTGCCGGTGCTTGGTTGCCTCCGACTGGACCAGGACGTCGCCTTCGCCGTAGGCGAGTCGCCGGGTCACCCGCTGTGCGACCCAGCTGACGAAGCGGGCCGCCAGGACCGCCGCGATCAGCAGCATGACGATCCGCAGACCCTTGGCGATGATCCATTCGCCGATCTGGCCACGCCAAAAGTCGTGCCAGTGCCCGGCTCCGGCCATGGCGATAAAGTGTGTGTTAATCGTCATCTTTTCGGTTGCGCCACCGGATTCCCGCTTCTAGGAACCCGTCGATGTCTCCGTCCAGAACGGCCGCCGGATTGCCGACTTCGTACTCGGTGCGCAGATCTTTGACCATCTGGTACGGATGCAGTACATAGGAGCGCATCTGGTTTCCCCAGGAGCTGCCGCCGTCCCCCTTTAATGCGTCCAGCTCAGCACGTTCTTCTAAACGCTTGCGCTCCAACAACTTTGCTTGCAGAACCCGCATTGCCGCGACTTTGTTTTGCAATTGCGACTTTTCGTTCTGACAGGTGACCACGATACCGGTCGGGATGTGGGTAAGTCGAACCGCCGAGTCTGTGGTGTTCACCGACTGGCCGCCCGGCCCGCTGGAGCGGTACACGTCAACGCGCAAATCGCCCTCCGGAATGTCGATGTGATCTGTGGTCTCCACCACAGGAAGCACCTCGACCTCTGCGAATGACGTTTGACGACGACTCTGGTTGTCGAATGGACTGATCCGCACCAATCGGTGGGTGCCCTGCTCGACAGACAGCGTTCCGTATGCGAACGAGGTGTGCACCGCGAACGTCGCGCTTTTGATGCCCGCTTCCTCGGCGTAAGAGGTGTCGAACACCTCCACCGGGTACTTGTGTTTCTCGGCCCAGCGGATGTACATCCGCATCAGCATCTCGGCCCAGTCGGCCGCGTCGACACCGCCCGCGCCGGACCGGATCGTCACCAGCGCCTCACGCTCGTCGTACTCGCCGGACAGCAGCGTGCGAACCTCCATCGCTTCGATGTCTTCACGCAGCGACTTCAGCTCGTTGTCCGCTTCGGCAAATGCAGCAGCGCCCTCGCTTCCGTCATCCTCGGCGGCCAACTCATAGAGCACGGGCAGGTCGTCGAGCCGACGGCGCAGATCCTCCACCCGCCGCAGCTCACCTTGGGTGTGCGACAACTCACTGGTGACGTTCTGCGCCCGGTTCTGATCGTCCCAGAGCCGGGGGTCGGCGGCCTCCTGCTCGAGCTTCTCGATCCTGGCGCGTAGACCGTCGAGGTCGAGGACCCGCTCGACGCTGGTCAGCGTCGAGTCGAGCGCCGCGATGTCGGTCTGACGGTCGGGATCCACGGCTGCCTAGGTTACCGGTCGGTTCGCGTCTAGCATCGGCCCCGTAACTCTCGGGGAGGCTCAAAGATGCGTCCGTACTATGTGGCGATCGTCGGTTCAGGACCGTCCGGATACTTCGCGGCTGCGTCACTGCTGAAGCTAAGCGACGCGGCGGAGCCGATCGACATCCACGTCGACATGCTGGAGATGCTTCCGACGCCGTGGGGCCTCGTGCGCTCCGGGGTAGCGCCCGATCACCCGAAGATCAAGTCGATCAGTGCCCAGTTCGAGAAAACCGCCGCGCACCCGCGTTTCCGTTTCTTCGGCAACCTTGTCGTCGGTGAGCACGTGCACGCCGCCGAACTCGCCGATCGCTACGACGCAGTCGTCTACGCGGTGGGCGCGCAATCCGACAAGCCACTGCGCATCCCCGGCGAGGATCTCACCGGCAGCGTGGCCGCGGTGGAACTCGTCGGTTGGTACAACGCCCACCCGCACTTCGAGACGATGTCTCCGGACCTGACCGGCGAGCGCGCGATCGTCGTCGGCAACGGCAATGTGGCGCTGGACGTGGCCCGCATCCTGGTCACCGAGCCGGAGGAGCTGCGCGCCACCGACATCGCCGACCACGCGCTGGAGTTGCTCGATCCGCGCGGAGTCGAGGAAGTGGTCATCATCGGGCGCCGGGGGCCGTTGCAGGCCACGTTCACCACCCTTGAGCTGCGTGAACTCGGTGACCTCAAGGGCCTGGAAGGTGTCGACGTGATCGTCGACCCAGCCGACCTGGCCGATATCTCCGACGAGGACGCCGCGGCCGCGGGCAAGACCCAACGCAACAACCTCAAGGTGTTGCGCGGTTTTGCCGAGAACCGGCCGACCCCCGGCCATCGCCGGATCGTGTTCAAATTCCGCACCTCGCCGATCGAAATCCGCGGCGACGGCCGGGTCGAGGAAATCGTGCTCGGCCGCAACGAGCTGGTCGCCGACGAGGACGGTCGCATCGTCGCCCAGGACACCGGCACCCGTGAGGTGTTGCCCGCGCAGCTGGTCGTACGCGCGGTCGGTTACCGAGGAGTGCCGACGGCTGGACTGCCGTTCGACGAGCGCACCGGCACCATCCCGCACACCGACGGCCGGATCGACGGCAGCCGCAACGAGTACGTCGTCGGATGGATCAAACGCGGCCCGACCGGCGTGATCGGCAGCAACAAGAGCGACTCCCAGCACACGGTCGACACCTTGATCGCCGATCTGGCCGGTGCTTCGCACCCCGACTTCGGCGAAGAGCACAGCGACGACCTGCTGCGCTGGCTGCTGTCCCGACAGCCGCATCTGGTCACAGACGAGCATTGGCAGTTGATCGATCGCCACGAGCGTTCCACCGGGGAACCGCACGGGCGGCCGCGGGTGAAACTTGCCAGCGTTGCCGACCTCCTGCGCATCGGACACGGCTAGCTGTACCTAACCTGTGAGGTCAGCACACCTAGCTCACCGGAAGTCCCGGGGACGTCGGGGTGTCGAAGGCCTTTGCCGGTTGATCGCGGTTATGGTGGGCAGCGCCGTAGCCTGCCGTCGAGTCAAGGTGCACAATGACCGGCCCCCTGGGGTTGTCAATCGGAACGACCAATTTGGTCGGGGCGAGGATCGGAAGCCCACCCCTGACACGTCGTGCCGTGCTGACGTGGTCGCACGAGCACGCGCCACAAGTCGGCGTGCCGCTGGGCATGCGCGACCCCGGCACCGTCACGATCGCCGGATTCGTCGAGCGCGTCGGCGACCCGATTCCCCTCGTCGCCGCAGACGGCTCCCAGCACCGAGCAGATCAGCTCATGGTCGCCGCGCTGGCCGCGATGGTCGATGCGGTCGGCGGTCCGGCGTCAAAGATCACGATCGCGCGACCTTCGCACTGGGGTCCGGCTGCGGTGTCGGCGTTGCGCGAGGCGTTGCTCGCGGAGCCGATGTTTGCGCGCAACGGCGTTGCTGTGCCGATGGTCCCGGATGCGACGGCCGCGCTGACGGCGTTGGCCGTTGACCCGGGCCTGCCCGCCGACGGACTCGTCGGACTCATCGATTTCGGCGCGTCGGGGACGAGTCTCACCTTGGCCGACGCCGGATCGGGATTCAGGCCGGTCGACGACACGCTGCGCTACACCGAATTCTCCGGCGATCAGATCGATCAACTGCTGCTGACCTTCGTCCTCAACAAGCTTGCCGGCGCGCATGGACTGGATACCTCGGCCACCGCGGCCGTCGGTGCGCTCGGCAGGCTTCGCGATCGTTGCCGCGACGCCAAAGAGCGGTTGTCGTCGGAGTCGGCGGCCGAGGTCGATGTCGACCTTCCGTTGCACCGCAGCAGGATTCGGCTGACGCGATCCGAACTCGAGGATCAGATCGCAACTCCTCTGGCGAGCGCGCTCGCCGCGTTCGGTGAGCTGTTGCACCGCAACGCCATTGGTCCCAGCGGTCTTGCCGCGCTGGCGACGGTCGGTGGCGGGGCCGGCATTCCATTGATCACTCAACGCATCTCCGAAGAGTTGCGCATACCGGTGGTGACGACACCGCGACCCGAACTCAACGCGGCTGCAGGGGCCGCGATGGCAAGTGCACGGGGTCCCGTTGTGGAGGCGCCGACCGCGATGACAACTGCGCCTGGTCACAGCCCGGAGGCACCGACCGCCCTCGCCGGGGCGGTGTTCGCCCCCGCACCCGACGAGTCCGATCCGACGGCGGTCAGCGCATTGGCGTGGTCTGAGGACGCCGGCGGTAACGACGAGCTGGTGCCCTACACGGGTGAGGACTACGCCTACCCGTCGACCGGTGTCGCCCGCCCGCCGGTGCAGTTCCTTCCCCCGGCTGAACCGGTGGCCGAGCGACCGACGCGGTGGTACCGCCGCCCGATGGCCGTCGTCGGATTGGCGGCACTGGTGCCTCTGGTCGCGGTCGGCGCGTTCGCGTACGTACTGACCGGAAGCGAGCAACACACCCCGGAAACCCGTCCGTCCACCGCGGTCGTGTCAGCGCCGTCGAGTGTCCCCGGGTCCGCCCCGGTGCCAACGTCGATCGCGCCGAACCTGATCGAGGGCACCAGCGCTCCGGCACCCGCCCCGGCGCCGGCGACGCCGGCGGTCACCACCGTGGCCCCGCCACCGACGAGCGCGCCCCCCGCGCCTCCCGCCACCACCAAAACGACGGCCATGCCGACCACGACCGTGACCACCGCGCCGACCACAACGACGCTGATGACGACAACGTATTTGACCGTGCCGTTCCTGCCCGTCCCGATTCCGATCCAGGTGCCCGCGCCGACCGCGCCGCAATAGCGCGCCGATAACTCCGCAATCGCGCCGCAATAGGCCACTAACGACGCTCGACGGCTACCCGGGCGGCGCGGCCCGCCAGTTGTCGGGGTTCTTCTGTGAATATTCGACCGGCACCAGCTCGCCAACACTTGGCCAGTGGTCGACGTCGACGGCATACCTCTGGTAGACCACGTGCTCGTTTACCGAGGGGCCGTTGATGACGCCCGTGACCGTGACGAACTGCTGGCCCGCGGCGTCGGGTCGTGGACTCACACCGGTGATCAGCAGCGTGCCGTGCACTGCGTCGGCCGGCGCTCTGCGTCGCATCAGCCAGGGCGCCGCCAACAGCGCGATCGCCCCGAGGACGACCAGAATCCACACGATCTCCCACACGCCTTCATGGTAGGACTGCTGCCATGGGCGAACCGCCGGACGACGCGGCGCTGGCGTTGGCGCTCGCCGACCAGGCCGACGCGCTGACCATGCCCAGGTTCGGGGCCGTCGACCTTCGCGTGGACACCAAACCGGACCTCACACCGGTCACCGACGCCGACCGCACCGTCGAGGCGGACCTGCGCAAGACTCTCGCAGAACTCCGGGCCGAGGACGCCGTGGTGGGTGAAGAATACGGCGGCGCAACGGAGTTCACCGGTCGCCAGTGGGTGATCGACCCGATCGACGGCACCAAGAACTTCGTCCGGGGCGTGCCGGTGTGGGCAACACTGATCGCCCTGCTGGACGACGGCGTGCCGGTGGCCGGCGTGGTCAGCGCACCCGCGCTGAATCGGCGCTGGTGGGCCGCCCTCGGACACGGTGCGCATGTCATCGTCGCCGGCACGCCCAGGCGCCTTTACGTCTCGGACGTCGACGACCTCACCGCAGCCAGTTTGTCGTTCTCCAGCTTGTCCGGCTGGGCGAAGCGCAGACTGCGCGAGAAGTTCGTCGAACTCACCGACTCGGTGTGGCGAGTCCGGGCCTACGGCGACTTTCTGTCGTACTGCTTCGTCGCCGAGGGTGCGGTCGACGTCGCGGTCGAACCCGAAGTGTCCGTATGGGATCTGGCGCCGTTGGACATCCTGGTGCGCGAGGCCGGTGGGACCTTCACCGGGCTCGACGGTGTTGCGGGCCCAC
>NZ_JAFAUS010000467.1 GCF_019243155.1 Mycobacterium sp.
GACCGAGGCGGCGTCGGCGTCGACCTCGACAGTCTTGCTCAGAACGGGCATTGCCGAAGCATAGCCGGGCACGCGAAAGTCACGGCGCCGGGCGATATCTCGGGCCTAGGCGTCGACGGTCGCGGTCGACAGCAGGGAACGGATGGCGTCGGGAATCGGCACCGCCTTGCGGGTGGTCCGATCGACATAGACGTGCACCCAGTGCCCCAGCGCGGTGATCGGCGCGTGGTCTTTCGAGCGGAAGACGCCGAGCTGGTAGGTGACGCTGCTGCGGCCGAGCCGCGTCACCGCGAGCCCGATCACGAGACCCTCCGGAAAATGCAGTTCGGAGAAGTAGCGGCATCCAGACTCGGCGACGATGCCCAACGCGGGGGCGGCGAGCGGGTCCAGGCCGGTGCTGGTGTTGATCCAGGCGTTGATCGCGGTGTCGAACAGTTGGTAGTAGACCGCGTTGTTGAGGTGCCCGAACATATCGTTGTCGGCCCACCTGGTGTCCACCGGCCACAGCACGGGGAAGTCGTCGCTCGTGAGCTCGACCTGCGGTTGTCCAGCCATGGCTACCAGTAACGCATCGCTTGCCGGAAAAGGTCCGCGAGCACGGGCTTGCTCATCTCGCGCGGGGCGTTCTGCAGGAGGCGCTGCTGAGGGTGGGCGCCCTCGGTCAGGGCGGCCACGTCGTCGTCGGTGTAGCCCACCCCGCCGAGGCCGTTCGGCATGCCGACGGCCCGCATGATGCGGATGAGTTCGCTCGCCAACACCTCGCCCGCGTCCTTCGCGTCGGCGCCCCGTGTCTCGGCGCCGAGCAGCCGGGCCCCCTCCAGGTGGCGCTCCGGGCTGACCTGCGCGGTGTACCGGAACGACGACGGCGCGTTGAGGATGACGGCCATGCCGTGCGGCACGAGCGGCTCGTCGGCGGGATAGCCCGAGGGGCGAAAGTCGCGCACCAGCCCGGCCACCGCGTACGCCATGCCGTGGGGTGCGTGCACACCTGCGTTGCCGAACGCGATGCCGGCAAGCGTTGCGGCCCACATCATCTGCTCGCGGGCCTCCCCGTCGGAGGCGTCGCTCACCGCACGCTCCAGGTACTGCCCCAGCAGGCGCAACGCCTCGCGGCACCCCAGATCGCTCCACGGATTGGCCCCCTGGCTCATCGGTCGCTTGCTGGGCCGGTCCGGCGCGCGTCGCTGGACGTAGGGCCGCGCGGTGTAGGACTCCAACGCGTGCGAGAGCACATCGAGGCCGGCGGCGGCGACGACCTCCGCGGGCAGACTCGCGGTGCAGTCGGGATCGACGAGCGCCTCGGTCGGGCGTAGCGCGTGGGACGCGATGCCCGTCTTCGCCGACATCGCCACATAGTCAAAGATCGTGATGCCGGTGACCTCGCTGCCGGTGCCCGCGGTGGTGGGGCACGCGATGTGCGGCTTGAGCGGGCCGGGTACGGGTTTGCCCTCGCCGACCGGCGCGTTGACGTAGGCCGGGAAGTCGGCGGGATAGGTGGTGTAGAGGTTGGCGGCCTTGCACGTGTCGATGACGGAGCCGCCGCCCAACGATATGTAGCCATCGGGATTCAGCTCTTGGGCGAACCCCGCCCCCTGTTGGAAGGAGGCGTCGGTGGGCTCGACATGGACGTCGGTATAGGTGACGACGTCCAGGCCGGCAGCGACGAGCGACTCGTGCGTCTTGGCGAAGACGGGCAATTCGGAGACGCGGGCGTCGGAGAACAGCGCCACCCGCCGCATCCCGAGAGCGCGCGCCCGGTCGCCCACCTCGCCCAGGCAGCCGCGCCCGAAGGTCACCCGCGACGAGTCGACGGTGAACGCTCCGTCACAGTCCTCAGCAGCAATCGGGACATCGCAGCACGCCATACGTCCTCCTGAGGTCATTGCGCTCGGCTGAGTCACACCTTTACCGCCAAGGCAACCACAACCGCGGTCTGAAATCTGCTAGCGGATGCGCTAGCAATTTTTCAGCGACATCAATCCTTCGCCGAACACCCTCGACAGGGCCTGACCCTGTAGCGCAAACAATCGCTCGGAGGCCGGCAGGTCGGGCAGCAGCGAGTCGAAGCCATGGCAGGTATGCGCGAATACGTGCAGTTCGGTCGAGACCCCGGCGCGCAGCAGCGAGAGGGCGTATTCAACGGCTTCGTCGCGAAAGGGGTCGACCTCGGCGCAGGTGATCAAAGCCGGTGGCAGCCCGGCGAATTGCTGTCGCCGCGCAGGCACCGCCTCCGCCGACGGGATCCGCGAGCCCAGGTAATACCCCCACATCAGTTCCGCCGCCTCGGCGTCGAACGAGGGGCTGGTCGCGAACTCCTTCTTCGAAGCGCTTTCCCGGTCGTCGAGCACGGGCTGGTGCAGCAACTGAAACACGACCGGCGGCAGCGACCCGTCGGCGGCGCCCTGCGCCAGCCGGGCGGCCAGAGCGCCGCCGGCGCTGCTGCCCGCGACGGCCAGCCGTGCCGGATCCACGCCGAGGTCTGCGGCCGTGTCGGCGACCCAAGCAAGAACCGCGCTCGCATCCTCCAGCGGGGCCGGATACGGGTGCTCGGGCGAGAGCCGATAGTCCACCGACACCACCGTGCAGCAGCCGCGGTGCGCGAGCTCTATGCACTGACGGTGGTCCGTGTCCAGGTTTCCCAATGCGAAACCGCCTGCATGGCAGTAGATTACGGCAGGCGCAGGCTCGCCCGGGCGCCCGCCGCGATATATCCGGACTCCGACGCCGCCAGGCGCGTGGTCATCGTTGACCTCGACGCCTTGGGCATCGGTTTGTTGGGCCGCGGCGCGACGCCGCTCGTTGAACGGTTCGCGCATCAGGTGGATCGCGTCCAGCGAGAAGTCGGTCCGGATGGTCGCGATCGCGCGCAGCGCGGGGTCGAGCCGCTCGAAACCGTCCAGGTCCGTCATCGACGGCCCCTGTGCACCGCCGTGTACACCTCAGGCGCCGGCACGGCCGGCGCCTCGAATCGGAAGTCGGCCGGCTTGAACCTGCGAGTCATCTCCCAAAAGGTACGCGCGCTGCGTGGCCACTGCGTGACAACGCGTCCGTTCGGGGCGCGAAAGTAGTTGCTGCACTGCGTGGTCCACACCGTGCCGACCATCCATCGGTCGATCTTGGCGACAAAGTCGGCCAGCGCGGAAGGTCGCACCCCGACGTAGGCTTTGCCCTTGCGCCGCAGGTATTTCAGCGCCCGCACGATGTAGCGCGCCTGCGCTTCGAGGATGAAGATCACGCTATTGGACCCGACGTTGGTGTTCGGGCCGTACAGCATGAAGAAGTTCGGGAACCCCGGCACGGCCATGCCCAGATACGCGTGCGCCCCGTCGCGCCAGACCTCCCGCAGCGCGATCCCGTCCTCGCCGATGACGTCCAGTTCCGCGAGGTAGTCGGCCGCGGCGTAGCCGGTCGCACACACCACCACGTCGACGTCGCGCTCGGTGCCGTCCTCGGTGACCAGCGAGTGCGCCCGCAGATAGCGGGCCGGGCTGGTCAACACCTCGACGTTGGGCTGGGTGAGTGCGGGCAGGAAATCCGACGAGAACACCAGCCGCTTGCAGCCCATCGGGTGGTCCGGGGTGAGCTTGCGCCGCAATTCCTCATCGGCGACGGTCTTTTCGAGCAGGCCAAGCGCGAGGGCGGTGAAGTCCTCGGTCTTTTCGCTGCCATGCTCGATCACCGAGATGTTGGCCTCGCTGCGCAGCCAGAGCCGCGTCCGGTACAGCTTCTTGGCGAACGGCACGTGCGCGAAGATCCAGCGCTCCCGCCGCGTGTAGTGCCGGTCCGGTTTGGGCAGTATCCAGGTCGGCGATCGTTGCACCGAATACACCTTGTCGGCCACCTTGGCCAGCTCCGGCAGCAGCTGCGACGCCGTCGAACCGGTGCCCAGCACCGCAACTCGCTTGCCGTCGAGGGGAATCGAATGGTCCCATCGCGACGAGTGCATCACCGTCCCGGTGAACGGCTCCTGTTCCACCAGTTCGGGCAGCAGCGGCCGGGTGAACAGGCCCACCGCCGACACGACGACGTTGAAATGCTGCCGTTCACCGGTCGCGGTCGTCAGGCACCACAGCTGCGTGTCGGGGTCCCAACGGGCCGAGCGGATCTCGGTGCGCAGCCGCAGATGTGTTCGCAGGCCGTACTTGTCGGCGCAGCGCTGGAAGTAGGCGAGGATCTCGGGCTGCGCCGACCAGAGTCGCGACCAGTTCGCGTTCAGGTCGAACGAGAACGAGTAGAGGTGCGACTTGACGTCGCACGCCAGTCCCGGATAGGTATTGATCCGCCAGGTTCCCCCGACGTCGTCCTCGCGATCGAAAATCGTGAAGTCGCGAAACCCGGCTTGCGTCAACAGAATTCCGAGGGCCAGGCCGCCTGGGCCGGCGCCGATGATGCCGACCGACAGTTGGGCGTTCATGGGATCTGCAGGCATTGCCCACCATCGACGACGAGTTCCGAGCCGGTGACGAACGACGCTTCCGGCGACACCAGGAAGGCAACCGCGTCGGCGACTTCGCCCGGCCGGCCGATCCTCCCGAACATCGAGGTGGCCGACAGCCGTGTCTGTGTCGCCTCATCGAGCATCGAGGTCGCGATCGGCCCGGGGAACACGGCGTTGACCCTGATGCCCGACGGCGTGAGCTCGGCGGCGGCCGTCTGGGTCAGTCCCCGCAACGCCCACTTCGACGATCCGTAGGCGGCGTGCTGCGGGAACGGGCGGACCGCCCCGGTGCTGCAGATGTTGACGATCGAGGCGTGCTGCGCTGCGCGCAGCCGCTCCAGCGTTGCGCGCATACCGAGAAACGCGCCCAGACAGTTGACGCGCCAAGAGTTTTCGAAGCCTTCGGGCGTCTCGTCGGCCAGCGACGCCCGGTGCAGCACGCCGGCGCAATTGACCAGCGTGCTCAGCGCCCCGAGCCGGTCGACCACGCGCGCGACGACCTCATCCCACTGCCCCGCCGAGGTGACATCGAGTTCGACGGCGATCACGTCGTCGTCACCCAGTTCGTCGACCGTCGCGGCGAGCTCGTCGGTCCGCCGATCACAGGCGGCCACCGAAAAGCCGTCCGCACGCAGCCTTTTGACAATGGCCCAGCCCTGTCCGCCGGCGGCCCCGGTTACCACCGCGACGCGTTCGCTCATGAAGGATCCTCGGGGCTGTCAGCCAGTCCGGCGCTGGTGATGAATCGGCAGCGACGGCGGGCGAAGCGCCAGTGCCCGTCGATGCGGGCCAGCTCGTCGTCGTACAGGGCGGGCCGCAGCACGAAGTCACCGCTGCGGACGAACAGCACCTGCGATCGCGCCGTGGCGACGTCTCCGTCGACGTCGATCTGCGACACCCCCGTCAGGTGTAGTCCGCGCGCCGCCGCCCGGAACATTCCGCCGATGCCCTCATGGCCCGCGAACGTCTTTCCGTAGACCAGGAATTCACCGTCAGGTGCGAACAGGTCGACGCACTGATCGACGTCGCCGGCGTCCAGCGCGAGCGCATACCCGGCGATCAGCTCACGGATCTGCGCCTGATTGTCGCTCACCGGCCGGTCGCCTCACGTAGGTGTTCGGCCGCGCCGCGGCGCAGCGCCTGCGATTCGGCCGCGAGGGTGATCATCTGAAACCCGAGCTGCGCCATGGCATGCCCCGTCTTGCCTTCGCTCGCGTGGATCGCGGTGATCAGCCCGGCTTCGGTGGCTACCCGATGAACCCGCACGATCGCATCCAAGACATCCTGATGCCTGGTCGCCCCGATGGGATTCGTTCCCATCGAGAGGGCCAGATCGGCGGGGCCGATGTATATCCCGGCGAGGCCGTCGACCGCGCAGATCTCGGTCAGATTCGTCAGCGCAGCTGCCGTTTCGATCATCGCGAACACGCTGACCCGCGACTCGTGGGTGACCGGGTCGAGACCCAGTCCGGCGCTTAGCGGGCCGAAGCTGCGGATGCCCGCGGGCGCGTAGCGGGTGGCGGCCACGGCCGCGGCGGCCTGGTCGGCCGACTCGATCATCGCGATGATGACCGCGTCCGCGCCGGCGTCCAGCACCCGGCCGATGGGTGCGGGATCAGCGTTGGGTAGCCGCACCGCGGTGCCGATGTCCACGTTGTCCAGGCGTCGCAGGATGCCGGCGATGTCGGCGTCGTCGAGGTAGCTGTGCTGGGCATCAAAGCCGACGTAATCGTAACCGGCCCTGGCGAATTCCTCGGGACCGATCAGCGTCGGGCCGGTGATCCAGCCACCCCAGATCGGGGGTCCTTTGTCCAGCGCCGTCCGCAGCCTGCTCACGGTCATCCCGCGATCGCGATCTTCACGCGCTCGGCGACGGGCCGGCTGGCCAGGTCGAACGC
>NZ_JAFAUS010000517.1 GCF_019243155.1 Mycobacterium sp.
CAACAGAAACAGTCCGTATGCGGCGATCGACTGGGCGTCGACGATGACGCCGGAACGCATCATCTGTTCGACCTCGTCCCGCGTGAACCACTCGCTGAGCATGTCCTGCTCCTCGTGCTCGCGGTCCGCTTGTCCCTCAACGATTCCGGTGGCCAGAAAGACCCAACCGCTCTGGCTGGTCATTCCTGGAGCCACATCGAGCTGACCGAGCATCTCGAACGACGTTGCGTGCAAACCGGTTTCCTCGCGCAACTCGCGCGCGGCCAGCTCGGCCGGCGCGGCGTCGGCCAAATCGGGAGCGGTGCCCTGCGGAAATTCCCAGCGCCGCGCGCCGACGGGATACCGGAACTGCTCGACCAATCGGAAGCGGTTCTGATCGAAGGGCATCACCAGCGCGTAGGTCGGCTTGTCGACCACGCTGTAGATGCCGGCGCTGCCGTCCGGGCGGCGGATGTCATCCTCTCGAAGCACCAGCCACGGATTCCGATAGATCTCGCGCGTCCCCGCGCATTCGATGAAAGGCACCTCGCCAGTATCGCCGGAATAGCGCACCGGCGAGGAGTAGCGTCCGAAGCCATGCCGTCCCAGGAAGCCATCACAGAGACCGTCAAGCGCTACCTCGACCTCGTCGCCACGGGCAAAGCCGATGACATCGTGCTCCTGTATGCCGCCGACGCCACCATCGAAGATCCGGTCGGGACGGACCTTCGACGCGGCCAAGAAGCCATCCGCGAGTTCTACGCCGGATTCCAAGATGCCAAAAAGGAGACCGAATTGGCCGAACTGCGGGTCGGCACCACCGAAGCCGCGTTCCTGTGGCACCTCACGCTCGACGCCGGGGACACCCGCACCCGAATCTCGCCGATCTCGGCGATGACGTTCGACGACGACGCGAAGATCACTTCGATGCGCGCGTTCTGGTCGCCGTCGGACGTCAAGGTCCTCTAGCCGAGCGAATCGGGTCCGCGCGACTTCGCTTGTCACGGTTGCGCCTTCGCCACCGGGCCAGCTCCCAGTGGCATAGTCGTAGCAACCGAAAGAGCGCCAACGTCACCAGAGGTGGGGAGGATGCCGAGCCACATCATCGTCAGCGGTGACGACGCGCTGGCGACCACCATCACCCGGGAGTTGAAGAACGCGGGCGCGCGCGTTGTAAAGCTCGCCACCGCGGCCGATCTCGCCAACGCCGGCGTCGCGCACGCGGCCGCCATCGTCTGCGCGGGGCCTGACGACGCGAGAAATCTCGAAATCGCCTTGCTGGCAAGGAGCGCCAACCCGAATTTGCGCGTGGTGGCGCGGCTGGCCAACGAGGTGCTGCGGTCGGCCGTGGCGGCCGACAACGGCCTCGGCGCCATCCTCGACGTGGCCGACCTGGCGGCACCGTCGGTGGTCGAGGCGTTACTGGACCTCACCTCGCACCCCATCAGGGTGGCCGGCATCGAGTTCATCGTCTCGGGCACGGAGGCGCGATACGACGCGACGCTGCGCGAGCTCTACGCCGATCTGGCACCGGTGGCGATAATCCGCGCCGACGGCACCCCCCATGCCGGTGAGGTCGTCCCCTGTCCGGGGCGCGACGCGCCGGTGCGCGCCGGTGACTGGACCGCGATGATCGGGACCGCCGGGGAGTTGGCCGCCCGCGGCATCCAGGTCAAGCGGCCGAAGGCAACCCGCGTGCGCAGGCCGGTGCTGCGGCGGGCCCTCGACCCGGTGCGAACCCTTCGCCATGACATCAACCCGTTGTTTCTACGCGCGTTGATCGCCGCGCTCGCGTTGCTGATCGGTTCGACGGTCTTGCTCCGCTTCAGCTACCACAAACCGGGCATGTCGTGGATCGACGCGATCTACTTCGCGTCCGAGACGATCTCGACGGTCGGCTTCGGCGACTTCAGCTTTGTCCAGCAGAAAACCTGGCTGCGGATCTTCAGCGTCTTGCTCATGTTCGCCGGCGTTACCACCACCGCGGTCCTCGTCGCGTTCGCCGCCGACCTGCTGCTGTCGCGCCGCTTCGTCCAGTCGGCCGGCCGGCGCCGGGTTCGCCAGATGCGCAACCACATCATCGTCGTCGGGCTGGGCTCGTTTGGCATTCGCGTGGTCGGCGATCTGCATTCCGCGGGATACGAAGTCGCGGTCGTCGAGCGCGATGAGAACAACCGCTTCCTGTCGACGGCGGCCGAACTCGACGTGCCGGTGATCTTCGGGGACGCGACGCTGCGCCAGACGCTGGAACTCGCCGGCCTCGAACATGCCCGCGCGGTGGCGGTGCTGACCCAGGACGACATGGTCAACATCGAGACCGGGATCGTCCTGCGCGAGGTGTTGGGACCTCGGGTGATGCCCCAGCTGATCCGGCCGGACGTCCCGCTCGTGCTGCGCGTATTCGACCGCACGCTGGGAGCGGCGGTCGCACAGCGATTCGATTTCGAAAACGTGCTGTCGACCGTCGACCTGGCGGCGCCGTGGTTCATCGGCGCCGCGATGGGTCTGCAGGTGCTGGGCACCTTCTGGGTTGGGCAGCGGGCCTTCATGGTTGGCGCAATGCTCGTAGCAGCGGGCAGCGAACTCGATGGACTGCGAATGGTCGACCTGTCGACCGAAACTCGCGTTATCGCGATCACCCGGCCGGATGGGCCGATCAGCTTGCGTCCACGCCGCAATGCCCGAATGACCGCCGGCGACACCGTGTATCTCACCGGCCCGTACCGCGAGCTGATCGCGATGCTGCGTAAGGGTCAGCCTCCACCGCAGACCTCGACCACCGGTGGTCTCGCCGCAGCCCTGGCGGCCGCGCGTTCGCCGCATCGGCCGCAGCAA
>NZ_JAFAUS010000345.1 GCF_019243155.1 Mycobacterium sp.
TGCTGCACGTCGTAGAAGCCTTCGCCGTCGCTGTGCCAGGTGTCCACTTTCGCGCCCGCAATCGGCTCGCCCTGTTCAGTGACGACCCGGCCGGTCACGAACATCGGTGTGCCCTCAACGCCGTTGGCGATGTCGGATCCGTTGGCAGCCGTCGGGCGGCCCTCGACGTAGAACGGACCCAGTAAAGCGGAGTCGGTCACCGATCCCCCGGCGTGTTCGTTGATCTTGTCCAACAACATCGACAGGCCGAGGATGTCGGACGCCAGCACGACTTCTTGCCGCGTCGGTGTGGAGATCTTGCCGAGCCGTTCGATGAAGGCCATTGCCGTGAACCATTCGTCGCCGGTCAATCGCACCTCACGTGCGAAGTCATGGATGTGCTGCACCAGGCAGACAAACAACTGCCGGAAGCGCTCGTCGGTTGAGGTGTCGAAGGTCCGCTGCACGGCCTCGGTGATTGACTGCTCGGTCAGGTTGCTGGACATGTCAATTGCCTTTCACGGGTGGATGACGACACGGCCGATTTTGTGGTCCGCCACGTGCTCGTATGCCTGCCGGGCATCGTCGAGCGAATACGTGGCGCTGACGGGAAGCGGGCGAAACTGGCCCGAGTCGAAATACGGCCCCATCTGCTCCAGGCGACGCGCGCAGTCGACGACCCCGAGTTGGGTGCTGTCAATGCCAAAAACTCGGGTTTCATTGCGGTACAGAGCCTTAAGATCGATCTCGACCATTCTGGAACCGGCGGCGCTGATCACCACGAGCCTGCCGCGGTGGGCGAGCGAGGCCAGCGCGGCCGGTGTGGTCACCCCGCCCACCGCGTCGTACACGATGTCGGCGCCCTTGCCGCCGGTCAGCCGCTTGACCTCGGCCCCCACGTCGGCGGCGGGGTCGAGGGTGACGAACTCATCGATCACGGCCGCGGCCGGAGTCTCCGGGTCGGGCGTGCGCCTGCCCACGCCGATCACCTTGGCGCCCAGAGCGCTTGCTATCTGGGCGACCGCGCCACCTACTCCCCCCGAGACCCCAAAGATCGCGATCGTCTCGCCGGGCGCCAGCCCGGCGGTTTCAACCGCGCCGTACCAACCCACCACGAAATTGACCCCGACGGCCGAGGCCTCATCGAAGCTCATGCGCTCCGGCTTGCGAACGAGGGCTGCTGCCGGCACGGCCAGCAGCTCGGCGTGTGACCCGAGGCGGGTAAACCCTACGTCTCCACCCGTCCCCCACACCGCGGCCCCGAGCCATTCGGGTGGTCCGCTGACGACAACGCCGGCGAAGTCACGTCCCGGGGTGCACGGCAAGACGGTCCATTCCATCGACCCCGCGACGTTGGCCACGTCGGAGGGGTTCACCGAGGCGGCCTCGACTCGGATCACCGCGTCCTGCCCGGCCGGGTCGGACATGTCCACGACGCGCAGGACCGCGGGGCTACCAAACTCGTCGAAACGCAGAGCCCGCATGATCCATATCCTCCTGCGCATCGGGAGCCGACCGCGAATTCCGGGTCGCATGATTATCCAAAAAGCGATAGCACATGTGCTATCGCTTTGGCCGCCGAAGCGCCAACGCCCGCGTGCCGCTAGGGTTGACCACGATGGCTGCCCCCAAGCTGACAATCGGCTGCTTTCGGTACGAAACGACGGCCGCCCTGTTCGATGGAAACGTCGCCGTCGACGGCGCTGACATCAGCATGAAGACCGCTCGAACCATCCCGGAGATCTTCGAGCGCATGATGCGAGACCGCGAGTTCGACGTGTCCGAATTGGGATTGACGTTCTACCTCCGTACCTTCGGCGACGACTCGCCGTTCATCGCGATGCCGATCTTTCCCAACCGGGTCTTCCGGCACTCGTGCGTCTTCGTGAACGCCGACAGCGGGATCACGCAGCCGAGCGACCTCGTCGGAAAGACCATCGGCGAATTCGGCATGTACAGCCAAGATTCCGGTGTGTGGGCCAAGGGAATCCTGATGGACGAGTATGGGTTTCGGCCGGAGACTAATCGGTGGATCATCGGCGGACTCGACCATCCGGCGCCGCCCTTCGATTTCGTGCCACAGACGCACGCAGACAACGTCGACGTCTCGCCCGCGCCCGAGGGCGAAGCTTTAGGGCCGATGCTGGAAGCGGGCAAGATCGATGCCCTGTTCAGTGCGAACGTGCCGCAGTGCGTGCTGGACGGGTCACCGACGGTGCGTCGACTGTTTCCAGACTTCGAGGCAGTGGAACGCGACTACCACCGCCGGACCGGAATCTTTCCGATGATGCACACCATCGTCATCCGGCGTGACTCGGTGGCTGCGGAACCGGGCTTGGCCCGTGCGATATACCGTGCGTTCGTGCAGGCGAAAGACGCTGCCGCCGAACGCTATCGGGTCGGCCGGCGGATCTTCGAGGTGCAGAGCATGGCGCCGTGGATGAACGCCCTCTTCGAGCGCAATATGGAGCAGTTCGGCCAGGACTGGTGGCCATACGGGATGGCGGCCAATCGGACGGCGCTGGAAGCGAACCTGCGCTATCAGTTCGAACAGGGACTGGTGGATCGACGGTGGGACCCCGACGAGGTCTTCCTACCGGCGTCACTGGACAGCTGACCGGCTCAGCTGGCCTTTTCCAGCCGGAACGGCAGCGCGATCACCAACGCCTTATTGATGCCGCAAGCGCCGCTGTCCCCGGAGGTCTGATCCACGCCTGCGAGGATGTTTGAACCCCATGTGACCAAACCTCTTTCGTCGACCGGATAGAACCGGTAGATCTGGTGTCCGGTGCGAGCGTTGCCGTCCGCGCACGGCTCCCAATTTCCGATGTCGCGTTTGACGACGTATTCGCTGCCATGTAGGTTCACGTCCGCGCTCCACCCTTGGTCGCTGACGACCCGCCCGGTACATTCGACCGGAGTGCTGCAGGTTGTGGTGATCGCCCACTTACTGCGGACCGTGCCCTCGGAGTGATACACGTCGTTGGTTTTCGCCCAGTCACCGTTGGAGCTGGCGAGGTAGGTGCCGTTGAGCCCCCAGTCATCCCCGGTCGCCGCCGCGGTCGGCACAGGTGCACCGACGAGAGCCAGCACCAAAGCTACAGAGGCGAAACGCATTTCGTTATCGACTAGTTGATGGGCGTGAACTTGAGGTGGAGTTCGTTGAGCCCGCGCAGGATGTAGGTCTGTGCATAACCGTAGCGGCGGTCGCCGATAGGCCCATGGTGGGCTTCGTCGGCCCGGATGTCGCCCATCCGGTCAAGGATTCGCTCCAGCGAGACGCGGCCCTCGACCCGCGCCAGCGGCGCGCCCGGACACGTGTGCACGCCGCGGGCGAACGCGATGTGCTCACGGACATTGCCGCGGTCGAGCCGGAATTCGTGCGGGTCTTCGAAACGTCTGGGATCACGGTTGATTGCGCCCGGAGCGACCATGACGGTGGTGCCGGCAGGGATGTCGACGCCGCCCACGCAGGTCGACCTTCGCGCCAACCGGAAGGTCGTCTTGACCGGGCTTTCCATCCGCAGCGTCTCTTCGACGAAGACCGGTATCAAGGCACGGTCGTCGCGCAGCGCCTGCTGCAGATCCGGCCGATCGCAGAGGATTCGCAACGCTGCGCCAAGAAGTTTCGCGGTGGTTTCCTGACCGGCCCCGAACAAGAAGGTGGCCGTGCGCACGACGTCGACGACCTCCGGCGTGGATCCGTCCGGGTATTTCGCCGCAGCCAGATCACTCAGCACGTCGCCGCGCGGTTCGCAACGCCGGTCCTCGATGTAGTAGTTGAACTTCTCGTCGAGAAAGTCCAGCGGGTTGATCGCGGCGGGGTCGTGCTCCAAATTGCCAACCGTGTGGGACTTTCCGAACACGGCGCGGAATTCGTCGTGATCAGACTCGGGCACACCGAGCAGGTTGGCGATGGCCAGCAGCGAGTACGGTTTCGAATACGCCTCGAGGAACTCGCATTCGCCGCTGTCGACGAATTGATCGAGCTGCTCGTCGGCGAGGCCCCACAGGAAGTCCTGATTCTCCTTCAACCGCGCGGGCGTCAGCAGCCGGCTCAACACGGAGCGCGCCCGGGTGTGATCCGGCGGGTCCATCGTCACCATGTGCTCGTGCAACGGCATTCGCGTGCGAAACTGCTCGATCAGGCCGCTGATGTCGTCGCCCGACGGTTCGAACGGCAAGGACGGGAACGGCCCGCCCACCGCAACGCAGCTCGAGTACGAGTCGACGTCCTTGTACAGCGCCATGGCCTCCTCCCAGCCGGTGACGGCGACGACGCCGTGATGCGGCTCCCGCACCACCGGCCCCTTGGCGCGCAGGAAGTCGAAATACGGGTGGGGGTCGGGCACGAACGCCGGATCGGTGAAGAAGTCCTGGGCATCGAAGTCGGTCACTGGAATCCCTTCTCTCAAAACGCCTGAGCGCTGTAGGCAACCGCACCGCCGAAGTGTGGCGACGAGTGGCACGCCAGGCCGATCGTTACATTGTCGCGCTGCCGGTCGCCGGCCCTTCGCGCCAGCTGCAGATAGCACTCGAGCATCTGCGGAATGCCGTGCATGCGCCCGTTGCCGAGCGCGCCGCCGCCGGACAGCGCGGGGATGCCGCCGCGGTCGCTGTCGATTCCGCCCGCCTCGACGAACCGGTGCGCCTCTCCCGGCGGGCAGAGGCCGAGCACCTCCAGCCAGAACCAGACGAACCGCGAGAACCCGTCGTAGAGCTGTGGGAGGTCGACATCCGCGGCCGTGATGCCCGTGTGTTCCCACAGCCGCCGAACCGTCAGCGCGCCGCCCTCGATGATGTCGTCCAGCGGCCAGTGCAGCGGAAGGCGTTGTCGGGCGGGCATTCCGGACGCGTACCCGGCGATGTACACCGGCGGATGCGGCAGGTCCCTCGCGCGCTCGGCGGAGGTGAGCACGAACACGGCCACGCCGTCGACGGGAATATCGCAGTCGTAGCGGCAGACCGGGTCGAAAAGCATTGGTGCCTCTACGTACTCGTCTGAGTCCAGCGGCCGGTCGCGCCAGTATGACCATGGGATGCGCGCGCCGTTCTTGCGCGCCTCGACGACGACTGCGGCCATCGATTCCCGCTTGGCGCCGTAGCGCTGCAGGTACTCGTTGTAGGGCAGGGCGATCATCGCTAGTGGCCCGAAAAAGCCTTGCGGCGCAGTCCATTGCATGGGGCCACGCGCCTCGTGCATGGGGTTGGCGTGGTAGCGCCCGGCGGGGTTGTGCAGGGCACGGTGCAAGAGCACGTAGTCGGCGGCGCCGCTGGCGACGGCGTTGACGGCGATGGCGACCGAGCCGGTGATCTGGCCGATGCCGTCGAAGCCGGCGACGTAGTGCGGGGTGGCGCCCAGGTTCTGCGCGAGCCAGGCCGACGACACGGTGCTGATACCGTCTTGTGCGCCTTGGCCTCCCGCGCTGGGCAGCAGGCTCGAGCTGACGAAGCCGTCGATTTGGTCGAGGCGCAGTCCCGCATCGGCGATGGCGGCGCGGGCGGTGTCGACGGCCAGCGCACCCAGCGGCCGGTCGGCGCGCCGGCAGATCTGGCTGTGGGCATAGCCGGCGATGGCGACCTTGTTCCGCGCTGCGAACGTGCCGGTCATGCCAGCTCGAATGCGGGAACGGCCACGCCGGGTGCCAAGTCTTCGAAGCCGACGACAACCGTGTCGCCGACGTGCAGGTCCGCGCCGACACCGTCGAGCAGGCGACCAATTAGTCGAAGCTCGACCTGTTCGACGAGTTCGACGTCGACGAGCACGAAGGGCAGGTCGTCGTCGAAGCCGGGCAGGAACGCCTGGCGCACCACGGTCCACGACCGTACGGCGCCGCGGCCGCTGACGGGTGCGAACTCGAACGCGGGATCGGTTGCGTGGCAATGCGGGCACACCACACCCGGGGGCATGGTGCATTGCCCGCAGCGGTTGCAGCGGGCAACGGTCAGGACGTGCTCGGCCGCTGCCGACCAGAAGGGCGCCGAGGATTCGTCGGCAACCGGCAGCGGCCGCCCGGTCACGGGATGACCCCGTCGTCGGCGAGCGTTGAAATTCGGTCCCAGTCGTAACCCAGCTCGAGCAGTAGGGCCTCGGTGTGCTCGCCGTGCTCGGGCGCGCGTCGCATCGGCGGCCCCTGCTGGTCGAGTTGCAACGGAACGGCGGGCAGCCGGTAGCTCTGCCCGTCCTCGAGGCGTACCTCCCCCACGTAGCCGTTGGCGACCACCTGGGGGTCCTCGACCACCTCGCTCACGGATTGCACTGGGGCCCAAGGCGCGTCGAGCTTTGCGAGCAAAGCCTTCCATTCCGCGAACGTGCGGGTCGCGAAGAGTGCGTCGAGTTCGGCCACGCAGGCCTGGCTGTTCGTGCGCCGGGTGGCCATGTCGGCGAAGCGCGGATCTTCGGCGAGGTCGTCGCGGTCGACCAGCCGGCAGAATTCGGGCCAGTAGCGGTCGGCCTGCAGGAACATCAGCTGGATGTGCCGGCAATCCTTGGTCCTAAAGTTTCCGATGAGCGGGTTGACCTGGGGACCGCGGCCGCCCACCGGCCCGACGTCGCCGCCGTTAAGTACGGCCAATAGGTCCGACGACAGCATCCACATCGCGGTCGCCAGCAGCGACACATCCACCACCGACCCGACGCCGGTCTTCGCTCGCTTGAGCAGAGCGGCCGCGATGCCGAAAGCCAGTGCCATGGCGCCGTTTCGGTCGCCCATCGCGCCGCGCTGGCTGATCGGGTAGTCCCGCTCGGGCGGGGTCAGGATATGCCCGACTCCCCCGCGTGCCCAGAACGCCGAGCTGTCGTAGCCGGGCTGGTTGGCGTCTGGGCCGTGTGATCCGAAACCGTGGCCACGCGCGTAGATCAGGTTCGGGTACCGCTCGCGTAACGTGTCGGCGTCGAGGCCGAGCCGGCTCAGCGCGCCGGGGCGCAGGCTGGTGAGGAAAACGTCCGCGGTGTCTAGCAATTCGTGCAGCACCGCCACGCCGCCCTCATGCCGCAGGTTCAGCGCGACCGACCGCTTTCCGCGATTGGCAAGGGCCATCGACAGATTGACGCCATCGCGGTCGGTGCCGATGCCCTGGGTCGCCAGCCCGCGATACGGGTCGCCGTTTAGGCGTTCGATGCGGATGACGTCGGCACCCCAGTCTGCCAGTAGCGCACCGGCCACTGGCACGAACACCCATTGCGCCAACTCGACGACACGCACCCCGTCAAAAGCCTGCTGCACTAATGCCTCCTGTGATCGGCGACCGCGGTGCCGAGGCGATGCAGCAGCGTCTCGATGATGGCAGGCTGCACTTTTGTGGTGATGCCCCAGAGAAAGAACCCGTGCAGCATGCCGAACGCGATGGCAGGCCAGGCCTCTTCCCACGACGGCGGCGTGACGCCGTACGAAACCAGCGCGTCGAGGTAGTGCTGCAGTAAGTCCCGCTCGTTCCTTCGGCGTTCATCGACGGTCAACGTCGAGGCGATGTGATAGCCAACGTCGAGGTACCAAGCGCCGCGTTGGACGAGTTGCCAGTCGACCAGGGACGGAGTCCCGGCGGCGTCGAGGAACACGTTGCCGACATGGGCGTCGCCGTGGATGACGCACCACGGCCCGACGGTCGCCACCGCGATCAGGCCGCGGTAGGCGTCGACGAGTCCGGCCGCGTCTCGCACCTCGGCAGGTGTGCGCTGCCCGTTGGGCCCGTTGAGGTTTCGGTCGATGATGTCGAGGGTGGCCGGCTCGCCCCAGACCTCGAGGACGCGCCCCAGCCGTGGGTCCAGCCAGGGCTCATCGGCCCAGCGCGCCGCATTCCATGTCGTGGCGTGCAGCCGGGCGAACTCGGCGAGGGTCTGCGCGGTCTGGTCGGGCGTGTAGGTGGTGATGGCGTCCAGGAACGAACCGCCGTGCGACACAATGTCTTCGGTGATGATCACCCCATGCTGGGTGGTCGGGTCGACGTCGGCGTAGACGCTGCGCAGCGTGCGCACCCCGGTGGCGGCGGCCAGGTCCCGATAGAAGTAGGCCTCGGGCGCCCCGATGTAGCGAGCTGCCCGGCCGATGTCGTTGAAGTAGCCCTTGACGCAGAGGCTCTGCGAGCTACCGTCGGCTTGCTCGATCGAAAACCGTGCGTTCGTGGAGATCCGGTCGACGACGGGTCCGGGCGTCACGGCGACGACGCCGACGCCCAATGCCGAGGTGAGCCATTCTGAAGACAGCGCCTGCTCGAGGCTGTCCGGCACGGGCACGGTCGTCAAGCTCATGCCGGTGCACCAATCTGTGCAAAAGCCGCGTGCGCCTTGGCCGTCTGAGCCTCCAGCAGCGCGGCGCGGTCGTCCGCGAGCAGGAAGCCCGCGTCAATGGCGGCGTCGAGGCTGATCGTGAATTCGGCGAGGTAGGTCTCCACGCCTCCGTAGCGGCCGGACAGGACCTCGTACGGCAACGCCACCTCGCGTCCCGCGAGCTTGCACAGCGGCCCCGGCGTGGAGTGCGCTTCGTAGCGCGCGATCGGCACGTCGAGGAATGGTGAAGGCACGCCGCCGATCGCGTTGCCGAACCGGTCGACCGCAGCTTCGGCGACCACGTCGTCGACGCTGAGCGCGATGCGTGGCGCCTTCGGCGGCGCGATGTCATCCTCGGCCCAGCGGAACAGGTTGCGCAGCGCGGCACGGACAAAGGCCGACATCGGGAAGCTCGAACCGTTCCCGTCGCAGCCAACGATTTTCGCGGCATGCGGTGCGCCGGCGATCTCGTACAGCCGGAACCGGTCCCCGACCTCGTCGCTGTCCTCGCGCCGCACGGACGCGCTGCCGGGATTGACAAAGTCTTCGAAACTGAATCCGTCGACGTCGCTTTGCGGTTGGATCTCGACGACCGGCGCCCCGACCGCCGGCATCGGGGCGTATTCGAAGCGCGGCAGGCCTTCCCCAACAGTGAGCGGTGTCAGGCTGGCCGCGTGCGACGCGGGGAAGAACCCGTCGTAGACCGTGCGGAATGCCGCAGCGAAAGTGGCTGTGTCGACGGCACTTTGCGAGTACCCGCCAAGATAGACATGCCGGACCGGCAGGTGACCTAACGGGCTGTGCTCACCGCCCTGCTTGACCAGCGTGCCGATCGTGTGCAGCAGGTCCCACACCAGGTCGTTGGATCCGATGTCGATGTCACCGTAGCGCGTCGGGTCGCGCCGCTTGAGTTGCTCCGAAGACCAGGCGCGCACGCTGATCCCGACCCACGCGTCACCCTCGGTCTGCAGCATGTCGCCAACGTGCAGCCACAGGGCGTCCCGGTCGACGCCGTAGGTGGTGTTGAACGGCTCGACGACGGCCCGGCCGCTGAAGCGGGACAACTCTTTTGGATAGCGGACCAGGACGCGGGTGACGTAGGCGTGTCCGTCGCCGACGACCGTGGCGGGCCCGGTAGCTGGGCCGGCGTAGGTACAAGCCGTGCCGGCGAGCATGTACTCGGCCTCACCGTAGTCGGCGGCGAGCTCGGGAGCGTCGTCGTCGAAGTCGGATGACCGTGGTGGCACCGCGCTGGTCTCGGCGACCCCAGCGCCCACCGGCATCGGTAGTAGCCGCGTCACTGGGCCATCCGCGCCGCCGCCCGTTGTATCGCGTCCATGCACTGCTGCAGCGCGAAGGCCGGATTGAGCTCGAGCGCCCTGGTCGGTTCGGGATAGATCAGGACGTGGCCAGCCGGGAAGAAGTACGCCTCGCCCGCGGTCGCCGTCTCGTCCGGCCAGTCGGTGTTGGGATAGGTTGCGCGGATTGACCCTTCGAAGATGTAGCCGTAGTGCGGACAGGTGCACACACCGCCGGGGAGTCCGCCCATTTGATAGAGCTGCGTGCAGTCCACGCCCTCGGTGATCGTGTAGCCGATCTCCATGTCGCCCCACCGCGCCGAACGGAAGCCGTCGCCGGCCATGGGCCATCGCCCACCTCCCGCGCTCGGCAGCTCTTCGGGTTTCGCGTGCGGCATGGCTTCCTCTATTTCTTCCGGGCTGTCGCTTTCGGTGTGCCGCCCAGCGCGGTGAGACAGAACTCCCACAGGTGGTCCGTCGCTTCGGGTTCCAGTGGCGCATGGGCGTGGTAGTGGTACACGGACCGCACCAGTTCGGCGATGAACCAGGCGGCCCATTCGGGATTGGCGGGCGCCAACAGCCCCGCATCCGCGCCGGCGCTGATCTCGGCGAGCAGCAAGTCGACGAAAGGCTTTTCGGCCTCGGCGAGTTCCTCGGGGAAGATCTGGTGCAGCCGCCAGTGCGTCGACACGATGAATTTGGCCGTGCCGCCCGCGCCCGCTTCGGAGTCGAGCACCTCGATGACGGTGGTGATGTAGAAGCGCAACCGCGCTACCGGATCCGGTAAGTCCTTGGCTGCGTCCGCCCAACGGGTGCAGGCGTCGTTCATCGCGTCGGCGAGCACGGCCAGCAGCAGTTCGTCCTTGCTGGCGAAGTAGCGGTAGAACGTTTGCAGTGCGACGCCGGCCTCCTTGACCAGCTCCTGCGTGGTGAACGCGTCGCCCTTTTCGCGGATCAGCCGCAGCGCGGCGTCCAGCATCAACCTGACCTGGTTGGCGATCCGTTCGCGTGAACGCTGCACCGCCGCCGATCGCTCGGCGGCCCGTTGCTCAGCCCGTGACACGGGTGAAATGCTAGCCGGGGTCATGTCGGCGTGAGGACAACCACGGGAATGTCGCGGTCGGTTCGTGACTGATAGACGTCGTAGTTCGGCCAGACCTCGGTGACAATCTGCCACAGCCGCGCCTTCTCGTCGGCGGTCGCGGTACGCGCCGTGACGGCCATTTCGTCGGCGCGGACCTGAATCCTGGCCTGCGGGTTGGCTTGTAGGTTCAGGTACCACATCGGGTGCTTCGGCGCGCCTCCCATGGACGCCACTACGAGGTAGTCGTCGCCATCACGGGCGAAGATCAGCGGCGAGGTGAGTTCGCGGCCGGTGCGGCGCCCGGTCACGGTCAGCAGCAGCGTCGGCGCGCCGTTCCAGATATAACCGGCCTCGCCGCCGCTCTCTCGATACGCGCGGACGTGATCCTCACCGAGGAGAGTGATGTCGGGTTGTGTGTATTCGGGCATGCTCAACCTCAGGGGTTATCGAACAGAACGGGTATGGCGGTCGCCCCACGCTCGTACATTCCGACGAAGCGGGGTGGTTCGGCGTCGGGATCCAGCCGCAGGTTGGGAAATCGGTCCAGCAGCGCCGAGATCGCGATCGTCATCTCGGCGCGGGCCACGTGCATGCCGAGGCAGATATGTGCGCCCTGCCCGAATCCCAACGACGGCTTGAACTTTCGAGTAATATCGAATTC
Organism: Mycobacterium sp.; assembly: GCF_019243155.1. Taxonomy (GTDB): domain Bacteria; phylum Actinomycetota; class Actinomycetes; order Mycobacteriales; family Mycobacteriaceae; genus Mycobacterium. The sequence goes on from NZ_JAFAUS010000345.1 coordinate 11,289, forward strand.
GTCGGGCATGTCCCATCTGGACGGATCCCTGTTGGCCGCGCCGAGCGCGAGATGCACGACGGACCCGGCGGGAATTTCGAGGCCACCCAATTCGGTGTCGGCCATGACCCAGCGGGAGAACATCGGATCGGTCGGCATCCACCGGATCGCTTCCTCGATCGCCGCACGCAGCAGCTGCCGGTCCGCGCGGACTGCCTCGAGGAGTTCGGGCCGTTGCAGCAGCGTCGTCAGCGTGGTGCCCATCTGCTTCCACGTCGTGCCCGAACCCGCGCCGAGCAACAGCAGCACGAAGGAATCGATCTCGCGATCGGTGAGCCGGTCTTTGACGCCGTGCTCATCGGTCAACTCGGCTTGGACTAGGATGCTGATCAGGTCGTCGCGTGGCTCCTCGCGGCGCGCGGCGATGACCGGCTGGAGCAGGTCGACCACCTTCTGCGGATCCCTCGCCAGCGCCTCGCGGATATCCAGGGCCTGCTCGACGGGCACACCGAAACTGCCGGTGATGGTGAGCACCGGGATGGCCGCGCAGAAGTCGACGTTGAGCTCGGCACGCCCCTCGTGGGCGAGGCCGTCGATGAGCAGGTTCACCGTCTCGGTGATCCAATTGTCAATCCACCACTTGCCATTCGACGACAGGAACGACGGTTGGACGAGTGCGCGGTAGCGCCGGTGCTGCTCGCCGTTCATCGAGAGCATGCTGTTGGTCAGGCCCAGTGGACCATTGTCGAGGTCGATGGGCACCGGTGACGACGCGAACACGTCCGGGTTGCGGTAGGCGGTCATGCAGGAGTCGTAGTCGAATACCGTGAAGTGCGGGCTGTCCGGGTACGGCAGCCCGTGAAAGAACATCATGTCGGTGCTGCCGGTCAGCTCATGCAGAACGCCGGGCAGCACCGGACCTTCTTCGCGCAACCGGTGCCAGGCCGGATACGGATCGTCCTGGTAGGCACCACCGCTGAACGCGTTGTAGGAGCTGCGCAGGTCGAACAGCTCGCGCAGGCGGTCGCGATCCAGTGCGGGAGCTGTCATTTGGCCACGAACCCGCCGTCGACCGGCAGCGCCACCCCGGTGACATTGCGTGACGCGTCGGAGACCAGATACAGCGCGGCCTCGGCGCAGTCCTCCGCCGTGATGGCGCGCCCGAGCGGATGCTGCCCGCCGACGGCCTCGGCAATCTGTGCCTGCTGCTCCGCGTCGACCTGCAGCCCGCCCGCTGCCATGAAGCCGGTCAACGGCATGGCCGCCGGGCAGATGGCGTTGACGCGAATTCCGAAGGGAGCGGCCTCGATTGCGACCGCCCGGGTGAGCTGGATGACCCCGCCCTTGGTGGCGCCGTACACCGAACCGCCCCAACCCACCAGGCCCGCCACCGAGGCGGTGTTCAGGATGACGCCGCCTGGTGATCCGGAAGAGCCCTGCTCCTTGAAGCGCAGCACCGCGTACTTGCACCCGAGAAAGACTCCGCCGAGGTTGACCGCGACCAGGCGGTTGAAGTCCTCGAGCGTGTGCTCCTCGAAGATCATGCCGAGCCGCGGCGTCGGGATGCCGACGTTGTTGAACAGGATGTCCAGCCGGCCGTACTGGTCGACCGCGGCCGCGATCATCGCCTGAACCTGCTGCTCGTCCGACACGTCGGTCCCAACGGCGATGGCGGTGCCGCCGGCCGATTCGATCTGGCGCACAGTCTCTTTCGCGTGGTCGAGGTCGATGTCGGCTGCGACCACCCGGGCGCCTTCCTCGGCGAACCGCAGCGCCGATACCCGGCCGACCCCGGAGCCCGCGCCGGTGACGATGGCGCTCTTGCCGTCCAGTACCCCGGGCATCAGGCGCTAGCCAAGACGGGGGGCTCCGCCGGCGTGAACCGGTACAGCCGTTCGGCATTGCCGCGCAGCAGCTTGTACTGCACGTTCTCCGGCAGATCCTTCATGGTGTTGCGGGCGACGTCGATGCAGTCCGGCCAGGTGGAGTCCGAGTGCGGATAGTCGGTCTCGCACATGATGTTGTCCTCGCCGATCTCGTCCAGGCTCCGCACGGCGTGGCGGTCCTCGATGATGCAGCCGTAGATGTGGTTGCGGAACGTTTCCCGGATGTCGAGCGTGTCAAGGTCGATGGCATTGCCGGCGCCGGCGTGGGTGTCGAACTTCGCGCCGCGCATCACCCAGTACCGCTGCTTGTCGAGCACCTGCTCGGCGCGCTCCAAAAAGTAAGGCATCCAGCCGACTTCACCCTCGGACAACGCGATCTTCAGCTTCGGGTAGCGCTGGAACATCCCGCTGAACAGCCAGGACAGCATCGTGCCCGACGTGCGCGACGCACCCCAGGTCAGGTTCGCCATGAAGGGCGCGTCCGTGCAGATCTTGGGCAGCGTCGACGACGACCCGACGTGCATGCTCGCCACCATCTCGAGCTCGTTGGCCGCCGCCATCACCGGCTCCCAGTAGCCGTTCGCATCGTGAATAGTAGGCAATCCCAACGGTTCCGGGTTCTCCGAGAACGCGAATGTCGTGACGCCCTTGGCCACCATGCGCTCCATCTCCGTGGCGGCGAGTTTCGGATCCCACATCGGGATCAGCATCAGCGGAATGTAGCGTCCGGGGGCGGCACCGCACCATTCCTCGACCAGCCAGTCGTTGTAGTGCTGCAGGCATTCGAAGCCGAACTCGCGGTCGCTGGCCTCCATGAACAGCTGCCCACAGAAACGGGTGATCGTCGGAAAGCACAGTGACGCAAGCACACCGGAGCGGTCCATATCCTCGACGCGAGCCTTAGCGTCGTAGCACCCCGGCCGCATCTCCGAATACGACAGCGGCTCCGGGCTGAACTCCTCCTTGGACTTGCCGACGACGGCGCTCAGGCCCGAGTTCGGGTAGTGCTTGCCGTCGTAGACCCAGTTGTCGATGCCGTGGTCGTTCTTCTCCATGTGCGGGGCACGGTCACGGTCCTTGGCGGCGACCCGGTCGACCCACAGATTCGGCGGTTCGAGAATGTGATCGTCAACCGAGATCAACCAGTTCAGGTCGTATTCGCTCACTTCAACTCTCCGATCGACATGTGCTTCACCTCTTGAAACTCGCGGATTCCGTCCGGTCCTCGTTCGCGGCCCAGCCCGCTCTGCTTGTAGCCGCCGCTGGGCGCGTACGCGGAGAAGACCGTGGTGTTGACGTTGACGGCGCCGGTGCGCAGCCGACGCGCGACTTGCATCGCCGCCGCCGCGTCGGTCCCGTACACCTGGCCGGACAGCCCGTAGATGCTGTCGTTGGCGATCGCCACCGCATCGTCGATGTCGCGATAGCCGAGGACGCCGATGATGGGACCGAAGATCTCGTCCTGCGCCGCCGGATTCGAATTGTTAGGCAGGTCAAGCACAGTGGGCTCGAAGAAGTAACCGCGGTCCAGACCGGCGGGACGGCCGCCTCCGCTGAACACCTTGCCGCCGTGCTCCTCCGCGAGCCTCACGTACTGCTCGCACTTGTCGCGCTGCGCGGCGCTGATGACCGGGCCCATGGTGATCCCGGGCTCGGTGGGCATGCCGACCTTGATCGCCTTATACGCGGCGCTGACCGCCTCGAGCACTTGGTCCTTCTGGTCCTGCGGGACGAGCATCCGGGTCGCGGCCACGCAGGCTTGGCCGGCCGTCGTCGCGATAGCCATCGCCGCGCCGGCGGGTGCCCGCTCCACCGCGTCTGGCAGATAGATCTGCGCCGACTTGCCGCCGAGTTCCAGCGACACCCGTTTGACCGTCGGTGCCGCCTGGGCCAGGATCTTGCGTCCCGCCACCGTCGAGCCGGTGAAGGACACCATGTCGACGCGCGGGTCGCTGGTGAGCAATTCCGCACCGGCGATGCCTGACTCGACCACCACGCTCAGCACGCCCGGCGGCAGGCCCGCGGCGTCCGCGGCATGTCCAAAGATCAGCGACGAGATCGGTGTCAGCGGGCTGGGCCGCAGGATCACCGAATTCCCTGCCATCAGTGCGGGAATCAGCTTCTGGAAGCCCATGATCAACGCCGCGTTGTAGGGCGTGATCGCGGAGACCACCCCGACCGGCTCGTGGCGGCGAACGCTCAACGCGACGCGGCCACGCACCAGGTCGTCGACGGGAACCGGACTGGCTTCTTCGTGGGACATCGACAGGTAGAGGTCGATGGTCTGCCGGGCGATCATGATTCCCGCTGTCAGCTGGGTCATTTCGGCGAAGAATGCCGGTTGCCCGGCCTCGGCGACCAGCGTGGGCACCAGGACGTCGCGGACGCCGTCGACGTGGTCGATGAAGGCGTGCAACATCCGCGCTCGCTCGCTGGCTGGCATCTCGTCCCACGCGCCGTCGTCAAAGCTGCGGCGTGCCTCGGCGATTGCTTGTTCCACCTCGGCCAGCGGCGTCGCGGTGATGTCGGCGACGTGGGTTTCATCGGCTGGGTTCTCGACGCTGACCACGTCATCGCCCGTGACCCATCGGCCCGCAACATAGGTGCGCTGCTCCGCAAGGATAGTCACCAATGACTCCTAAACATCAGGTGGCAGTAGAACGATATTCTTGTTTTCCCAGAAGTTCAACTCTCAATTTCCGGGCTCGGCCAGGCTTGCTTCTCGAACGCTCTGGCGCACAACGTATTTCTGCACTTTGCCGCTGGCGGTGCGCGGGTAGTCGTCCACCTGGTGCAGCGTCTCGGGCCATTTCTGCTTGGCCATGCCCGCCCGCTCGAAGTGCTCGCGCACCTCGGCGAGCGTCGGCATCGAATGCCCGGGCTTGATGCGCAGCACCGCGGCGGCGTGCTCGCCGAGCCGCGCATCCGGCGCGGCGACCACCACCGCCTCGGCGACCGCCGGCAGGCCGAGCAAGACTTCCTCGACCTCTAAGGCGCTGATGTTCTCGCCGCCGCGGATGATGATGTCGGATTTGCGGTCGGTGATGGTCAGGTAGCCGTCGTCGTCCATCACCCCGATGTCGCCGGTGTGGTACCAGCCGTCCTCGTTGAACGCCTGGGCGGTCAGCGCGGGATCGGTGTACCCGAGGAACAAATCCGGCCCGCGAGAAAGGATTTCGCCGTCATCGGCCAGTCGGACCTCTACCCCGATGCGCGCGTTGCCGTCGGTGAGCAGCCTCTTGTCTTCCGGCGCCGCGTAATGGGAGCCGGTGATCGACGGATGCTCGGAGCTGCCGTAGGAGCGGGTGACGAGGATCCCGAGATTGGCCAATCGCCGGGTGACGGCGGCGGGAACCGTGGAGCCGCCGAGGCCAATGTGCTTGATATACCGCAAGTGTTCGGTGGTGAACCGGGGATGGTCGAGCAGGCTGGTGACGAAGTACGGGGGTCCACCACCAAGGGCCACGCCGTCGGCGTCCATCAGGTCGATCGCCTTATCGGGGTCCCAGACGTCGCAGAGATCGATCGGCGCGCCCTGGAGGACTGGGATCAGGAACGCACCGAGCATGCCGATGAAATGCCCGACTGGCAGCGCGGTGAGCATCCGGCTGCGATCGGGCGGGTAATTCGCCAGCAGTTGGCGTGTTTCGAAACCCAGCGTCTGATGGCTGTGGATCACGCCCTTGGGGTCGCTCGTGGTGCCCGATGTGAACGCGATCAGCGCGGGGCTGGCCGGGTCGGCCGCCAACGTGCCGGCCAGTGGTTCGGGGTCGAGTAGTGCGTCGAAGCTCTCGCCCACCAGCGCGACCGTCGGCACGTCGGAACAGACTTCGGGGTGGAAGGCCATCCGCCCGAAACCCTCGGCGGTGATGAAGACGCTCGGCTTGACAGCCGACAGGATGTAGCGCAATTCCTTCGGGCCGTAGAAATGCACGATCGGGACGACGACGGCACTCAGGAATGCCGACGCCCAAAACGTCACGGCGGCTTCGACCCAGTTCGGCAGCTGAAACGCGACCACATCGCCCGGACCGACGCCGCGGGCCCGCAGCCCCGCCGCCAGCCTGCGGGCCAGCAGTTCGACATCACCGAAGGTGCCGACAAACGGTCGGTGCGCGGAATGGACGCGGAAGGTGACGTCCGTAGCGTCCTTGAGGCTGCGGCCCACCAGGTCCCCGAGCGTGTCCGGGGTCCACCATCCTTCGTCCTCGTACCGTTGCGCCAACTCAGGCGCGACGACGCGGATACCGGTCACATTGCTCCCTCGTGACGCGTAGGCCGTGGCCAGTGTAGAACGACACTCTCGTGCAAAGTAGTCTTGTAGTTCTAGTTTTGCGAATGTATCGTTCTGCTCGCTACCAACATGAGATTTGTATCACACAAACGGCCGGTTGACCCGAAAAGCTTTGCATGGGGGCGGCGTCACCCGGCGTTGCTGTGCGAATGCGCCTGGCGCGCTTTGTATTTCGTGCGGCAATGGCTACATTGCGCTGGGGCGAAGGAGCGTAGGTGACCCGAGGTCTTACGGCCGGGCCGGCTCGGCATCGACCCCGTGTCATGCTCCCGGCCGGGCACCGCGGCTCTCGGCACACCTATACGCGCCCGTTGGCCGGGCTGGTCACTGTCCTGGTCATCTGCGTCATCGTCGCGTTGGCGTTGACCCAGTTCCGCGGCGGTTTCACCCAGACGGTCCCCGTGACGGTGCTCGCCGGGCGCGCCGGTTTGATGATGACTCCCGGCGCCAAGGTGAAACTGCACGGCGCCCAGATCGGCAGCGTCGCTTCCATCGACGACAGGCCCGACGGCCAGGCCGCCATTCACCTGGCCATCGAGCCGGCGCGGCTGCGTCTGATCCCGGCCAATGTCCTCGTCAACATCGTCGCGACAACGGCGTTCGGCGCCAAGTTCGTTCAGTTGATTCCGCCCGAGGAGCCGTCGGTGCAGGCTTTGCGCGCGGGACAGGTGCTCGACGCCGGCCACGTGACCGTCGAGGTCAATACCGTGTTCCAGCAACTGGTTTCGGTGCTGACCAAGATCGACCCGGCCAAACTCAACGAGACGCTGGGTGCGTTCGCGGCGGCCCTCAACGGCCGCGGCGGGCAGCTCGGGCAGACGTTTAGCGACGCCAACGCCTTCCTCGCCAAACTCGAGCCGAGCCTGCCGAAACTGAGCCACGACCTCGATGCGACGGCCCGGGTGTCCGACGCCTACGCCGACGCGGCGCCCGACCTCATCAGCGTCATTGACCACACGACGCGGATCAGCCAGACGTTCGTCGAGGAACAACAGCATTTCGACTCGCTGCTCATCAACGTGATCGGCCTGGCAGAGATCGGTAACGACGTGGTGGGCGGCAATCGGCAAGCGCTCACCGATGTCATGCAGCTGCTGGTGCCGACCACAGATCTGACGAACAAATACAATTCGGCGCTCACCTGCGGCTTGCGTGGGATGTTCCCGTTGGCCAAGCAGCCACCAACCCCGGTGCCCGGGCTCGAAGTCTTGGCAGGATTGAGCCTGGGCGCCGAGCGGTACCGCTACCCCTCGAACCTTCCGAAGGTGGCGGCTAAGGGCGGCCCGCAGTGCGACAACGAATTACCCGTGCCGTTCAACACATTCCCGCCCTTCGACGTCGCCGACGTCGGCGCCAACCCCTGGCGCTACGGCAACCCCGGCAACCTGCTGAATTCCGATGCGCTCAAACAGTTCCTGTACGGCCCCATCGACGGACCGCCCCGCAACACCGCCCAGATCGGACAACCGGGATGAGGCGGACGCTCGTCAAATTCGGGGTCTTCGCGGTGGTCATGCTGGCGCTGACCGGCTGCCTCTTACTCATCTTCGGCCAGTATCGAACGGGTCCGACGCACGGCTACTCGGCGGTTTTCACCGATGCCTCGCAACTGAAGTCGGGAGACTCGGTGCGGGTAGCCGGGATTCGGGTGGGAACCGTCAATGCGGTGTCGCTACAGCCGGACAACTCGGTGGTGGTGGGTTTCGACGCCGACCGTGACATCGCGCTGACGACCGGCTCGAAGGCCGCCGTGCGCTACCTCAACCTGGTCGGCGATCGCTACCTCGAAATCATCATCGGCCCCGGATCGACCCGGATTCTGCCGGCGGGGTCGCGCATCCCCGTCGACCACACACTGCCGGCCCTGGATCTCGACCTGTTGCTCGGCGGGCTCAAACCCGTTGTCCGCGGTCTGGATCCACACGACGTCAACGCGCTGACCTCAGCGCTCCTGCAGGTGTTCCAGGGCCAAGGGCAGACGCTGCAGTCGTTGTTGTCCAAAACGTCACGGTTCTCCGACGACGTCGCCAACAAGAACCAGGCCGTCGAGAAGCTCATCGACAACCTCAACACGGTGGTGCAAACCCTTGCCCAACAGGGTGATCAGTTCTCCGGCGCCATCGATCGCCTGCAGCACCTGGTGACCGACCTGTCCACCGACCGCGACCCGATCGGCGATGCCATCCAGGCGCTCGACAAAGGCACCGCGTCGGTGGCTGAGCTGCTCGCGGCGGCGCGGCCTCCGCTGGCCGGAACGGTCGACCAGTTGAATCGCTTGGCGCCCTTGTTGGATAAGGGGAAGGGATTCCTGGACGACGCGCTGCAGCGCGCGCCGGGAAACTACCGCAAGCTCGCCCGCACCGGGGCCTACGGCAGCTTCGTCAACTACTACATCTGCGGTGTTGCTTTCCGCGTCAGCGATCTGCAGGGCCGGACCGTGGTGTCGCCCTGGATCAAGCAGACCGAGGGCAGGTGCGCGGAGCCCTGATGCTGAAATACCGTGACCGCAAACACGTTCGATCGGGCCTGATGGGCGTGATCCTGATGGTGCTCGTCGTCCTGGTCGGGCTGGCGCCACAGGAACTGGCGTCGTGGGCGACGATGATCCGCTATCGGGCGTTGTTCTCCGAGGCCGGCGGCATCGAATCGGGAAACAACGTGCTGGTGTCGGGCGTCAAGGTCGGCACCGTCTCCGACGTCTCGCTGGACGAGGACGGCGCGGCCCTGGTGACGTTCCGCATTCGCGGGAAGGTGCTGCTCGGATCGGAGACCACCGCACACATCCGCACGGGTTCGCTACTGGGCGCGCGCGTGTTGACCCTAGAGCCGGGCGGCGCCGCCCCGCTGCGTTCGGCCGACGTCATCCCCCTTTCCCGAACCGCCTCTCCCTATTCACTTTCCGAGGCCGTCTCCGACCTGACCACCAATACCGCGGGAACCAGTACCCAGACGCTCAACCAATCGCTGGATGCTTTGTCGGCGACGGTCGATCAGATCGCGCCGCAACTCGGCCCGACGTTCGAGAACGTGACCCGGCTGTCGCGGGCGCTCAACAGCCGCGGGGAAACCCTGGACGATCTGCTGAAGAGCGCCACTAACGTCACCGGGATCCTGTCGGAGCGCAGCCAGCAGGTCAACGCGCTGATCCTCAACGGCAACCAGCTGCTCGACGTGCTGGTGCAGCGGCGCAACGCGATCAGCGAGCTGCTGGCCAATGTCTCCGTCGTCGCCAAAGAGCTGACCGGGCTGGTCGCCGACAACGAGGCCAAGCTCGCGCCGACGTTGGACAGGTTGAATTCCGTTGCGGCCATGCTGCAGAAGAACCACGACAACATCTCCAAGGCGCTGCCCGGCCTGAAGAAGTTCGAGTTGACGTCGGGCGAGACCGTGTCCAACGGCTTCTACTACAACGCCTACGTGCCCAACCTCGCGATACCGGAGTTGATGCAACCATTCTTCGACTACTACTTCGGAATGCGTCGCAACGACCCGAACATGCCGCGTGCCCTGTTCCCGTGGCCGCGCAACGGAATTCTCCCGGAGCAGCGATGAGGGGCTGGCTCGCAGCTGCGACGGCGGTGGTCCTGGTCGGGCTCGTTGTGGCGGGGTCTGCGTTTGTTGCGTGGCTTTCTTTTTTTCGGCCGATGACGATCACCGCGTATTTCACCTCCGCCACCGGCATCTACCCAGGCGATTCCATTCGGGTGTCCGGGGTCAAGGTCGGCACCGTGTCGTCGATCCAGCCGGCGCCCAGCCGAGTGAAGTTGACGCTGCATGTCAACCGCGACGTGTCGATCCCGGCCGACGCCAAGGCGGTGATCGTCTCGCAAAATCTGGTGGCGGCGCGTTACGTCCAGCTTGCCCCCGCCTACCACCGGAGCGGGCCCAAGATCCGCGACGGCGCGGTCATCGACGTCGACCGGACCGCGATTCCCGTCGAGTGGGACGAGGTCACCACCCAATTAACCCGGCTGGCAACGGATCTAGGCCCAGGTAATGGCGTTTCTTCGACATCGGTCAGCCGCTTCATCGAAAGCGCCGCCAACGCGATGGACGGCAACGGGGAGAAGCTGCGGCACACGCTGACGGAGCTGGCGGGGATCGCCCGGGTGCTGGCCAAGGGCAGCGGCAACATCGTCGACGTCATCAAGAGCCTGCAGACCTTCGTCACCACGCTGCGCGACAGCAATCAGCAGATCGTGCAGTTCCAGAATCGGCTGGCGACGTTGAGCAGCGTGATCGATGACAGCCGATCCGATCTGGATGCGGCGCTGTCGAATCTGTCGGTCGCCGTTGGCGAGGTGCAGCGGTTCATCGCCGGCAGCCGCGACAAGACCGCCGAGCAGATATCGCGGTTGGCCGATGTGACCCAGAACCTGGTCGATCACCGGCTGGATGTGGAGAACATCCTGCACGGCGCGCCCACCGCATTCTCCAACGGCTACAACATCTACAACCCGAACATCCCCGGCGCCATCGGCAGCTTCATCATCAACAACTTCTCCAATCCGGTCGACTTCATCTGCGCCGCAATCGGAGCCGTGGAGAATATCAGCGCAAAAGAGACCGGGAAGCTGTGCACCGAATACCTGGGCCCGGGGCTGCGCACGGCAAACTTCAACTACATGCCGATCCCCACCAACTTCGTACTGCAGCGCAGCGCGACGCCGGACAAGATCATCTACGCCGAGCCGGGTCTGGCGCCCGGCGGCGAGGGACCCAGCCCGGTGCCGCCGGAGACGCTGCCGTCGATCTCCGCCTACACCGGCATCAACGGCGATTCGACGCCGCATACGCTGGGCGACTTGCTGATTCCTGACACGAGTAGGCCTGGGCCGCCGCCCGGTCCACCGGGGTCGCCGTGAAGCGGCTTTTTGGCTTCGTCTTGTGCGCCGCGCTCCTCGCGGGCTGCGGATTCAAGGGCGTCAACTCGCTGCCGCTGCCCGGCACCGTGGGCCGCGGGCCGGGCGCCAGCGTCTATCACGTCGAGCTCGCGAATGTTGGCACGCTGGAATCCAATTCACCCGTCATGATCGGCGATGTCGTAGTCGGCGCCGTGGGCGGGATGCGGGTCAAGGGCGACCACGCCGACGTGGAGATCTCCGTCAAGCGTGACGTCGTCGTACCTGCCAACACGGTGGCGACTGTTGGCCAGACCAGCCTGCTGGGGTCGATGCACGTCGAGCTGAATCCCCCGCTGGGACAGCCGGCGCAGGGTCGTTTGCAGTCCGGCGCCACCATCCCGTTGGACAGGTCCGGGACGTATCCGTCGACGGAGCAGACGCTGTCTTCGTTGTCGGTGGTGCTCAATTCCGGGGGGCTGGGGCAGATCGGTGACGTCGTCCATAACTTCAGCGCCGCATTGGCCGGTCACGAGAACGACGTGCGTGAACTGCTGACGCGGCTGGACGATTTCATCGGTGTGCTCGACCAACAGCGTGATCGGATCGTGGCGACCATCGACTCGTTGAACCGGCTGGCCGGTACGTTCGCGTCACAGCGCGAGGTGATATCGCAAGCGCTGCACAAGATTCCGCCCGCCCTGGAGGTATTGATCCGGGAGCGGCCGCGTATCACCGCCGCGCTCGACAAGCTGCGGGTGTTCAGCAACACCACCACCCGACTCGTCAACGACACACAGGCCGACTTGGTGAAGAACCTGCAGAACCTCGAGCCGACGATTCGCGCGCTTGCCGATGTCGGCCCGGATCTCGGCATCGTCCTCGGCTACCTGCCGACGTTCCCGTTCACGCAGAACTTCCTCGACCGGGCGCTGCGCGGTGACTATTTCAATGTCTTCGCCGTCGCCGACCTGACGCTCCCCCGGCTCAAGCGCACGATGTTCCTGGGCACCCACTGGGGCGATCCCAACGCACAGCTGGTGCCCGCCCCAGGCGATCCGTGGTATCAGAACTTCACCCTGATGCCGTTCGCGGGGGCCGCGCCGACGCCGGCCAACGCGGGACCGCCCGGAGGCCCCGCGCCCGCGCCGCCGCGTCCTCCCGCGTTTGCGAGTCTCGATATGAGTGCCGTTGCGCCCGTTGACCAACCCGGTGGTCGCTGATGCTGACACGTTTCGTGCGCATTCAGCTGACGATCTTCACTCTGGCTGCTGTGATCGGCATGGGGGCCATGGTCTTCGAGTACATGCAGGTGCCGACGCTGCTCGGAATCGGCCGTTTCACAGTTAAATTGGAGCTGCCGGACACCGGCGGGCTATATCGGTTCAGCAATGTCACCTACCGCGGGGTGCAGGTCGGCAAGGTGACGGCGGTCGGTCCCACGTCTACCGGCGCGGAAGCCACTCTCTCGTTGCAGACTTCGCCAAAGATCCCCGCCGATTTGCATGCCGCGGTTCGCAGTGTGTCGGCGGTGGGTGAGCAATACGTGGATCTCGTTCCGCAGTCAGAGCATCCGCCCTACCTGCGCGACGGGTCGGTGATCTCCGCTGTGGACACATCCATCCCACCGCCCGTGGGGCCGATGCTGGACAAGCTGAGCGCGTTGGTGAACAGCGTGCCGAAAGACAAGCTGTCGCAACTGCTCGACTCGACATTCACGGCTTTCAACGGAAAGGGCTACGACCTGGGGTCGCTGCTGGATTCGTCGTCGCGGCTGTCGCACGACGCCGATGACGTCGTCGACCACACCCAAGCGCTGGTGAACGATTCCTCTCCCTTCCTGGATGCGCAGGCGGAGACGACCGACTCGATCCGGCAGTGGGCGCACAGCCTGGCCGGCGCCACCGACCAGCTGGTGACCGACGATCCGCAATTCCGAAAGCTGCTGCACACCGGACCTAGCTTCGCGCAGGAGATTTCGCGGCTGCTGAACCAGGTGAAGCCGACGCTGCCGGTACTGCTGGCGAACCTGACGACCGTCGGTCAGATCGGGGTGACGTATCACCCGTCGCTGGAGCAGCTGCTGGTGCTGCTCCCCCCGTACGTTGCGGCGACCAGTTCCTACGGCGTGACGAACAACCCGACCGGCTTGGCGGTCGGTGGGTTCGCGTTGACGATCGCTGACCCGCCGGCATGTACGGTGGGCTTCCTGCCGCCATCGCAGTGGCGGTCGCCGGCCGATACTTCGGAGGTCGATACACCGGACAATCTGTACTGCAAGCTTCCGCAGGATTCGCCGATCAGCGTGCGCGGCGCGCGGAACTATCCGTGCATGGGTAAGCCCGGAAAGCGTGCTCCGACAGTCGAAATCTGCAATAGCGACAAACCCTATGTGCCGCTTGCCATGCGGCAGCATGCGCTTGGGCCGTACCCTTTCGATCCGAATTTGGCGTCGCAGGGCGTGGCGCCGGACGACCGAGTGGGGATCGAGCAGCGGACCTTCGGGCCAGTTGACGGAACGCCACTTCCGCCGGGGGCGGTGCGTTCTGGAACACCGCCAGGGCCTCCAGCGCCGGGTTCACTCAACCAGCCGCCGACAGCGCCTCAGGCGGGTGCCGCGCCAAGTGCGTTCAATTCCAATGGTTCTGGTGTCTCGCCGTCGGTTGCGGTGCTGCATTACGACCCGCGGACTGGGCGCTATGTTGCGCCTGACGGGCAGATGTATCGGCAGTCTGATTTGGTAAGGGCGAAGGCACCGAAGACGTGGAAGGACATGCTGCTCACGTCAGGGTGATGCCGGCGACTTCTCCTTGACCTCGATCACGCTCATCTTCGGCAATCTCACTTCGGCGCTATCCTTTCAAGCGGTCGACGTCGCCAACGAAGCAAACGAATTGCCGCCACGACCGTTCAATTTGTCATTTGGCTGACGCTCAGTTGCTGAGCCACTGCTTCACACCGCCGTGGCCGGAGCATGTGCCCGTATGGTGCGTGCTAAAAGAGTAGTCACCATCCCGGCAGATAGCGGTAGCTCCCGGCGGCGTGCCACCGCTACTAACGAGGCCAGGGGCGCCCCCCGGAGGCAGGCCCGACGAGGGGTCGGGGACGCATTGCCCGCTGGAATTCTGATAAAAGCCCTTGCCGCAACTAGCCAGAATCGTGGTCGGCCCGTTCGCGACGATAACGGGAATACATGATGCCCCTGCAGAAATAGCTACCGCGGCAATTACAAGCTGAACCCGCACACTCCACCTCGGAAAATGATCTTGAGATTAGCGGGTGCCCACCCCGGACACGGAGCGTAATGGGTCCAGAGCGAGGCCCGCAGCAAATTGGCAAGGATTCGTCACCTAAGTGCACAACAGCTGATCGAGCCGTGATCTTGCTAAACAGGCTCGGCGCAGCCGGTACACAAGCGCGACTTCGGAAACTGGCGGCTACGGTTCACCCGACCTCGTCGAGGACACGAAGGCAGACACATCTCCGATGCTGGGCGCCGCTGGCCTTCCCAACTAGCCTGAAACCGTGCTGGCCATCCCGACCCTCAAGTTCAGCTATGGCAATCTGCTGCTCGCCCGCTTAAGCGAACTGGGCTCCGCCAGTATCGACGAGCTACTCGGGGACGATCCAGCACGACTCTTTAAATCCGACGGCCCGTTCGAGAACCCGGGGAGGCGCGCCCGTGATTGTCTTCGCTTCGCGCAGATGCTCGATCTGGCCGTAGAGGACGAGCGTAGGTGGAAGCTCACCGCATCGGGTGTCACCTACGCCGAAAATGTTGATCCAAGCAATCCCTGGACTGTTAGTGAGATCCAGAAGGACGTCCTTCGTGACCGGCTATCTGGTGCTAGCGCTCAGATCGCTGAGGACGTCCGGATCGCTCTTCGGATCGTTCGCGACGCGCCCGTCGGCTTCTCTAACGACGATTTAGGGCGCGCACTGGAAGCCCACGCGAAAACCGGCCAGTGGCAACAGGACCGGACCTTCGAATCCCAGGGTGCTCGGTACCGAGAACTTCTCATAGAAAGTGGGCTCATCGAGAGAAACGGTGAACTAACCGAGCAAGGGGTTACGTTCCTTGGTCGACAGGCGTCGGTCTGGTGGGTGAATCAAGGGGCCAGTTACACAAAGGAGCGCGATGGGGGGTTCCTTTGGGCGCCGATGCTGAATAAGGCGGGCCGTCCGCAGTATCACTGGGAGACCATGGATGAGGTCCGCGAAGGTGATGTTGTCCTGCATTACAGCAATGGCTCGTTGCGGGCCGCAAGCCATGTAACCGCCGCTGCGAGGCCGGCGCCGAATCCGCTTGACGACCAATCCTGGGAGGAAGCGGGCAGGCTAGTCAAGTCGCAGTATGAGGAGCTGAATGAGCCGGTCGCACTTGCCGCTATCGACGAGAGTGCCCGCATTAGGCAGGGTTCACCGTTCACCGTCGCTGGATCCGTCCAGCAGGTGTATCTCGTTCGCCTCCAGGGAGACTTCGTGAACGAACTGGCCCGGCGGTTCCCCGAGCTTGCGGCGCACCTACCTTGGGTTCCAGGTCCTCCGCCTCCGCCGCCGCCAGAGGCGCCGACGCCGGACGAACTGTTTCATGACTTTGCCGTCGCCGTGGAAGCTTCTGGGCTCCGTTTCTCAGCGGGCTCGAACCTCGTGCGATCGTTCTTGAGCAGTCTGCTTGCTAAACCCTTTGCGATCCTGACGGGGCTTGCCGGTTCGGGCAAGACTCAGCTCGCGATGAGGCTCGGTGAATGGTTCGGCACAGATGAACACGGACGTCATCGCCACGTCGTCGTGCCTGTGCGGCCTGACTGGACGGGCCCGGAATCGATCTTTGGATACGAGGATGCGCTGCGCAGATCCGCGTCAGGGGCGCCGGTGTGGTTTGTTCCGGAAGCGTTCGAGTTTGTTCTTCGCGCGGCGAACGATCCCGAGCATCCGTACTTGCTGATCCTGGACGAAATGAACTTGGCCCACGTCGAGCGGTACTTCTCGGACTTTCTTTCCGGGGTCGAATCGCGGCGTCCGGTCCTCCCGGATTTGGTCTTCGATCCGCCATCTCGTCAGTGGACCCTGCGGGACGTCGAAGCGCAGAGGCTGCCGTTGCCACGAAACCTTTTTGTCGTCGGCACAGTTAACGTGGACGAGACGACCTACATGTTTTCGCCGAAGGTTTTAGACAGGGCCTTCACCTTTGAGTTCCGGGTGACCGCTGACGAGCTTGACGCCGAGCTCCAACGGCCCATAGCCGCGCAGGCGGGCGAGGATCAGCGAGTACGCGCCTTCGCCTCGCTGGCGGAAAGCGACAGTTGGCAGCGAGAGCATCCTCATCCGGCTCGCGATGAGATTGTGTCAGCGCTTCGAGAGGCACACCTGATCTTGGCTGGCGCCAACCAAGAGTTCGGGCACCGCACGTTGTACGAGATCCTGCGGTTCTGCGCGTTCTTCGCCGCGACGGGAGACACCGATGTTCGTACGGCGCTCGACCTCGCGATGATGCAGAAGGTTCTGCCGAAGGTGCACGGGTCACGACGGCGCATCGAACCCATTCTCACTGAGCTCGATTCGCTGGCAGTAGGGGCCGGTCC
>NZ_JAFAUS010000446.1 GCF_019243155.1 Mycobacterium sp.
GCCACCGCGAGCCCCGGAGCGTGGGGCCTCAGCTTGGACCCGTTCAACTGGAAGGCCTCGAAGGACGCCGACGTGTTCGTAGAGGTCATAGTCGACCGTGCCGGCGGGTTGGTCACCGGGGTCTCCTACGGCGGCAAGCCGGTTCCCCAGACGGCGCTGGTCTACCCGAACAACGACCAGTCGAAGGGGAAGCTGTACCGCTTCCGTCTCCCGAAGGGGGGCACGGGAATCGAGCTGCCGGTGGTCATCAGCACCACGGGCTCAGCCTGGTACATGGCAACCGCCTACTCGGTCAAGGACGTTCACAAGGTCGGCCCGCTCCAGGTGGTCTACGGCAACTCGAAGGCTCCGTCTCAGCTGCCCACGTCGCCACCCGGATACGTCGTCATCCAGTCGTTCGCGGCGTCCAACGCCGCTGGGCCGGTCTACCAGCAGGTAAAGAGCGGCGGAGGGTCCCTGCGGTTCACGGGTCACCTGCCGAGCATCGACTTGATGATCAGCAGCGACAACGTCGGTGGAACCACGTTCGCTGCCACCGCAGGCAGCGCCAACAACTGGGTCGGTCTGGCCCAGGCAATCTCGTAAGGAAGCGAATGCCCAGATTTACCAAGGCAAATGAGAAGTTCCTCAGCACGGGACTCAACTGGGTTGCGGACACCATCCGGGCTGTCCTGGTCGACACCGACCAGTACACCGTGGATCTCGTGAATCACGAGTTCCTGTCCGACATCCCATCTGCCGCGCGCACGGCCACCACGGACGCGCTGACCGGCAAGGCGGTCACGGGCGGGAGCACGACCAGCGACCCGATCCGGTTCCCCGGGGTATCGGGCAACGAGTCGGAGGCCATCGTGTCCTTCAAGGACACCGGAGACCCGGCCACGTCCTCGTTGATCTCGTACCACACGGCGATCACCGGATTCCCGGTTACGCCCAACACGGGTGACATCAACATCAACATGACGAAGTGGTTCACCATCTGAGACGGTGCGGTAGCTCCGTCCAAGCGGCTCAGCTTCGCTGACCGCGCACACAAAGAAACCCCCTCCCCTAACCCGGGAGGGGGCTTTTTTGCGTTACGCCGGAACGGATTCGATGTCGGGGGCGTCGAGGTAGAAGTCGAGGTACCCCGGATGCTGGCGGCCGATCTTCCCCTTGACTGCGATCTTCGCGGTCACCCCGCGCTTCAGCAGGAGTTGCCGGCGCTCCTCGGTGTCGGCCTTATCCCACGCTTCGGCGTACGTCTCGGGCAATTCTCGCCACTCCCAGTGCGCTTCCGACGACGGAAGCTGCTCCAGGTCCGAAATGCGAGAATCCAACGCCGCCAGTTGATCCAGGAGCCGCTTTCTCATGGTGGTTGATGTGACGGTGCCCAAGAGCGGGGTTATCTCGTCTACGGCCCGTACAGCCTCATCCAGCTCGGTTTGGTGATCTTCCGCTGGGACATAGACCTTCTCGTGGATGAACGAGGCCCCGTACTTCTCCAGGAACACCTGCTCGACCAACTCCTCCAGCTCGTCGGCCTTGACGATGTTCGGGTCGTGCCCGCGGCGGCAGAGGTAGTAGCGGTAGGCCTTCCCGGTGACCTGACGGTGGTACAGGTTGGCCTCGCATAGGCCGCAGAGCGCCACACCGAGGAGTGGAGAGGTCCTCCGGGTCCGGTTGCTCGACAGGACCGAGCGGGACTCCAGCGCGGCCTGGAGGCGGTCGTACACGTCTTGTGAGACGAGGGCTCGGCCCTTGGCGATCGGCAGGCCTTCGTCGTCGCGGACCGTGACCCCGTTGTGGGTCGTGTAGCCGAGCAGCGACTTGGACCGGAGTATCCGACCGATGTTGTTCGCGGTCCAGCCGTACCCCGCGGGCTTGCGGCCCGAGCGGTAGCGGATGTAGTCGGCCGGCGTCAGTACGCCCTCCGCGGTGAGATCCCCCGCGATCGAGGTGAGCGACTGCCCGGCGAGGACCTGGTCGATAATCCGGAGCAGCACCATCGAGGACTGCTCGTCGGGGACCAGCTCCCACCCGGAGCCGTCCGTGCGCTCGACGGCTTGGTAGCCGTAGATCGGCTTGCCGCCCGTCCACCTCCCCAGCTCCCGCAGCTTCTTAGCCGACGCCCGGTTACGCTCCCGGATGGCCTCCAGCTCTCCCTCAGCGATGGTCGCGATGACGTACGCGATGAGCCGCCCCATCGGGGTGCTCAGGTCGATCGAGTCGGACGCACAGACGAGTGCCTTGTTGTTGTCCAGCAGCCAGCCGAACAGCTTGCCCATTGGCACGGCACGGCGCGAGATCCGGTCCAGCTTCCACGAGCAGATGATGTCCCATTCGTGCTTCCGGTCCTCGGTGAGCCACGGCCCCAGGGCCGGGGTGTCGAACGGGTCCACCGACCCCGACACGTCCAAGTCCTCTGCCCAGCCGACGATCTCGTGATCGTTCTGGTTGGCCCAGCCCTCGATGATCTCCCGCTGGCGCTCGACGCTGGTACTCTCTTCGGTGGCTCGCGAGAGCCGCACTCGCCCAAGAACTCGCATGTCAGGCACGGTATCACAGGTTTGAACAAAGCGGCGCAATCGAGAGCGGAATGGAGCTGTTCAAGCCCACCATCGCGGCGGTGCACGGGCCATGCATCGGCTATGGCGTGACCGGAGTTCTGTTCTGCGACTTCGTCATTGCCAGCACCGAGGCCACCTTCTGCTTCCCCGAGGTGTCGATCGGGGTCCCAACCATCGTCGGGGCCATCCGGCTCCCCCACCGCGTGGGCTGGGCCAACGCCATGGAGCTGCTGTTGACGGGCAAGCCGATGACCGCCGCGCGGGCCAAAGAGATCGGCCTGGTGTGGAAACTTGTCGAGCCCGGCGACCTGCAGGCCGAGGCGCGGGCGTGGGCCCGCACCCTCACCGAAGCCGCGCCGCTGGCCCAACGGGCGACCAAGGAGGTGGCATGGCGAACCGCGAACATGGGCTGGATCGAGTCGGTCCGGTTCGGTGAGACGATGCGCAAGGTGGCCGGTGCGACAGAGGACGTTGCCGAAGGAATTCAGGCCTGGGGCGAGAAACGCAAGCCCCAGTGGCGCGGCCGCTGACGGTGGGTCAACGATTGCGCGACGAACTTGTCCGAGTGCTCGACGGAGGTGGCATGGGCGCCGACCACGCCAAGTCAGCTCTCGGCGATGGGCCGATCAGGGAACGGCTGAAATCGTCGGTGCGGGCACTGGCCGACCACCGCGGAGCGACAAGCAGCATCTGCCCGTCGGATGCCGCACGGGCCGTCGGCGGGGAGAACTGGCGCGAGTTGATGGCAGACGTGCGGGAGGTCGCGCGCGAACTCGCGCGCGCCGGCGACGTGGAGATCACTCAGGGCGGCAAAGCCGTCGACCCGGATGGCGACTGGCGCGGCCCCATCCGCATCCGAACCACGCCGACTGAACACGGGTAAAGGCGGACGAAGCGGCCGGTGACCAGCCGCCGGTACGGTCCATGACGGCCGTGTGCCAGGATTCGGGGATGGTTGCACGTGGATTTGCTCGCATCGTCGGTGTTTCGGTCGTGGCTGGATGGGCGGCGCTGAGCGCACCCGTCGGCGTTCCTACCGCGTCTGCAGACCCCTGCTCGGACGTCGCGGTGGTGTTCGCGCGCGGCACCCACCAGGAGCCGGGGCTCGGCAATATCGGACAGGCTTTCGTCGACTCGCTCACGCAGCAACTCGGTGGCCGGTCCGTCGATGTCTACGCGGTCAACTACCCGGCCAACGACGACTACCACAACAGCGCGAATGCCGGTTCCAATGACGCGGCCACTCACATCCAGGACGTCGTGGCCAGCTGCCCGAACACGAAGATCGTGCTGGGCGGCTACTCCCAGGGCTCGACGGTGATCGATCTGGCCACGAATGCGATGCCAGCCTCGGTGGCGAACCATGTCGCCGCCGTCGCCCTCTTCGGTGAGCCCACCAGCGGTTTCTCCAGCATGCTGTGGGGCGGCCAGCCGTTGCCGGCGATCAACCCGGCCTACGGCGGCAAGCTGATCAGCCTGTGCGCTCAAGACGACCCGATCTGTTCGGGCGGCGGGAACATCATCGCGCACGTGTCCTACATCGAGGCCGGGATGACCAACCAGGCCGCGACATTCGCGGTCAACAAAATCGGGCCCGGGAATGCGTAACTCCCGCTGACACGTCCGGCCGCGGATGAGCCCCCTGGTCAAGTTGTTCCGTGACACCGTCGCGGTCCGGATATTCGTCGCCGTCGCGCTCGGAATCGTCGTCGCAATCGTGGTGGGAAAGGCGGTCGGTTGGCGATTCGCGATCGCCGGCTGGATCACCGCCGCCGGGGTGTATGTGGCGTGGACGCAGCTCATCTTGCGCGGCATGGATGCCGAACAGACCTGCAGGTGGGCGACCCGGGAGGACCCGACCCGCTGGGTCGCCGACGTGGTGATTCTGTCGGCGAGCGTGGCCAGCCTGGGCGGGGTCGGTTACGTGGTGGCGGCCGGTGCGCATTCCGGCGGCGGGGCGCTCGCGTCCGCCGTTCTGGGAATCCTGACCGTCGCCGCATCCTGGTTGGCCGTGCACACGCTCTACACGGTGCACTACGCGCGGCTGTACTACTCGGGTGAGCCGGGTGGGATCAACTTTCACGACCCGGAGCCGCCCCGGTTCCGGGATTTCGCCTACGTCGCTTTCACCGTCGGCATGACGTACCAGGTGTCGGACACCGAGATCGGGCTGACCTCGATCAGGGCGACCGTCCTGCGCCATGCGCTGGTGTCGTACCTGTTGGGTGCGGTGGTCCTGGCGGTCACGATCAACCTGGTCGCGGGCCTGGGCTCCAAGGTCTAGACCGGCCCGCCGGCGCCGTGCCGGTTACGCTGGCGGACATGGCCACTGAGTCCACCATGCTCGCCCTGGGCACCGTCGCGCCGGCGTTCACGCTGCCCGAGCCGGCCACCGGCGGCACGGTCGGCGCCGAGGACCTCACGGGTCCCGCGCTGGTCGTCACGTTCATCTGCAACCACTGCCCCTACGTGAAGCACGTCGCCGCCGGTCTCGCAGCGCTAGGTCGGGACCTTGCCGATCAGGGCGTCCCGATGGTCGGTATCTCCAGCAATGACGTCGCGACCTACCCGCAGGACGGGCCCGAGGAGATGGTGGCCGAGGCCCGCGACCACGGCTGGACGTTCCCGTACCTCTACGACGAGACCCAGGACGTCGCGCGGGCATACTCCGCGGCGTGCACCCCCGACACCTTCGTCTTCGACGGCGAACGTCGACTCGTCTACCGCGGCCAACTCGACGACTCGCGCCCCAAGAACGGACTGCCCGTCACCGCCGCCGACGTTCGCGCGGCCGTCGATGCGGTACTCGCCGGCCGGCCGGTCAACCCCGATCAGCGGGCGTCGATCGGCTGCGGCATCAAGTGGCGTTGAGGTCGCGCGACGCCCGCAGCGCCACGTAGTTCGTGAGCTTTGCGGTGCTCAAAATGATTGAAGGAGAAGGCTTTATGCGAGGAAGCGTCATCTACGGACCCGGTGACGTGCGGTCTGAAGACATTCCCGAGCCCGAGATCGTCGCTCCCACCGACGCGGTCGTCCGGATCTCCGCCACCTGCGTGTGCGGCTCGGACCTCTGGCAGTACCGCGGCCTCACCCCGGTGCCCGAGCCCACGCCGTTCGGCCACGAATACTGCGGCGTCGTCGAGGCCGTCGGCAGTGACGTCACCTCGGTCAAGCCGGGTCAGTTCGTGATCGGACCGTTCTTCGCCTCCGACAACACGTGCCCCAATTGCCGCAACGGAGTCCACACCTCCTGTCTGCACGGTCAGCTGATGAGCGGCTGCCAGGCGGAGTTCGTCCGTGTCCCGGTGGCGCAGGGCAGCCTCGTCGGCCTCCCCGACCAACCCGACGACGACCTCATTCCGGACTTGCTTACCCTCTCGGACGTGATGGGCACCGGCTGGTTCGCGGCCGAGGCCGCCCACGTCGTTCCGGGCATGACCGTCGCCGTCGTCGGTGACGGCGCGGTCGGGTTGTGCGCGGTGCTCGCCGCCCGCGAAAAGGGGGCCGAGCGGATCGTCGCGATGAGTCGCCACGAGCCCCGGCAGAAGCTGGCCCTCGAGTTCGGGGCCACCGACATCGTCACCGAGCGCGGCGACGACGGTGTCGCGGCCATCAAAAGACATGACCGACGGCATCGGTGCCGACGCGGTCCTGGAATGCGTGGGTACCGGACAGGCGATGCAACAGGCGATCGCTTCCGCCCGGCCGGGTGCGTTCGTCGGGTTCGTCGGTGTCCCCCACGACGTCGAGATCAACGGCGAGCAACTGTTCGCGAACCAGGTAGGGCTGCGCGGCGGCCCCGCTCCCGTTCGGCGCTTCCTGCCGGACCTGATCCAGTTGGTGCTCGACGGGCAGATCAATCCGGGCAAGGTATTCGACATGAGTCTGCCCCTCGAGCAGGTCGCCGAGGCGTACAAGGCCATGGATGAGCGTCGCGCGATCAAGGCGTTGCTGCAGCCCTGACCCCATCGACTACCGTCGACGGTATGTCCAAAGCCTCTGGTAACGACCTCATTGACGACGTAACCCCTGGCGACATGATCGCCGTCGACCGCGGCTCTGGTGAACAGCCCTACAAGGTCGTGTTCAAAGACTCCTCCGATACGGGATACCTCGTCACGTTCGAAGACGACGGCGGCGAGACCTTTCAGCTTGACCTCGCGGCCGGCACCACGGTGAAAAGGTCGCTCGAGTCCAAGTGGGAATCGGCGCAGAGCCCCACACCGAATTCACAAGCCTAGCTCGCCGTAACGCCGTAGCTCGAACCGCGGCGGCGCCCTCCCTGCGTGCCGTTTCGCCAGAGGTCTGAAGCGATCGCGATTGCTGGCCGAATCCATGGGTACATAAGGGGATCGGGCTGCTGAAGGCGTGACGGGCAGGCGGGCGTTCGGGAGAACGGTGACCCGCCGGCGGTAAAGGGGAGGACCGCTCCGGTGACAACAGACTGGGAAGTTCGGCGACTGCACATCAAGGAGCGAGTGGCCGCCACGGAGGAACGCCTCGCCCAATTGCGGCTTCGCCGATCACAACTTGCCGTCGGAGAGATCCCGTCGGCCAGGTTCAGGCAGCTGAAGCGCGCACATCAGCGCGTGCTCGAGGCCGTAGAGCACGCGGGCGCCGCGCGACTGGCGGCGGCCGGTCAGCTCGAACGATCTGCGAATGCCCACGATGCCGCCGCGCGCGCACACGACATCGCCGCGGACCGGGCCACCAACGATGTGGAGTCCATCGCCCACGTTCACATCGCCGAGGCGCATCGCGCTGCCGCTCGCAGTGACCGTAATCTCGCGCGCACACATCGGTACAAAGCCGGCGGCATCGACGACTCGCGGTAACGGGCCCAGCCGAAGTAGTCTCTCCGCGGGGGCTTTTAGCCGACAGGCGAAAGGGTCCGGGTATGCGGTTGGTGGTCGATCTCAACAAGTGCCAGGGCTACGCCCAGTGCGTTCCGCTGGCGCCCGAGGTGCTGCAGCTGGTCGGTGAGGAAGCGCTCGCCTACGACCCCAATCCCGACGAGTCCCAGCGCCGGCGCGTCCTACGGGCGGCGGCGTCCTGCCCGGTGCAGGCGATCATCCTGGAAGTCGACGCACCGGCGGACCGGGACACCAAGTGAGCGCGGTCTCGCTGGTCAGCGAGCTCGTCGAGGCGTTCAAGGCCGAGGGTCGGATTGTCATCGTGGGCGCCTCACTGGCCGGCCTGCGGGCAGCGGAAGCGCTGCGAGACAGAGGGTTTCGCGGCCCACTCACGATCATCGGTGACGAGCCGCACGAACCCTACGACCGGCCGCCGCTGTCCAAGCAGGTTTTGAAGGGCTGGGTTCCCGCAGAGCACACCAAGCTCCCCCGGCTGCGTGCCGTCGACGCGACGTGGCGGCTGGGCGTGGCGGCGACCGGCCTGGACCGCTCCAACCGCCAGGTGTTGCTCGCCAACGGCGATAAGGTCGACTACGACCGACTCCTGATCGCCACCGGCACCCGGGCCCGTCCATGGTTCAACCCGGAGGAGGCCGCACTCCAAGGGCTGTTCACCGTGCGCACGTGCGACGACGCCGCGGGATTGGCCGCCGCGCTCAAGGGGCGTCCACGCCGGGTGCTGATCGTCGGCTCGGGCTTTGTGGGCTCCGAAATCGCTTCGGTCTGCCGCGATCTGGATCTGCCGGTGACGGTCGCCGAGCGCGGCAAGGCGCCGCTGGTCGGCGCGCTGGGCGGGGTGATCGGTGACATCGCCGCACAGATGCAGATCGACGCCGGTGTCGACCTGCGCACCGGCGTAGCGGTGGAAGGCCTCGAGGGCGACGTCGCCGGCCACGTCCGGGCGGCCCGCCTGTCCGATGGGACCGTTCTCGATGTCGACGTCGTGGTGGCCTCGCTGGGCTCGGTCCGCAACGTCGAATGGCTCGACGGTGCGCAGCTGGCGAGCGGGTTCTGGGGGGTGGCCTGCGACGCCGGTTGCCGCGCTTTCGACATCAACGGAGTAGTGACCGACAACATCTTCGTCGCAGGCGACGTGGCACGTGCTCCGCACGTGCTCTACGAATACCAGTTCATGTCCCAAGAGCATTGGGACAACGCCGTTTCCGGGGCCGAGGTGGCGGCCAACAACATGATCAGCCTGGAGCTGGGACGCCGGCCGCACCTACCGCTGCCGTCCTTCTGGTCCGGGCAGTTCGGCGTGAACATCAAGAGCGTCGGGGTGTGCTCGTTCGGTGACGAGCTCGTGTTCACCCAGGGCTCGATCACCCAACGCCGCTTCGCAGCCGCCTATGGCCGCCGAGGCCGCATCGTCGGAGCAGTGACGTTCAACCACGGTAAGTGGCTGCCGTACTACGCCTCGCTGATAGAGCGGTCCGGGCCGTTCCCGCCGCCTCCGCCCGGCTACGACCGGCCGGCCGTCTTCGAGCCGATGCCCTCCCGTTTCCCCGACCCGCGCGAACCGACCGCCGTTCCGGACGTGGTGCTGACCGGACACGACCCGACGTCGCGTGGTGCCGAATTCCGGCCGCCCAGCCGCTGACGCCTATGACGTGAGGAGACGACGATGAACGCCGAAACCGCGTGGGCCGAGGCGATGAAGTTCGAGAACCGCCCAAATCCGTACCCCTACTTCAACGAGTTGCGCAGGACACCGGTCGCCAGGGTGGCCGACAAGACCTACGTCGTCACCGGATATCCCGAGTTGCTCGCCCTGTCTCACGATCCGCGGATCAGCTCCGACATCCGGCGCAGCCCAGCGGATTTCGGCGTCGATCGGCCGGAGCCCGAGCCCGGCGGCGAACACATGCAGGCCTACGGACGCGAGCCGAGCATCATCGTCACCGATCCGCCGGACCACGATCGGGCCCGGCGGCAGGTGATGCGCCACTTCGGGCCGCCGCACTCCCCTGGCCTGATCCCGAGCATGGAACCGCTCGTCGTGCGGCTGGCCAACGATCTACTGGACAAGCTCAGAAGCGACGGAAAGACCCGCTTCGACGTGGTTGAGGACTTCGCGTATCCGATACCCGTGGCTGTCATCTGCCGCATCCTCGGTGTGCCGGTCGAAGACGAGCAGGTGTTCCATGCCTGGATCTTCGACTTCATGAGGGGCACCGACCTGGGCCCGGAAGGCGCCACCGACGAGGGGCGGGCCCTGGCCGAGAAGGGCCGCGCCGGAACGTCGGCGCTGCTGGCTTATCTGGGCGACCTAGTGGAAAAGTATGCCAAGTCCCCGGGCGAAGGCGTTCTGTCAAAGCTGTTGCACGACAACGGGCCCGATGGTCCGATGCCGATAAGGGAGGCGGCGTCCAACGCGATGCTGCTGCTGATCGCCGGCCACGACTCGACGGTCAACACCATCACCAATTGCGTGATGGCGCTGCTGCGCAATCCCGGCTCTTTTGATCTGGTGCGCCGGCGCCCGGACCTGATCCCACGCACCATCGAAGAGGTCCAGCGACTGCAGTCGGCCGTGCAGTTCTTCCCCAGCCGTAGCGCCACGGCCGATGTCGAGATCGGCGGCACCGTCATCCCGGCGGGGTCGGCCGTCTACCTGATCTACGCGGCGGCGAACCGGGATCCGCGGCGATTCGAAAACCCGGATCGGTTCGATCCGCTGCGCGAAAACAATGAGCACTTCGGTTGGGGCAGCGGCATCCACACGTGTATGGGTGGTCCGCTGGCCCGTCTCGAAGTCAACCTGGCGCTGGAGACGTTCTTGCGGCGCGTCGAATCCCCGGAATTGGTGGTCGATCCGCCGCCCTATCGGCACAGCCAAATCTTTCGCGGGCCGCGACATCTCTGGGTTGATTGCGCCGCGATCGTCGACTGATCGGTCTACAGCCCGAGGGTGACGTGATCGCCGACGCGGACGATGCCCGGCACCGTCACCGCACAGTACGCTCCCGCGCAGGGTTGGGCTCCGTGACCGCCTGTGTTCCAACGGTTCTCGGCCGCAGGCGTGCGGAGGGCCTGCGGGGCGCGTGGCAGCGGGCCGTGCTCGAGCGTAGGCACCACACAGCGCGACGTCGCCGTCAGCACGCGCAGCCGCACCTCGCCGACGGCGACACCGTTGCCGACCCAGTCGTTTTCGGCATACGGCGGGTATCCCGGTGGAGTCGCGATCACCACATTCGGCCGGTAGCGCAGCGCTTCCACGCCGATGTGGTCCAGCGTGGCCGTCGTGATCGCGTGCAGCGGAGCCTCGTCGGTGAACGACTCACCCGGCGTGGCCTGCGCGATCTCCAAGATGCGGCCGCCGACCTCGGCGTCCAGACCGAGATCGAGCAATTGCTCGGGGTCCGGCCGTTCCAGCGTCGCGCCGTCCGGGCGCTTGCTGACAAGTCGTACCGATCGCCCCACGAACTGCGAGAGCAGATCGTCGACGCCGGGCTCATCGGCGGCCACGCTCGTCCCGCCGGGAAGCGCGATGATCACCCGTCCGGCGTCCACGTTGCCGGTGCACTTCAACAGGCTCCGCCACAGCCGCGGATTCTTGGCGCTGGCCACATGCCCGGTCACGGCGTCGACCAGCGCCAGCCGGCGGTCGCCGTCGGCACCGCGCTCGTCGACGAACATCGCGTCCACGGTTTCGCCGAGCATTGACTTCACCGGGTAGCGCAGCAGACTCTCGACCCGCATCGGCACCACAGCGAGGCCGTCAACGGCCACGGGCTCCTGCACTGGGCAACCCCCTCACGGCGTTCCTGCACTCACTGTGCCGGAATCCGTGGGGGGCTGCCAGGCAGCGGAGTCGTGCGGACTAGTCGGAGCAGTAGGTCGATTCCGCGGCGCTGACCATCGATGTCACGTCCGCGAACGTGATTCCCTTCGGGCCCAGCGTGGAGTGGATGTCCTGGGCGATCGCGTCCGGTGTCTTGCCGGCATTGCGGTCCGTGCAGATCTGGTGGCCCATCGAGACTATTGCGGAGTCGTCGCCCGCCGGCCAGGTGAAGCCGAGGCTGTGCATCTTGCCGACGAATGTGTCGTCCGTGGCGTCGGCCGAGGCGATCGCGGTGCTTACGGCGAGGGCAGTACCAACCATCACGGGAATTGTCAATTTGGCCAGCCAATGCGCGGAAAACATATTTTTGTGCCCTTCTTTTTCTGGTCGATGGTGCGGTCAGTATATGGGTGGGTGACGACCGCGAATATTAAACAAGAAAACTGCTATTGGTCCCAGAACGCTAATCGGTTGCCTAATTTCTACCGATTCCGGTCAACAAGTGATGACATCAGCCTCAGCCGGCGGGCGTGGTAACGACGAGCGATTCCTCGCCGGTTTGCCAGGCCGACATAAAGGTAGGGATGCCGACCTGTTCGTCGGCGTGATCGGCGCCGGGGTCGTTGAGATGAATGATCCCTTTGTTCGCGTCGACGCCCGTGACGACGAGGAAGTGATCGGCCTTCGTCCGTTGGTCGCTGGTATCCCAGATCAGCGCGGAATTGACCCACGCGATGGCCTTGCGGCCCGTCGCCAGGTACCGCTCCAACGCCGGCAGGCCGGTCTCCTCCGGGTGAGCGGCGGACGTCATGCGCGATTTGATGCCGTAGTGGTCGAGCAGCACGACCTCGTCTGCCATTTCGATGCCACCGTTGCCGCCGGCGTGGCTCGGGTCGTTCCTCGGCGCATAGATGGGGCCGGGGTTGGTCTGGGACAAGGTCGCTTCGGCCACCTCGATCACCTGCTGCTCCGTCGGCTCGTGGCCGGTGATTTCACCGACCACGTCGGCCACCGACACCAGCCCGCAGTTGTCCTCGAGCGACTGCTGCTCCCAGTATCTGGCGGCCGAGTCGGGGTTGCCGTAAACGCCGGCGGACTGCGATGCGGCCGCATTGCCGTGGTTCGCGGGGGCGCTGGACGTCGCAGTAGCTCCCGGCGAGGTTGGCGATGCGGCACCACACGCCGAAATGAGTGAAATACAGGTCATTGCGCCGCACGCGCCCACCGCTGCGGCGCGGGCCGCGGATGCGATCCGGGAAGTGAACATGAGGGCCGGTGACGTCCCGTCGACGAATCAAATTGCGTGCAAACGCTAGCACCCCGGCAGGCTGATATAGCCAAATTGTCTGTAAATCTTAGACTTGCCACGATCGGCTCAGAGGCCGTAAACGGCGTAGGCCCTCATGGCTCGAGTTCGCTCCGCCCGTCGAATGGCGCAATCGCAAATGGCGGAGAGCCGCCCCACTTGCCCATTCCCGTTATATGAAAACAATTGCTAATGGCATCTGATGATATTGGATGCTGTTGCCTACCGGGCGCACGCGTGACCGTTCGGAGGATCAGTGTGGAAGCAGGCGCTGCTTTTGCTCGTTGAATTCCGCTTCGGTGAGGATTCCGGCGTCACGCAACGACGCAAGTTCGCGTAGCTCGGCGGCGATGCTCGTGATCGGTCCGCCGGGCAATACTTGCGGCGGCGCCGCCAGATCCTGGCTCGGCTTTTCCGTCGATTTGGCTTTCGGATTTTCCGCTGTCGCCCGGACCCGTTCCGCACGGCCCGCTCCCCCGGTTCCGCCCATCGCGCGTCCGGCCATGCCCGCCGCCGCCATCTCACCGAACAGGTTGCCGCCGGTACCCGAAGTGGCTTGCGCCGCTTGCGCGGCCGCGCCGACGGACGTGGCCGGCAACGCCAGGGCGGCCGGGCGTATTGCAGGCGCCGCCGCGGCCCAGCCCGGCGGCACCGACAGGCCTCCGACCGTGTTCGCCTGGCCCAGCCCGGCCGTCATTGCCGAGCCGCCGACCGACCCGCCCCCCAGGTTGGTAATCACCGGGAACGGCGTGGGGGGCACCGGTGCGTACCCCGGCCACGACTGGACCCCGGCCCAGCCGCTGACGATGTCGTCCGTGTGGAAACCGGTCAGGGCGCCGACAACGTCGAAGGGCAGAGAGATCAATGTCCCGGGTGAGTCGATGCCCAGCCCGGCAACGCTGGCCGGCGCGTCGAGGAACACCGCGATCAGATCGCTTAACAGATCCAGTCCGGTGGGCGGATCCGCCGCCGCAGCAGCAGGGGAAGCGAAGCTGTTCAGCGTGTTGGGTACCGAGGCGAACGCCTGTTGCGTCGACGAGACGACGTTCTGTGTGTTGCCCGCGGCGGTGCCGGTTGCCTGGGACACCGCTGCGGGCTGATCGGCCCCCGAATTTGAGTTCGGCTGTGGTGGGGTGAACGGCGTGAGCGTCGTCGCCGACGCCGCCGAACCCGCGTAGCCGTACATCGCCGCGGCGTCCTGCGCCCACATTTCGGCGTACTGCGTCTCGGTGGTCGCAATTGCGGGCGTGTTCTGCCCGAAGATGTTGGTCGCGACCAAAGTCGCGAGCAGGCTTCGGTTGGCCGCGATCACCGGCGGCGGCACCGTCGCCGCGAACGCCGTCTCATAGGCGGCGGCCGCGACTTTTGCCTGGTTGGCGGCCTGCTCGGCGAGCCCGGCGGTGGTTCTCATCCACGCGACATAGGGCGCGGCCGCGGCGGACATGGACTCGGCGGCGGGGCCAACCCAGGGCCCACCGGTCAGGCTCGTGATCTCCGATTGGTACGCGCTGGCCGCCGCGTGCAGCGAGGCCGCCAGCTGGTCCCAGGCCGCCGCCGCGGCCAGCATCGGACCCGAGCCGGGGCCGACGTAAATCCGACCGGAATTAACTTCTGGAGGCAGCGCGGCGAAATCCACGTCGTGTCCTCCTGTCGGGTCTATGGCTGGCGAGCTGTCGGCGGTTGGGGTGATGGCCGTACAGAGTAGCCAAATAATTAGCAAACAAATCGCAAACTTCTTGTACTACAAGTACAGCGTCGGCAGGTGGCCGGATCACTCCCCCCGGGCTGCGCGGCACTGGCCTAGCCGCTCGCGGGTATGGCCCGTGACGTGGCATACAGCGAAGTTGAGTGCGGCTTATGACCGGTAATTTACTCGCGTAGAGCACAGGAATCCGCCAATGGCACGGCGGTTCCCCGCTTCCAGAGGCGAATTCGCCGCCCCCGCGGGCGGCCCGGATGCGGCCCAATCTGTTTGGATCTGTAGCAACACCGCGGGTAGGTCCTATATGAAAGAGTCTTGTCCTAGATGAAATTTGTGCTGGCAGGTTATGGAAGCCGGGGCGACGTCGAGCCCTGCGCAGCCGTCGGGCGGGAGCTGTCGAGTCGAGGTCACGACGTCCTGATGGCGGTCCCGCCCGACCAGCGTGCCTTCGTCGAGGCGGCCGGGCTTGCGACCGTCACCTACGGGCGGGACACGCGTGAGCAGATCGACGAGGCCACCGCGTTCGTCAACAGCGGCGAAAGCGCATTCGCCGTGTTCCCTCAACTCGTGGAGAGGGTCACCGAAGTGTGGGCGGAGAAGAGTGCGGCCTTAGCCCCGCTCGCCGACGGCGCCGACCTGCTGGTGGCCGGGATGAACGAGCAGCGGCTCGTCGCGAACCTCGCCGAGCGCCACGACATCCCGCTGGCCGCGCTGCACTTCTTCCCCGCGCAGGCCATGGAACTCGGCGGCCTGCAACAGCAGATCACGAACGCCGCCGCGGGTGCACAACGCGTCGCACTGGGCTTGCCTGAAGAAACCGGCCCGTCGACGCAACACCCGCTGGAGATACAGGCCTATGAAGATTTCTGCGTTCCGGGCCTTGCCGCCGAATGGGCGAAATCGGATCTGCGGCGGCCCTTCGTCGGCTCGCTGACGCTGGCGATGCCGACCGGAATCGACGACGAGGTGCTGTCGTGGATCGCCGAAGGAACGCCGCCCATCTATTTCGGCTTCGGCAGCACGCCGGTCACGTCCCCGTCCGAGACGGTCGCCGTGATCAGCGCGGCCTGCGCCAGAGTGGGCGAGCGGGCGTTGATCTGCAGCGGCCCCAACGATTTCACCGAGCTGCCCCAATCCGAGGACATCAAGATTGTGGATGCGGTCAACCACGCCGCCGTGTTTCCGGCTTGCCGAGCGCTCGTCCACCATGGCGGGGCCGGTACCACGGCCGCGGGCATGCGCGCCGGGGTCCCCACGCTGGTCCTGTGGATCTGGCTAGATCAACCGATCTGGGCTGCCGCTGTGGACCAGATGGGAGCCGGCTTCAGCAGGGCGTTCGGGGAATCGACGCTCGACTCTCTGGTCGCAGACCTGCGTTCCGTCCTCGCCGAGGACTACCTCACCCGGGCCCAGGCGGTCGCCACGCAGATGACCAAGCCCGCCGAAAGCCTCGCCAAGGCCGCCGATCTCTTAGAAGACGCGGCCCGCGCCGGACGTTCGGGCTGAGGTTCGGAGTGCAAGATCAGCCGTCGGGATCCGTCGACCCGTCGATCCTGCGCGAGGCGCTCATCCGGCGGTTGTATCGCCGTTCGGTGGCGGAGGGCGAAATCAGACTTCCCGCCGTTCCGAGCTTGATCGACGAGTACGTCCTGTTGTGCGCCAACATCTGCGCCACCCTGAACGTTTGGCACACCCCCGAACAGTCCGCTCAGCTCAGAATGGCGCTGCAAGCCGAGTTGGCGAAGGCGTTCAAGGCCTCGTCCCGGTCGGACGTGCTCATCTCCTTCAGCGCGCCCTTCGGGAAGGGCGTGAACTTTCGTGTCAGGGCCGATTGGCGGACGATCGAGGCCGACTACGACCAGTGGGTTGCCGCCCGCCCGGCACCGCTGTTCGGCACCGAGGCGGACGCGCGGGTGGTGGCGTTGGCCGCCCAGGCGGACGATCCCGCCACCTATCGGATTCTGGATGTCGGCGCGGGGACGGGGCGCAACGCGCTGGCCCTGGCCCGCCGCGGCCACCCGGTGGACGCCGTCGAGATCGCGCCGAAGTTCGCCGAGGTAATCCGGGCCGATGCCGAACGCGAGTCGTTGGCCGTGCGCGTCATCCAGAGCGACGTCTTCACTGCTATGGAGGGTGTCAGCGACGCGTACCAGTTGATGGTGCTCGCCGAGGTGGTGTCCGACTTCCGCACCACCCAGGAGCTGCGTGGCTTGTTCGAGCTCGCCTCCCATTGTGTGGCTCCCGGTGGGCATCTTGTGTTCAACACCTTCCTGCCCCGGCAGGGCCACGTGCTCGACACCGCCACGGTGGAATTCGGCCAGCAGTCCAACAACATGGTTTTCACCCGCGACGAGGTGACCACCGCGGCGGCCGGATTGCCACTCGAGTTGGTTGCCGACGACCCCGCGAACGAGTACGAGAAAGCGCACCTACCCGAGGGCGCGTGGCCGCCCACCGGCTGGTTCGAGGGTTGGGCCAACGGCCTCGATATCTTCGATGTCGAGCCTGACGACTCCCCGATCGAATTGCACTGGCTGGTGTTCCAGAGGTCGGTCTGAGCCATTCGTTTGCGGTGCTGTGTGGCCGCCCCGCGGAAGTTTCAATATCGTTGGGTCGGGCGACGATTGGGAGATGTCTGATGGGCGATATGGAATCGAATCGACGATCGCTGCTCATGGCGGCGCCGCTGTTGCTGGCGGCCCTGGGTGCCGGCGATAAGGCAGGCCACATCGGAGACATCAGGCTGGCTCCGCCTCCCGAAAGCGGCCCGGACCCGGCGCAAACGTTCGTGCAACCATTCGATCAGATCGGCTTCCAGCCGTGGGGCAACCTGCCGCCGCGCAGCGGCGAGATGGCCAAACTATATGGCGATTTCGACAAGCCCGGGCCCTACCTGGTGATGATGAGATGGAATCCGGGTTGGTTCAGCGCGCCGCACACCTATGCGACCGACCGGATTCAGGTCGTGGTGTTCGGAACCTGGTTTGTCAACAGCGGCAACGACTTTCAGCCGCAAGACGCGCTTCCCGTCGGCCCGGGCGGATTCGTCAAGCGAACCGCGCGCACCCCGCATTACGACGGCGTCCCGGCGAACCAGGCCGACCCGGCGGTGATCGCGGTGTTCGGCGAGGGTCCCGTCGACCAGAAGCTGATCGATCCCGGGCAGCCGTCGTGGCGCCAGGTGTGACTCAGCGCGACCGCGTCAGGTCGCGAGTGGCCGGTCCCTCCAGCAGGGTTCCGTCGGGTGCGAATCGCGATCCGTGCAGTGGGCACTCCCAGGCTTGATCGGCGTCGTTCCAGTTCACGATCCCGCCAAGGTGCGGGCATACCGGCGATACCTGGTGCTCCGTGCCGTCGATCCGGCAGCGGGCCTCGAGATGCCACGGGGGGCCACTCACCACGCCGCCCTCGCCATCGACCGGGCTGCGACGGCCGATGCGTGTCAAGGGGGTGATCCAGCCCTTGGTGAGGTCGAATCCCACCTCGAGGTTCGCCTGCAGGAAAGTTGGCAGCCCCGACAATTCGTGGGGACTCCAGCTGGCGAACGCTGTGGACCAATCCATCCGCCCGCCCAGGATGCGGCTGGACAGCGCCAGCGCTGCGGCGGCGCCGTTGGTCATTCCCCATTTGTTGAAACCCGTTGCAACATAGATGCGTTCGGTATTCGGAAGAATCGGTCCGACGTACGGTAAGTGGTCGATGGGCGTGTAGTCCTGGGCCGACCAGAAGTGAGTCTGCACCGCGCCCGGAAAGTATTCGCGTGCCCACGACGACAGCTCCTGCAGCGCCGCTGTCGGGCTCTTCTTGCGACCCACCGTATGTCCGGCACCGCCCACGATCAGGCGCTCGCCGTCCGCGACGGGCGCGTAGCGCACCGAGCGCGTCGGGGAGTCGGTGGAGATCATCATCGGCCGAGTGACCGTGCCGGGAACTTTGAACGCGAGGCAGTACGACCGGCTTGGCTTCACGCGAGCGAAATAACCGCCGCGATCCAGGATGGGGATGCCGGTGGCGAGAACGAGCTGACCGGCTTCGAGCTCGACGTCCTGCTGCGTGGCGTCGTTGACGTGTACCCGCACACCCTTCCCGCCGACAGACACGCGCCGAACCCGAGTGTGCTCGACCAGCCGTCCACCGCGGTTGAGCAACTCGGTAGCCAGCGAGTCGAGAAACGGCATGGGATCGAACTGCGCCTGGTTGGGCAGCCGCACTCCGCCGTGGTACGGAAACGGGACGCCGGCGTCGTCGTCCCATTCGGCGGGCAGACCAACCGCGCGGCAGGCTTTCAGTTCGAGACGCGCGGACGGCACTCCCTTCGCGGATTGGGCGTAGGTGTACGCGTCCTCGCGCTGCACCGGGATGTCGTGCGACTCGCAGTGGCCCAGCACCCAGTCCTGGCCCTCCCGGTTGCCGTCGACGTAAGCGCGGGCCAGATCCTTGCCGTGCCTTGGCAGAATCTTCGAGAGATGGCTGCCCTGCAGCAGGCTGATCTTGGCGGTGGTATTTCCGGTAGCGCAGGCTCCGACCGTGCGGGCCTCCAGCAGCAATACGTCTTTGCCGGCGCGTGCCAGCAGGCCCGCGGTCATCAGTCCGGTAATACCGGCGCCGACGACGATCACGTCGGCGGAACGGGGTCCATCGTCAAGGCGCCCTGCGGCCCACGGTTGCTCGTCTCGGTCGGCCATCCACAAAGAAGTCACGGCCTGCTGATACCCGGAGTGGGCACCGGAAAACAACGGTGCTGGCCGCGCTCGCTGCTATCGCGCTTTGGCTTGCTGCAGCGATTGCGCGGCGGCCTGAGCCGCCGCTCGCGCCTCGTCGTACTTTTCCCCGGCCTTGGTGAATTGGCGCTCTGCCGTCTTCAGCGTCGCGAGCGCCTCGTCACGTCGCAGGTGGGCCGCGTCGAGCTCGGCTTGTCGCCTGGACAATTCGTCGTCGGCCTTCGCTTTTGCGCGTTCGGCGGCGGCGATGGCGGCAGCCTTTTCTCGCTGCTGCCGCCGCACCTTTTCCGTCCCCTCGGCCCGGGTAACCGGCGCGGCATCATCAGGGGTGCCAAAGCCCGACCATTGCTCGGGCCGGGTCAGCCGCCCGAGCCGCGCTCGCACCTCGGGGTCGGCGATGGCGGCTTGCAGGGTGCTGATCAGGTCGTCACGCACCGCCGACGACGGCGTGCGCATGTCGGCGGCGTCGAAGGCGGTTCGGGTGAGCTCGCCGATGAGGTGATGTTGCTCGGTGGACAGATCGCGGATTCGCGCGCCGTCCATCGCGGCATGCGCGACACGCAGTTTCTCCCCCAGGTCTGCCAGGCGACGTTTCGTGTCCTTGTGTCGAAGTGCCAGCCGGTTTGCGATCCACGCAGCCGCCGTCGGTTTGCGGGCCGCGGAGATACGCTTGGCCGCGGCGTCGTCGCCACGGCGCCTCGCCGCGGCCACTAATTTGGTTCGTTCC
This sequence comes from Mycobacterium sp., assembly GCF_019243155.1. GTDB lineage: Bacteria > Actinomycetota > Actinomycetes > Mycobacteriales > Mycobacteriaceae > Mycobacterium. Next base: position 19,703 of record NZ_JAFAUS010000446.1, read on the forward strand.
GCGGTAAAATCCTTTGGGTCCACCAAATAAAGACTGTCGAGTTCGTCGGCCATGACGCCATGATCTCTCCGCAGGCTCGGATAGGGTGTCCCCACTCGCGCCGGCCGTGGCGTCGATCGGTTTAGAAGAAGCACTCTCCGGGATACCTGATGTTCACCACCAGCACCGTCGCTGGTCATCCCCGAGGGCTTCGAGCCAGAATTAACAGAACCTAAGGATTCGGCAGCTTAATGACGTCCAACAGCAGTGATCAGCTCGTCCGCCGGATCCTCGGGATCGGTTGGCCCCGACGGTTTCTGCTTGCCGTTTTCGTCGTCGTCGGCGTCGTGGGTGCCGCGCAACTCGTGCCGTCGTCGGATTGCCCTGGCGGTGCCTGCGCTCAGCACGCCGCCGCCACGAAAGTCCTTGGGCCGGCGCGCATCACGGTCGAACCCGGCACCGACGCACAGGACGTCGACCCGCTCGCCAAGGTAATGGTCAAAGCCGATGAAGGGACGCTGACCGACGTCCGGATGGTCAACGAGGCCGGCAAATCCATCGAGGGCGTCATGACGCCGGACAACACGGCCTGGAAGCCCATCGTCCCCCTGGGGTATGGGCGCACCTACACGCTGACGATCGCCAGCCGTGGGCCCAACGGCGTTGCGTCAAGCCAAGTCTCGTCGTTTGCCACCCTGCGCCCGTCCAACCAGACCAAGGTCTCGTTCACCACCACGTCAGAGGCCACCCTGCAAGATGGCGGGACCTACGGTGTCGGGACGGTCATCGTGGCCCACTTCGACGAGAAGATCAGCGACCGGGCCACCGCCGAGCGACGCCTGGAGGTCACCACCAATCCGAAGGTGCAGGGTTCGTGGTTCTGGGTCGATGATCAGAACGCCCACTGGCGCCCCGAGCGCTACTACGCGCCGGGCACGACGATCACCGCCGACGCCAACATCTACGGAGTTGGGCTGGGAGAAGGCCTATTCGGGCAGGAAGACAGCCACGTGGCCTTCCGGATCGGCGACGCGCACGTATCCATCGCCGACGACGCCACCCACCAGGTGAGCGTCTACGACAACGGAAACCTGGTGCGCACGATGCCCACGTCCATGGGAATGGGCGGCACCGAGAAAGTCGGCGACAAGGCCATCTCGCTGTGGACCCCGTCGGGCATCTACACCGTGCTGGACAAGGGCAACCCCGTCATCATGGACTCCTCGACCTTCGGGCTGCCCAAGAACTCCCGGCTCGGGTATCGCGAGACCATCAACTACGCCACCAAGATCAGCACGGACGGCATATACCTGCACGAGCTTGATGCGACCGTCTGGGCTCAGGGCCATCGGGACACGTCGCACGGGTGCTTGAACCTCAACGCCGACAACGCGAAATGGTTCTACGGCTTCTCGATATCCGGCGACGTGGTGGAGGTCCGAAACAGCGGCGGGCCGCCGTTGACTCTGGCCCAGAACGGCGACTGGTCGCTCAGCTGGGATCAATGGCGTAAGGGCAGCGCAATCGGCCCCACGTGAGTGACTCAGCTCATTTGTCACGCGGCGTTGTGCCTCACTTCACAATAAAGTCTTGACTCGTTCCAGATAAGTGCGTCATATTGGTGCGGTGTCATCGACGGCCGATTACGCGGATAGGTTGCGGATGGCCGAGCTGCGGGTGACCCGCCCAAGGGTTGCCGTACTTCAGGCAGTGGACGCCCATCCCCACGCCGACACCGAGACGATCTTCTCGGCGGTGCGGATTGGCCTGCCCGACGTTTCACGGCAGGCCGTGTACGACGTCCTCAACGCGCTGACCACGGCCAGTCTGGTTCGGCGGATCCAGCCGTTGGGGTCGGTAGCCCGCTACGAGGCCCGGGTCGGCGACAACCATCACCACCTCGTGTGCCGGTCCTGCGGCGTCATCGCCGACATCGACTGCGCGGTTGGCGATGCGCCGTGTCTGATGCCGTCGGATGACAACAACGTGCTGGATGGCTTCGTCCTCGACGAGGCCGAGGTCATCTATTGGGGCCTGTGCCCCGAATGTTCGATGACAGGTTCCTGATCACAGCCGTGATCACAGCCCGATTCACCCACCCCGGAAAGGAATGCTGTGTCATCAGATACATCCCATAGCCGCCCGCCTCAGCCAGAGGCGAAGTCGGCTAGTGCCAGCGAAAGCGAAAACCCGGTCATCCCGACGCCGCAGCCCAAGGGCGACGCTCCCCTGACCAATAAGGACTGGTGGCCCAACCAGATCGACGTGTCGAGGTTGCACCCGCACGCGCCGCAGGCCAACCCGCTCGGTGAGGACTTCGACTACGCGGAGGCCTTCTCCGGCCTCGATGTCGACGCCCTCAAGGCCGACCTGGTCTCGGTGATGACGACGTCGCAGGATTGGTGGCCCGCCGACTACGGCCACTACGGCGGCTTCTTCATCCGCATGAGCTGGCACGCCGCAGGCACCTATCGCATCCATGACGGCCGTGGCGGTGGCGGTCAGGGCCTGCAGCGGTTCGCCCCACTCAACAGCTGGCCGGACAACGCCAGCCTGGATAAGGCGCGCCGGCTGCTATGGCCGGTCAAGAAGAAGTACGGCAACAAGATCTCCTGGGCGGACCTGATCCTGCTCGCCGGCAATGTGGCACTGGAGTCGATGGGATTTCAGACCTTCGGCTTCGCATTCGGCCGCGAGGACGTCTGGGAGCCCGAGGAGATCCTGTTCGGCGAGGAAGACGAATGGCTGGGCACCAACAAGCGCTACTCCGGCAAGCGTGACCTCGCGGAACCGTACGGCGCCACCACCATGGGTCTGATCTACGTGAACCCCGAGGGCCCGGAGGGCAAGCCGGACCCGGTCGCCGCGGCAGTCGACATCCGCGAGACGTTCGGCCGGATGGCGATGAACGACGAGGAGACCGCTGCGCTCATCGTCGGGGGTCACAGCTTCGGCAAGACCCACGGCGCCGGCGATGCCGACCTGGTCGGTCCCGAGCCGGAGGCCGCCCCGATCGAACAGCAGGGGCTGGGCTGGAAGAGCTCCTACGCCAGCGGCAAGGGCAAGGACGCCATCACCAGCGGCCTGGAGGTCGTCTGGACCTCTACACCCACCAAGTGGGGCAACGGTTACCTGGAGAACCTGTACGGCTACGAGTGGGAGCTGACCAAGAGCCCGGCGGGCGCCTGGCAGTTCACGACCAAGGACGGCGCCGGCGCGGGCACCATCCCCGATCCGTTCGGCGGCCCGGGGCGCGCCCCGACCATGCTGGTCACCGACATTTCGTTGCGTGAGGACCCGATCTACCGCGAGATCACCAAGCGCTGGCTGGAGCACCCCGAGGAGCTGTCTGAGGCCTTCGCCAAGGCGTGGTACAAGCTGCTGCACCGCGACATGGGCCCGATTTCGCGCTTCCTCGGACCGTGGATTCCCGAGCCTCAGCTGTGGCAGGACCCGGTTCCGGAGGTCGACCACAACCTGGTCGACGAGAAGGACGTCGCGGGCCTGAAGAAGAAAGTGCTCGAGTCCGGCCTGTCCGTCCCGCAGTTGGTCAAGACGGCATGGTCGGCGGCGGCCAGCTACCGCAACACCGACAAGCGCGGTGGGGCGAATGGTGGGCGCCTGCGCCTGGAGCCCCAGAAGAGCTGGGAGGTCAACGAGCCGTCCGAGCTGGACAAGGTGCTGCCCGTGCTGGAAAAGATCCAGCAGGACTTCAACAGCTCGGCGTCCGGTGGCAAGAAGATCTCGCTGGCCGACGTGATCGTGCTGGCCGGGTCCGCGGCGGTGGAGAAGGCGGCGAAGGACGCCGGCTACGAGATCTCGGTGCACTTCGCGCCGGGGCGTACCGACGCTTCGCAGGAGAACACCGACGTGGAGTCGTTCGCCGTGCTCGAACCGCGGGCCGACGGCTTCCGCAACTACATCCGTCCCGGCGAGAAGGCCCAGGTGGAGCAGTTGTTCCTGGAGCGGGCATACGCCCTGGGTGTGAGCGCTCCGGAGTTGACGGCGCTCACCGGCGGCCTGCGCGCCCTGGGTGCCAACCACGGCGGCACCAAGCACGGTGTGTTCACCGACAAGCCGGGCGCGTTGACGACGGACTTCTTCGTCAACCTGCTCGACATGAACACCGAGTGGAAGGTGTCGGAGACCGCGGAGAACGTCTACGTGGGCCACGATCGGTCTTCGGGCGCTCAGAAGTGGACGGCGACCGCCAATGACCTTGTGTTCGGCTCGAACTCGGTGTTGCGCGCCGTCGCGGAGGTCTACGCCCAGGATGACAACAAGGGGAAGTTCGTCGAGGACTTCGTCGCGGCGTGGGTCAAGGTCATGAACAACGACCGGTTCGACCTGAAGTAACAGCGGCCCTCTTTAGATGCGGCACCCCGCGAGCCACGGCTCGCGGGGTGCTGTTTTTCCCGCTCAGCGGTCCAGATCCCACTGGCCGTAATCGGCGGCGAGGACATCATCGACGTCGACGTTGATGCCGCCCAGCAGTGGACCGGGGTTGCCCGGGCTGTTGACGACCGTTTGATACAGCACCGCCGTCGATTCCCGCTCACCGTGCGACCACGACCTGGTCTGCCACGCCCACCGGTACCCCGCGCTTGTCGAGTGCCCGATGACGCCGTCCCTGACGGCCCACCCACACGCCCGGAAATGCCCGTAGATCCCCGTGCGGTCCACGCCCAGGGCGGAGTTGAGACCCCGAAACCATTGCACGGCAAGGCTATTCCAGGTGTTCTCGTCGATGTCGTCATCGACGCTGAAGAAGATGGGAGCGGAGTTCGTGCCACCAGCCGCGTTGTGCAACTGCAGGGCCGTGTGCGCGTCCGCCACGCCGCCGTCGAACCCGCGGGTGAAGTCGGACGGGTCGGGCCAGCCGGGCTTGCCGTACTGGAAGTTGCTCACGATGTGCAGGCCCGCGGCGCGCAGGGAGTCGGCGTAGTCCCGGGTGATCGGCTTGGCTTCGAAGTTCGCGCCCGGCCGGGACTGCGACACGTAATTCACCACGCCGTCATAGCCTGCCGACTTGATCTCGCCGGGCGCGATTCTGCGCTCAGCAAAGTCGATGAGCCGCATGCCCGCAGCCGACGCTTTCGGGGATTCGATCGGGGCGCCGAGCGTGCCCAGGCTCAGCAGAATCGGCGAGGCGGCATATTTCAGGACGTCGCGTCGTGAAAGCGATTGCCGACCGCCGCTTGCACCCGGCGCAGCCGAATCCTGCACCGCGCGATGGTAACAAAACGCCAGAACGTGGCACCGGCAACCACCATCTGGTGCCCCGTCTGCCCGCGCTGGATCAGTGGACGTCACGGACCAACCGGTCGGCAAGATCGCGGCCACACGCAAGTGGCATGATCTTTGCGTGCCGGACATCCGGGGGACCGTCTACACCCGAGACGGTGGAATCCACGCTCGTTGCGCTCGATTAGGTCGTCGAACTATAGTCTGGACACATGTCCAGTTTGCTGTCACGGAGTTCGGGAGTCCGTTGATCGCGATGGATTCGGCGCCATTCCGCGGTCATTTTCCAGCAAAGAAGAGTTGAGTATGCGAATTGCCCTGCTGTCCTACCGTAGTAAGACCCATTGCGGCGGACAGGGCGTCTACGTGCGCCATCTCAGCCACGGTCTGGTGGAGCTCGGTCATGACGTCGAGGTGTTCTCCGGGCAGCCCTACCCCGACCTGCTGGATCCGCGGGTGCGCCTGACCGAGGTGCCGAGCCTGGATCTGTACCGGGAACCCGACCCGTTCCGGGTGCCGCGCCCGAGCGAGATCCGCAATTCGATCGACCTGCTGGAGCTGCTCACGACCTGGAGCGCCGGCTTCCCCGAACCGCGGACGTTCACGATGCGGGCCGCGCGATTGCTGGCCGAGCGGGCCGCGGATTTCGACGTCGTGCACGACAACCAAAGTCTGGGAACCGGACTGCTGACGATCGCCGAGGCCGGGCTGCCGGTGGTGGCCACCGTGCATCACCCGATCACCCGCGACCGGATTCTCGACATCGCCGCCGCCCGATGGTGGCGAAAACCGTTGGTGCACCGCTGGTATGGCTTCCTCGCCATGCAGCAACAGGTGGCACGTCAGATTCCCGATCTGTTGACGGTCTCGTCGTCGTCGGCCGCGGACATCATCAGCGACTTCGGTGTCTCGGCCGAGCAACTCAACGTCGTCCCGCTCGGCGTCAACACCGAGCTGTTCAAACCGGGACCGCAGCCCCGGCAGCCCGGTCGGGTCATCGCGATCGCCAGCGCCGACACACCGCTGAAGGGCGTCCGCACCCTGCTTCAGGCCGTCGCCAGGCTGCGCACCGTCCGGGATCTCGAGCTGCGGCTCGTCGCCAAGGTGGAACCCAACGGACCCACCCACAAACTCATTGCCGAACTTGGAATCTCGGACATCGTCCATGTCACCAGTGGGCTCTCCGATGCCGAGCTGGGCGCGTTGCTGGCCTCCGCCGAGGTCGCCTGCATCCCCTCGCTTTACGAGGGATTTTCGCTGCCCGCGGTCGAGGCGATGGCCAGCGGAACCCCGATCGTCGCCAGCCGGGTGGGGGCGCTGCCCGAGGTCCTCGGGACCGACGGCGCGTGCGCCGAGCTCGTCCCGCCCGCTGACGTCGATGCGCTGACTCGCGCGCTCGGTGAGCTGTTGGACTCGCCGGAAAAGCGCCGCAGCCTGGGCAAGGCGGGGCGAGAGCGCGCAGTCAACGTGTTCAGCTGGGAAGCCGTGGCCGCGCAAACCGTGCACGTTTACGAACGCGCGATCGCGCGGAGCGCGCAGGGCGCAACCCAGTGCTGACGGTCGATTTCGATCGGCTTCGGATTGGGCCGTCCAGCAAGGTCATTGACGTCGGATGCGGAGCCGGCCGGCACGCATTCGAGGCGTATCGGCGCGGGGCCGACGTGGTCGCCTTCGACCGCGATGAGTCGGAACTGCGTTCCGTGGACACCATCCTGCGCGCCATGGGCGAGACGGGTGAGGCGCCCGCGGAAGCGTCCGCGAAGGTCGTCGTCGGTGACGCGCTGAAGTTGCCGTACGCCGACGAGACATTCGACTGCGTCATAGCCTCGGAGATCCTCGAACACATACCCAGCGACGACGCCGCCATCGTCGAGTTGATCAGGGTGCTCAAAGTCGGTGGAACGCTGGCGGTCAGCGTGCCGCGCTGGCTGCCGGAGCGGGTTTGTTGGCTGCTGTCCGACGAATACCACAGTAACGAGGGCGGCCACGTCCGCATCTACCGCGCGAGCGAACTGCGCGGCAAGATCGTCGGCGGTGGAACGGAATTGACACACACCCACCATGCTCATGCGCTGCACTCCCCGTTCTGGTGGCTGAAATGCGCTGTGGGCGTGTCGAATACCGATCACCGCGCGGTGACCGCGTACCACAAGCTCCTGGTGTGGGACCTGATGCAGCGACCCAAGGTGACGCAGCTGGCCGAGGCCCTGCTCAACCCGGTGGTGGGCAAGAGCGTGGCGATGTACTTCGTCAAGCGCCAGCCCGCGAAAAGCCAATCGACGGTGGGATATTCCATTGCATCGGTCTGATCCGCCCGCGGTTCCGGGTGTGCTGTCCCCGGGGCAATGCCGGCAGACCGCGCTCTCCATCGCCGCCGCGCAGGAATCCTCAGGAGCCATCCCCTGGTTCGAAGGGGGCCATACCGATCCCTGGGACCACGTGGAGTGCGCGATGGCGCTCACCACCGCCGGGCTCCTGGAGCCCGCACGCGCCGCGTTCGACTGGAGTCGCCGCACCCAGCGGCCCGACGGTTCCTGGCCCATCCAGTTCCGCGCCGGAACCGTCGAGGACGCCAACAGCGACAGCAACTTCTGCGCTTACATCGCCACCGGCGTGTGGCACCACGTATTGGTCACCGGCGACGAATTGTTCGCCGTCGAGATGTGGCCGGTGGTGCGCGATGCGATCGACTTCGTCATCGACCTGCAGATCGGATACGGCGAGATCTGTTGGGCCCGAAGCACAGCAGGCCCGCTGCCGGAAGCGTTGCTGACCGGTTGCGCGAGCATCTACCACAGCATCCGGTGCGCCCTGGCGCTCGCCGCGCTGGTGAATGATCCTCAGCCGGAATGGGAACTCGCGGCGGGCCGATTGGGCCACGCGATCACCGCGCATCCGGACGGGTTCACCGAGAAAGACCGCTATTCGATGGACTGGTACTACCCCATCCTCGGCAGTGCTCTGCGGGGCCCGGCGGCGGAAACCCGAATCAAGCAGCGCTGGGACGACTTTGTGGTCGACGGCCTGGGCATTCGTTGCGTGGACGATCGGCCGTGGGTGACCGGTGCCGAAACGTGCGAGCTGGTGATGGCGCTGGATGCGCTCGGCCAGCGGTCGGCCGCGCACCGGCAGTTCGCCGCGATGCAGCACCTGCGCGAAGAGGACGGCTCCTACTGGACGGGCCTGGTCTTCGCGGACGGGAAACGCTGGCCCGAGGAGCGCACCACCTGGACGGGTGCGGCGATGATCCTGGCGGCGGATGCGCTGTCGAACACCACTGCGGCCGCGGGGATTTTCCGCGGCGACGAGCTGCCGACGGGCCTGCAGACCGACTTCGATTGCGAGTGTGTCGTCATCCCCGGTCGGTGACCGCGGTGTTCGAGCTAGATCCGCTCCCCCGGCTGACCGCCGGTCCGTTCCAGCACCCGTAGCGATCCGATGGCCGACACTTCGCGGAACTGACCGGATTCGATTGCGCGGCAATAGATGTAGTACGGAGGCCGCCCGCCGTCGTTGGGATCGGGAAACACATCGTGGATGACGAGCGCCCCGCCGACGGCCACCCACTTGGCCCACCCGTCGAAGTCCTCGTTCGCGGCGGCCTCGCTGTGGCCGCCGTCGATGAACAGAAACCGCAACGGTGATCGCCAGCCCCGCGCCACGATCGGCGACTTGCCGACGACCGCGACGACATGGTCGTCGAGCCCGGCGGCATCAAGCGCGCGGCGAAACGTCGGCAGCGTGTCGAACAGCCCCGTGACCTCGTCGACCAACGACGCGTCGTGGTACTCCCAGCCCGCCTGATGCTCCTCGGAGCCGTGGTGGTGGTCGATCGTGTAGAGCACGCCGGCGGTCTGCTGCGCCGCGGCGCCCAGCAACAGGGTGGACTTGCCGCAGTAGGTGCCGATCTCGACGCCGACGCCGCCGTCGAGATAGCGCAGCGCGGCGTCGTACAACGCCCGCCCCTCGTCGGCCGGCATGAAACCCTGGACCTCTTCGGCCAGCGCAAACAATCGCTGCGTGGAATTGACGTCGGTGTGACTCACAGGTGCGAACCTATCGGTTCGACCGACGGCGCCGTCAGCGTGGTCGATGGTGACTGTTTTCCTCTCCAGCAAGCGGCCGCGGCGCGATGGAATTACTATCTTGGCGTGCGTGTCCGCAACCTAGTTGATATCGGTATCGCGGCGGTCGTTGCCGCGGCCGCGCTTACGGTGCCCGCAGTGGTTCCGTCGTTCGGGATGCCGCGCGCCGCGGCCGCGAACTGCCCACCGGTGCAGGTCGTCTTCGCCCGCGGCCGGTATGAATCGGCGGGACCGGGCGTGCTCGGTAACGCCTTCATCAGTGACCTCCGGTCCAAGGCCTCGAAGAACATCGGCGTCTACGCCGTGCAGTACCCCGCCGATACAGAGGTCGACATCGGCGCCAACGACATGAGCCACCACATCCAGGACATGGCCAACAACTGCCCGGACACCCGGCTGGTGCTGGGCGGCTACTCGCTGGGTGCCGCGGTCACCGATGTGGTGCTCGCGGCGCCCATCGGTGCGTTCGGCTTCGACAGCCCGCTGCCGCCGGGCATGGATCAGCACATCGCGGCCGTCGCGTTGTTCGGCAACGGAAGCCAGTGGGTGGGCCCGATCACGAACTTCAACCCCACCTACAACGACCGGACGATCGAGTTGTGTCACGGTGCCGATCCCATCTGCAACCCGGCCGACCCGAACACCTGGAAAGAGAACTGGCCGCAACACCTCGCCAGCGCCTACATCGATGCGGGCATGGCCAATCAGGCCGCCGACTTCGTCGCCGGCAAGATCTGACTGTTCCGTCAAGACCATGAGGTGAATTTCGGATTCGATAGCGCATCCGCTAGCGGATTCGCGGATCGAGTCATGGTCGGGAGCGCTTTGGACGATTCTCAGCGCAGGTTGGTGGGGTTGAGGTCCTCGGCATCTGCTGGCCCGCGTCCTCGTAGGCTTTTTGATCGCGGCCATCCTGGGGCTCGTAGTCACGCTTCTTGGCCAGACGCTTCAGGCTTGCTTGCTGGCGTACGTTGACAGCGCGACAGTGAGATACGAGGAGGCCGACCATTCCAGCCGCACGTCAGCAGAGCGACAACGCGCGTCGCCGACACGAGCGGCGAAAGGCGGACCGCCGCGCGTCCAACGAACGGTGGCAGACCATCCTCAAAGGTGCTGCGGAGGTGTTCCGTCGTGAGGGGTTCGGACGGGCGCGACTGGAGGACGTCGCTGTTGAGGTGGGCATCAATCGAGCCTCCCTCTATTACTACGTCGGTACCAAAGAGGAACTGCTCGTCGCGCTCATCGAGCAGCCGGCCTACGACATGACCGGTCATTGCCGCGAGGCCTTCGAGTCCGACGTGCCGGCCGACGAGAAGTTGCGCCGTGCCCTACAGGCATTCATCGAAGATCTCGTTGCTCGCCCGGAACTCTTGCTGTTGTTTGCCGAAAGTCAGCACATTGCAACCATTCCTGGGGCGCAGGGCATCGTCACCAACGCCGATACCTACGGCAAGACGCTGCTCGCCATCATTGAAGAGGGTATCTCTACCGGTATTTTCCGCTCGGATCTGGACCCGCGGCTGGTGATGCTGGGTGTGCTTGGGATGCACAATTGGATTCACCGCTGGTACGTCCCCGGCGGACGCAACTCGCTGACCGAGATCGGTGATGCCTTCGCCGCCATGGTGCTGTCCGGCCTCCGGCCGTGAATCGGCAAAGTGCAGGCAATCGGATGTGATCTGAGGTCTGAGAACAGCGTTGACCCCGCCGCGAGGCCTGGTATTGAATGCAATCCTCAACCCCGCCAGTCCATGTCGTCAGCCAGGAGGATACTAATGCCACGTCTCAAGCAGATCCCCCGGGACGAGGTCAGCGATCAATTCACACTGAACATGTACGACTTTATGTTCGGCGACCGTGATCCGGTGGCAGAACCGGGCGCCGTCGGCGGTACGCCCGGCAACTGGTGACGGTGATGGCGCACTCCCCTGCCGCCCTGCGCCATGCCGTGCGAGGCTTTCGCCTGTACCGCGAAGAGGTGAGCATCCGGGCCGATTACCGCGAGTTGGGACAGATCCGTGCGGGCTGGGTGGTCGGCAGCCAGTTCGTCTTCTCCCAACATTGCAAGGCATGCCGTTCGGCCGGGCTGTCGGAGCAGAAGATCAAAGCAATCCCGTCGTGGCAGACCGCCGACTGCTTCGATCACACCGAGCGGCTATTGCTCGCCTACGCGGATTGCCTTGCGGGGCAACAGGGGCGGGTTCCCGAGCGGCTGTTCGATCAACTGCGGGGGGTCTTCAGCGACCAAGAGATCCTTGAATTCACCTACACCACCACGATGTACGTGATGCACGCGATCATGTCGCGGGCGCTGCGGTTGGAATTCGACGACACCGACGACCCGATCGTCGAGGTGGACGACCCCGAAGGAGGCGGTGTGCTCGACATCGGCGCCGCGACGTCTGGGCGAGACTGACGCAAGCGTGATGCACGGGCGGTCACAGCCGGCATACCGGCTCAATGCGTCCTCGCCTGTCGCGAGTGGCGATCGCTTCGAGCACACCGCGAACGTGAGCCGGGTGGACACAAACTCGTGGTGCGGCTGGGCCGGGGTGGCAGGGGCCATGCCTCTGCACGGCTCGGCACAAACGAATTATGCCGACATGTTCGCCGGTCGCCGCCGCGCTTTCGCGCCGACATAGCCGAGTATGAGCCCTGTCCCGATTTCGCCGACCGCCGTGAGCCAAGAAAACCAGGTGACATTGATCCGCGGTCCCGAAGTGAAGCTGTCTTGCAAGGCCGGCAGGAAACAGGGCAGCACGTGCGCGTAAGTGAACAGGGCCGCACTCCCGAGGCCCACGGCCGACGCGATCTCGGGCGCGCGCGGGCGATGGCGCACTACGAGCACGACCGCAAGCACCACAAACAAGCCTTGGATATAGCCGCCGATCATGACCGCCGGGGGCGACGCGTGCATCCCGCGCCGAAGGTGATCGACCCCGTGGAGGGTGAAGGCGGCGGCAAACGCGATTGTCGCCACGACGAGTCGGCGATGCGCTCTGATCGGATCCCAATTGTTCGACATCTGCGTCTCCCAACGTACGACTACTACACACGGTAGTAGTGGTCGGGATTGATGTAAATGGGCAGCAGAAAATTCGCCGAAGTTTGGCGAGTGGCTCGAGGCCAAGTGTGAGTGGTGTCGCGATAAATACCGCGTGCTCAGTTACCGGGTTGTTTTCGAACCCCGCGACTTGGCGTTGGGCAGAAACTGGCGGATTACCGCAATTCCAGAGGAAGTCAGGCCGGGGTGTCGGTGCTGGAGTACAGCTTGAAATGCCGGACGAGCGGCACGACGGCGCTACCACCGGCAGCGGCCCGCTGGCGAGCGCGCAAAGACGGATGACGGCGCATCGCTTCTTTACGTTCGCGTTCGTGACGCTGGGCGGCTATCCATGCCGGATGAGACTGAAGGAAAATAACCGTCGCTCCTTGGGTATTCGCCACGATCGTCAGCTCCTCTCGGCACCACCTGCAAATTGCTACAACAGCGGTTATCGGATTGTGATTCCAGAATGCCCGCCAAATCCTGAGACCAAACCACCCACGAAGATGAGAATTGGCCGTGAATTCGACGTAATCCGTGAGCCGCTCCTGTGCGGCCGTCCGCGCTGGCCCGGCTGCGATTCAGAACCGTAGCGAAGGGCACTGACAATTGGCGGTTTGAGCTTCGTAGGGCGACGGCTGCTATCGTCCCTTGCTTATGCCGGA
>NZ_JAFAUS010000175.1 GCF_019243155.1 Mycobacterium sp.
CAGGGCGACATCGTCGTGGTCGAGGCCGGCCAGGTGATTCCGGGTGACGGCGACGTGGTGGAAGGCATTGCCTCGGTGGACGAATCGGCCATCACGGGTGAGTCGGCACCGGTGATCCGCGAATCCGGCGGTGACCGTTCGGCGGTCACCGGCGGCACCACCGTGCTGAGCGACCAGATCGTCGTGCAGATCACCCAGAAGCCCGGGGAGAGCTTCATCGACCGGATGATTGCGTTGGTCGAAGGTGCCAACCGGCAGAAAACCCCCAACGAGATCGCGCTGAACATCTTGCTGGCCGCGTTGACGATCATCTTCGTCTTCGCCGTCGCGACCCTGCAGCCGCTGGCGATCTACTCCAAGGTCAACAACCCCGGCGTGCCGGATACTCAGGCGCTCAACACAAACGGTGTCACCGGCATCGTGATGGTCTCACTACTGGTGTGCTTGATTCCTACGACGATCGGTGCGCTGTTGTCGGCCATCGGCATCGCCGGCATGGACCGGCTGGTGCAGCGCAACGTGCTCGCGATGTCCGGGCGCGCGGTCGAAGCCGCGGGCGACGTCAACACGCTGCTGCTCGACAAGACGGGCACCATCACACTCGGCAACCGACAGGCGGCCGCGTTCGTCCCCCTGGACGGAGTGACCTCCGAGCAATTGGCCGACGCCGCACAGCTTTCCAGCCTCGCCGACGAAACGCCTGAAGGTCGTTCGATCGTCGTCTTCGCCAAGCGGCACTTCGGGCTGCGCGCCCGCACTCCCGGCGAGCTCTCGCACGCCCACTGGGTGGAGTTCTCCGCCACCACCCGGATGTCGGGTGTCGACCTGGATGGGCACCTGCTGCGCAAGGGCGCGGCCAACTCGGTCGCCGAATGGGTTCGCAGCCAAGGAGGCAAGGTTCCCCACCAGCTCGGCGAGATCGTCGACGGCATCTCCGCCGCCGGCGGGACGCCGCTGGTCGTCGGGGAGAACCTCAACGGTGATGCGTCGGTGCTGGGTGTCATCCACCTCAAGGACGTCGTCAAGCAGGGCATGCGGGAGCGATTCGACGAGATGCGCAAGATGGGCATCCGGACGGTGATGATCACCGGCGACAACCCGTTGACCGCCAAGGCGATTGCCGACGAGGCCGGTGTCGACGACTTCCTCGCCGAAGCCACTCCGGAGGACAAGCTCGCGCTGATCAAGCGTGAGCAGGAGGGCGGCAAGCTGGTCGCGATGACCGGCGACGGCACCAACGACGCGCCCGCCCTGGCTCAGGCCGACGTCGGCGTCGCCATGAACACCGGCACGTCGGCCGCCAAAGAGGCCGGCAACATGGTCGACCTCGACTCCGACCCCACCAAGCTGATCGAAATCGTGGAGATCGGAAAGCAGTTGCTGATCACTCGGGGTGCGCTGACCACCTTCTCGATCGCCAACGACATCGCGAAGTACTTCGCGATCATCCCGGCGATGTTCGTCGCGCTGTTCCCCGGCCTGGACCTGATCAACATCATGCGGCTGCACAGTCCGCAGTCGGCGATCCTGTCCGCGGTCATCTTCAATGCGCTCGTCATCGTGGCACTGATCCCGCTCTCGCTTCGCGGGGTGCGCTACACACCGAGCAGTGCCTCAAAACTGTTGAGCCGCAACCTCTACATCTACGGACTCGGCGGCATCGTCGCCCCGTTCATCGGAATCAAGCTCATCGACCTGATCGTCCAATTCGTCCCAGGGATGTCCTGACATGATTTTTTCGAGCTTCATTCGCATGCACTGGGCGGCTTTCCGCGCGCTGCTCGTGCTGACAGTGATCACCGGTCTCGCCTATCCGCTGTTCATATGGCTTGTCGCACAGCTGCCCGGGCTACATGACAAGGCCGAGGGCTCGATCCTCACGGCCAACGGAAAGCCGGTCGGCAGTCGCCTGATCGGTCAGCTGTTCACCGACAAGGACGGCAACGCAATTGCGAAGTACTTCCAGAGCCGCCCGTCGGCGGCGGGCAACGGCTACGACCCGACGGCATCGGGCGGGAGCAACCTCGGCCCGGAAAGCATCCTCGACACGGCCGCCGATCCGGCGCAGCTGACGGCCGGCAAGTCCGCCTCGGACGCGGGTTTCAAGCCGAGCCTGCTGACGACGGTGTGCACGCGGAGTTCCGCGGTGGGGCAGCTCGAGGGTGTGGACGGGTCGCGTCCGTTCTGCACGGGCGGCGGTGTCGGGGCGGTGCTCTCGGTGATCGGCCCGCGCGACTCGCGCGGAAACGTCATCCATCCCACCAAGGTGGTCAGCGTCAACGAACCGTGCCAGACGACACCGACGCCGTTCCTCACGCTCTTCGAGGGCGTACGGGTCGAGTGCGCCAAGTACGGCGACGACTATTCGATCGGCCAGATCGTGCCGATTCGCGGCGCCGCACCCGCCAACCCGGCCGTACCGACCGACGCCGTCACTGCCAGCGGCAGTGGCCTCGACCCGGACATCTCCGCAGCGTATGCGGACATTCAGGTCAACAGGGTGGCCAAGGCGAGGCACGTCAGCCCGGATCAGATCCGCGCCGTCCTGGCTCAGTACCGCAGTGGCCGCGACCTCGGCTTCCTCGGCGAACCGACGGTCAACGTACTGCAACTCAACATGCAACTCGACCACCAATACCCGGTCTCGAGCTAACCCGTTAGGGGGATGATGGTTGACGTGACCGACGTCAGCCTCCGCGACCACCATCCCAAGCGGGGAGAGCTGCGCATCTACCTTGGTGCGGCTCCGGGTGTCGGCAAGACCTACGCGATGCTCGGCGAGGCGCATCGCCGGCTGGAGCGCGGAACCGACGTGGTCGCGGGCGTGGTCGAGACCCATGGCAGGTCGAAAACCGCTGAGTTGCTTGAGGGCATCGAGTTCATTCCGCCGCACTACGTCGAATATCGCGGCGGCACATTCGCCGAACTCGACGTGCCGGCGGTCCTCGAGCGCCACCCGCAAGTCGTCCTCGTCGACGAGCTCGCGCACACCAACACGCCGGGCAGCAAGAACGCCAAACGATGGCAGGATGTCGAGGAGCTGCTCGATGCCGGGATCACGGTGATCTCCACCGTCAACGTCCAGCATCTGGAAAGCCTCAACGACGTCGTCGCCCAAATCACCGGCATCGAACAGAAAGAGACGATTCCGGATTCCATCGTCCGGCAGGCGGCGCAAGTCGAGCTGATCGACATCACACCAGAAGCATTGCGCCGCAGGCTTTCACACGGAAACGTCTATGCGCCAGAACGCATCGACGCGGCGCTGTCCAATTACTTCCGCCGCGGCAACCTCACTGCGCTAAGGGAATTGGCACTGCTGTGGTTGGCCGACCAGGTCGACACGGCGCTGGTGAAATATCGCGCCGAAAACAAGATCACCGACATGTGGGAGGCGCGCGAGCGCGTCGTCGTGGC
>NZ_JAFAUS010000260.1 GCF_019243155.1 Mycobacterium sp.
GACGCGGCTCGGCCCGAGTTGCAACTGTCGGCCGGAAAGTCCGTGCTGGGCACCGAGATTCGAATCGTCGACCCGGAAACGGGCGCCGAGATCCCCGTCGCCGAGCCAGGCGAGATCTGGGTACGGAGTAACCAGAACATGAGCGGCTACCTGAACCGACCGGAGGCGACGGCCGAGACGATCACCGCCGACGACTGGGTGCGCACCGGAGACGTCGGACGACTGGACGCCGAGGGCTACGTCTACATCGAAGACCGGCTGAAGGACATGATCATCACCGGCGGCGAGAACGTCTATGGACCCGAGGTGGAAAGCGCGCTCATCGAGCATCCCGATATCGCCGACGCCGCCGTGATCGGCGTGCCCGACGACTTCTGGGGCGAATCCGTCAAGGCGATCGTGGTGGCCACCACCGAGCTCGACCCCGCCGACGTCATCGAGTTCTGCCGGCAGCATCTGGCCGGTTACAAGTGTCCGCGGACCGTCGACTTCGTGGAATCACTGCCCCGCAATGCGAGCGGAAAGATCCTCAAAACCGAGCTGCGCGAACCCTATTGGCGAGACCGATCGCGCGGAATATGATCGCCAGCGTGAACGCACAGCGGCGCGACTGCGCGATCAGCGTGTTGGGCGGTCCGACGACGGTCGTCGACATCGCCGGCCGCAGGATCGTCATGGACCCGACCTTCGACCCGCCGGGTGCGCATTATTACCTGACCAAACTGACCGGGCCCGCGGTGAGCGCCGAGGCGCTGGGACCGGTGGACGCGGTATTGATAAGCCACGATCAGCATGCCGACAACCTGGACGACGAGGGCCGCCGGATGGCGCTGGCCTCCCCGCTTGTCCTCACCCATCCTGGTGGCGCGACTCGATTGGGACCGCCGGCGGTTGCAGTGCCGCCGTGGGAGTCGTATGACCTGCCCGGCGGGTCCGGACCCCTTGCCGCGCAAGCCGTTCCGGCGGTGCATGGCCCCGCCGACGGGCAACGCGACGACAGCGGCCACATCAACTGCGAGGTAACGGGTTTCGTGCTGTCCGGGCCCGGCGTGCCCACCGTGTATCTCAGCGGCGACAACGCCTCGATGAGCGCGGTCAAGGACATCGCCGATAGGGTCGGCCAGATCGATGTCGCGGTCCTCTTCGCGGGGGCGGCGAGCGTGCCGGCCAAGGAGGGCGGTCGACCGTTGACCCTGACCTCGGAGCGGGCCGCAGCCGCCGCGGAGATCCTCGGCGCAAACGTCGTGATACCGGCCCACGTTGCCGGCTGGGCCCATTTCAAAGAGGGCATCGACGAATTCGTCGCCGCGTTCGATCAGGCCGGCATCGGCGACCGGTTGCGCGTTGCCGCCCCGGGCGAGTGGATCGATATCGGTTGAGCTTTAGAGCCGGCCCTCCGCACGCAGCTCCGGATGAACCCAATCCGGCGAGCGCCGCTCCTTGAAGGCACGGAAGCCGTCCATGGCCTCCGCGTCGCTCAGGCTCGCGGTCATGCCGATGCGGTCATACAGACCGAGGTAGTTGTCGATGCTGGACTTGATGACGCCGCGGGCACGTGGCGCGGTCCGGCAAGCCTGCGCGAGTAGCTCTTTCGCGTCGTCGAGCAGAGTCTCGTGGGGCACCACCCGGGTCACCAGACCCCAGTCGAGGGCTTCGATAGCGGTGAGCACCCGCCCCGTGAACATCAGGTCGCGGGTGCGCACCGGGCCGATCAGCCGCACCAGCATCTGGCTGTAATAGGTGTCGGCGTAGCCGCGGAACAACTCCGGCACGCGGAAGGTCGCGCGCTCACTGACCACCGACAGATCGCTACACAGGGCGATCTGCATGCCGCCGCCCTGACACAGTCCATTGACGGCGGAGACAATGGGCTTGCCCGAGGTCCGCACCGCGTCGAACGGCGTGACGTCCATGCCCAGAGCCGAGCCGAAGGTGATCCAGTTGTCGGTCGCTCCCCCGCCGCCCATGTCGCCACCCGGGGCGAAGACGTCGCCGGTTCCGGTGATCAGCAACCCGGCGAGGTCCCGGTCCTCGTTGAGACGTCCGACCGCGCAACGGATTCCGAAGTACATCGCCGGCGTCAGGGCGTTGCGGGCTTCCGGGCGGTCGATGGTGCACACCGCGATCGGGCCCTGCCGCTCGAATCTCAGGTACGGGGTGCCTAGCCAATCGCCGTCGGGCGGGCGTGGTGTCGGGGGCGTCTGCGCCACAGGGCTCCTCTCAGGTCGGCGCCGCGCGGATGCCTCGCGCCGCAAGAACGTACTGTAGCTCTTACAGTATTCGGACGGGTCGGCTACACGTACGCCAGCGTCGTCGTGCTCACGGTCTCGGCCGCGTCGTTGATCAGTTCGGACAACTTGGTCTGCAACAACGTGGTGGCACCCGCGACCGGCTTGTCGCAGAACCGGCAGCTCGTCTTGAATTCCGGTTGGTCTTCTTCATCGGGCCAGAACCGCCGCGGCCCGACCTGGGCCCCCGGGTCGTATTGAACCGCCTGGTGTGGGGCTTCCTTGAGGATCTTGCCGACCGGATGGCTTTGCGGGCATTCGAGTTTCAGCGTGCCGATACCTTCGGAGTTGACCATCGTTCACCGTCCTAGTGCGGGGCCAGTTGCACACCGATTGTCTCTCGGGTTGAGTCTTCGCGGGCCGTTCATCGCAGGATCGCGGCGATCGTGCGCCAGCGCCGGTGCCGGTGGCGAAACATCAGCCTGACAAAGATGCGGGTCATCAGCCCACTCACGCCCTCGTCGGTCTCTATCTCGTCGGTGTAGCGGCAGCTGTGCTCGTCGATGGGTTCGAACGTCAGGCGGTGATTCCAGGTATGCACGGGCCCGCCGTGCTCGTTGGTGTAGATCTCATTCGGCTCGAGCTTTTTGATCGTGAGGTGGTGCGTCCAGGCGGGCAGCACGCCGAACCACCAGAATCGCGCCTGCCCTTGCGTCCCCACCTCGATGCGCTCCGGGACATCGAGGCGGTAAACCTTCAACACCGGACTCAGGACATACCGCATCAACTCGGGCTTGCGGGCCAACGCGGACGCAGTCGCAGCCGGGATCGGCAGCACCGTAGTTAGGGTAACCTTACTCATACGGCTATGCTGACCTAATCGGAGCGATCAGGCAACGGTTCCTGCGTCGATTGCCGGGCGCCGCCCTCCGGTATTGTGTTGTGCCGCAAGGAATTACGGTGGCGGCGCTACCGGTGCCGGGTTCGGTGGCTCAACGGGTGCGGGATTTGCGGGCGGCTGTGCCGGCGCGGTCGGGCAGTCGGGCGTGAAGATCCACACTCCTTGCCACTTGGCCGTGATTCTGCCGCACGTCGGCGGGTCCTGAGGAGCGCCGCCGCCAGCCGCGATGACGGCGGCGGCTAGTCCGGCAGCTACCGCCGAGAAAATCGGGCCGGGTCTCTGGATCAAATGTTCCCCCTGCAGATCAGGGCCTTTCGAGTGCCGCACGCCGATGTCGGACACGATGCGGATAAGGCTACGGCAGCAAACTCCACCGCGCAGCGCAAGTCGTTGGCGGCCTTGCTCGGGCGGAGTCGCAGCCATCCGGAAACTGGTGCATTTCCCCAGCTTTCGCCGATTCGTCACATATGTGCCGCTTTAGAGGCACACACTGTCGACACCTCACCACGACGAAGAATGGAGGTGTGGCGCATGCGCTCACCCCGTTGGCTGGCCCTACTCGTTGCGGCTGGCGCCCTGATCGCCGGCGCCCCGGTCGCGTCTGCCGACCCCATCAATGACGGGTACCTCGCTCAATTGCGCGCGATCGGCTTCACCTGGCCGCCAGACCATGACGCCGCCCTCATCGGGATGGGTCTCCTGATCTGCGATGACCTGGGGTGGGGCTGGACGCCGACCCAGATCGCCCAGCACGTGCACGCCAATTTGGACCCGAGAAGTGTCGGGTTCGGCGATGTCGCATCCATGGTTGACCTGGCGCGTGCGACGTACTGCCCGAACCAGAGGTGCTGGGCGCCGCACTGCTGAGGTTCTAGCTTCGATCAAACCTTTCCAGCCGAACGTGCTGAGCGCCGTGGAGCTGATGGATGCGCCAGCCGCGCGCCTTCCCGGTCGGCCCCACTTCGCCGTCCCTGAAGCCGAAGGCGCCGCGGAACAACCCAAATCCGGCGATAGCATCTCGCCCGGGAAACGATCGCAGTTGCGACTGCAGGATGTCGGTCAACGGGTCGGAGATCGGGATCGGGTCGAGGATGCCCTGGTCCATCAGCGAGTGCCGGGGAACCCCGTCGGGGTGCACGGCCACATACACGTGCACGCCCGCCCGGTCGCGGAAATACGCGACGTCAGCGGCCCCGAGCGCTGATGTGACACGACGCGTCAGGTCGTTGAGGTCCGCAACACCTCCTCCGGGCGTCGGGATGATCGACTGGATACGCCCGAGCAGGACCAGTTCTCCATTGCCCGTTAATCGTGCACGGTCGCCGGTCTTGAACCACCCCGATTCGAACGCGTCTACGGTCCTGCGCTCATCCCCGACATAACGGGTGAACATGGACGGGCTGCGCACCAGCAGTTCACCGTTGTCTGCGACTTTGACCTCCACCCACGACAGCGGACACCCGACACCGCCGCGGACGGAGCCCACGGGCCGGGTCATCGAGGTCGCACCCGATACCTCCGTCTGTCCGTAGACATTTCGCAGTGGCAGGCCCAAAGTTTCCCACCACGCATGCACATCGGCGGAAAGCGGAGCCGTTCCTGAGATCGCCACGTCGGCGCGATTCAATCCGCACTTGCGGCGTAGTCGCCAGCCGAAGAGTCGACTTTGCAGTCCTCGGTTCATCGGGCCGGTCAGAGTCTGTGTGGCGTTCCGGGCAGCGTCTGCCGCCGCCGATTTGAGCAGCCAGCGGCCCAGCCGCGATGCCGAAGCCGCGGCTGTCGCCTCGCTACGTATTGCCTCAAGAACCAAGGGAGGCACCAGAAACACACTTGGCTTGCAATGCGAAAGGTCGGCGCCGAGGGTCTCGATGCCACCTCCGAACCACGTGTGCGCGGCGAGACCAACCGAAAGGTACCCGACAAGCAGACGCTCTGAAATGTGCCCGGTAGGTAGAAACGACAGCACCGTCGGGTGCGCGTTCAAGAGTTCGTCCGGAAGGGCCTGCATTGCAGCGAGTATCGCTTTCTCCGATATCTCGATCACGTGGGCCGGACCGGTTGTTCCTGTGCTCTGTAGATAGAGAACGGCATCCGTCTCGAGGCGCTCGGGCCATCTCGACAAGTGCGCTCTGACCTGATCGGTGTCGAACGGTTCGGTATCGGCGCGGAGCAGGCCGCCCGCCCTGTCAGGCGTGCACGGCAATCGAACAAGCGCACTCAATCCAATAACCCTGACCGCTGCACGCATCATTTCGTCGGCCAACGGACACTCGAGAGCACGAGCCTCCTGGTCATCGCCGACAACGACAACGTTTGCGCCCGTAACACTCATCGCACGCATCAACTCGTCGTTGGGCGTCGAGGTGTACAAGGGCTGGAGCTTGCGACCCGTTGCGATCACAGCCTGTTCCAGGATGGGATAGCGGGCATCGTTGCCCGCCAATACCGCGACGGTACAACCGGGTTCGCAGAGTTCCTCGATCTCGTTGGCGACCTCGACGACCAACAGCCCGAATTCGTGCCAGGTAATCGTGTGCCAGTTGCCGGCCGGCCGACTCGAACCCCGGTTGACCCGATAGGTAAGTGCCGGACGTTCAGGGTGACGGCGAACCGTCTGAAGAAGGTTCTCCCGAAGGCTCGAGTTGTCTGCCACGTGTCTGGGTCGCATCTCAACCGTCCCTTCATTGCGCTGCCGCAGGCTGCAGACTTTGCGCGGCGACGCCGATTTCCCAGGATGGGGCCATCCCGCGCATCTCTCGGCGCGCCAGCAGGAGGAAAATCGCCGGAGCGAGCAGAAGGTCGCTGAGCAAGACGTACGCCATCGTGAACGCGGCCACCAGGCCCATCTCCCGCAAGGCGACCAACGAACTCAGGATCATCGTGGCGAAGCCGACGATAAGCACATACGACGAGAAGCTGGCGGGACGTCCGGTTCGCCGCAGCACGGCGATCACCGCGCTGCCTGCGTCACAACCGGCCAAAATCCGCTCGCGGATCCGCACCGACAAGTGCACCGTGTCATCGGCGGCGAGGCCGAGTGATATCGCGAGGATCATCGCCGTACCTATGCGCACGGTAATGCCAACCAGCCCCATGAAGCCCAGCGCCGCGACAACGGGCAGCGTCGTAGGCACGATCGACGCGCAGAACAGCCGTCCGTCGCGAATTGCGAACGCCATGGTCGGCAGGATGAGCAGCAGAGCCGTCACCGCTGAGAGCATCATTTCGACCGAAAGGCTGCGCATCCCCTGCTGCGCTAGCCACCACTGCCCCACCAGTTCAATCTGTGCATCGGGCATCTCCTCGCGCGCGATCGCGAGCATTTGACGCGCGAATGATATGGATTTGGCGGTGCCCATGTCTCCGGCGCGAATCAGAATCGCACCTTGAGTGCCGGTCTGGTCGATGAGCGCCGCGGCAAGTCGTTCTGGTTGCGGTCCGGCGACGCCGGACCGCGCCGCGATCATCTGCCGCACGTCGCCGCCGCGGCGGTGGCAGTACTTTCCCGGTTGACTGCCCACAGAAGCGGGCTGAGGAACGAGATCCAGTGGTGAGGCGACGAATCGGACGTCCGGCAAGTCGCAGACCCGATTGACCAAGCGGGTCAATGGCCCGTCTTGGCCGATCAGCGTGTTGGACCGCGGCCGAATCCATAAGTCTGGTCCCAAGAATCCGGTGAACTCGTGCTCGTACACCGACTGTGCGATCACCGACGGATGCACCGCGGGGAGTTCTTCATTGACCTTCTGATCCACCGATAAATTCGATATGCCAACGACTCCCACACCCGCGGTCACCGCCAAAAAGGTGACCACAACGGCCCATGGCCGACCCTGCGCGAGCCTGTTACTCCACATCAGGACGCGCATGGTCCACGAGCGCCTATCCGGAGCCTCGCCCAGATCGGCTCTTTGGTATAGCACGTGGATGAGCGCCGGCACGGTGATCCAGTTGACCAAGTAGACAACGATGACGCCAACACTCGTGCACAAGCCGAAGGACCAAATTGCCGCCATGTCGGCCGTCAGAAGCGCGGCAAAACCCGCCACGGTCGCCAGCCCAGTCATAAATGCGGGCCACGCGAGGATCGAAAACGCCTCGCGGTTCGCGGTTTCGTGGTCGCGGCCAGCCTCTCGGCGTCGTCGATATTCTTGCTGATGATGCAGCGCTTCGGCGATTCCCACGATTACCACGAGCGTCAAGACTTGACTGTTCACGATCGAAAAAGGCTGCCCGAGAAGATACATGGCACCAAGAACGATCGGAACGGCAAGTGTCACCCCGGCCAGGCAGACAACCACGTCGCGGACCCGCCGGAAATAGATGAACAGCACCACCAGCATGGCGACGACTAAAACGCCGATGCTTCGCAGCACGCTGATCAGCACCTCATGGGCGTACACCTGTTCCACGTCGGGATACCCGGTGACCATCACGGCGATCCCATGTCGCGCAGACCACGTCTGAACCACATCGTGAAAGCGCTTGTCCGCCTTATGCCATTCACGAAACTGCGAAGTCGCAATCCGGAATTGTGCGGTGACCGCCAACCGACGATTGCTGTCGCCGAACACGATGCGGCGAGCCGGTGGAGAATCTACAAGTTCCTCCACCATTGCCTGACGGTCGTGCTGAGAACGCGCGGTAGCAAGTTCGGCGCGAAGTCCCGACGGATGAGGGGCGCCGTGGCTGTCAACGTAAGGGAACGCGAGCGGATCCCGAACGTCCACCTCATCAGGCAGCCTTCCGAGCTCGTCGGCGAGTTCCGTGACGGCCATCAGCGCATCGGGGTCTTTGGCGTTTCCGACATCGACGATGGCGCTCAGTTCATTGAATCCTCCTATGCCGAAGATCGATTCGAACCTCCGAGTGTTTTGCAGCTCTAGTTGGTTTCCGGTGAAGACCGGACGAAACGACATGTCGATGCGCAGGTTGAACATGCCTATCAGCCCAGCAAGGACGCCGGCGGCTAAGAAGCCGAGGAGCCATAGCCTTCTCTCCGTCATGAACCCGAAGATGCGAGCCGCGCTTCGCGCGCCGAGTACTGCTGAAGTCTCCATCAGCTGGCCGATTCCATGACGCGCTGCCCGTCCGAGAAGTTGCCGCAATGCCATCGCACTGCCGCTGCCGCATCCTGTCCAGTGAATCCGGCATCCCGAAGGCGCGCTAGTCCAACCTCGGCGCAGCTCTCATACTCGCCCACCAGGACGCAGTGTGTATGTGACCGCCCCGCAACTTCGATGCTCATGCCGGTATCACGCGAACCGATGAGCCCGTACAGCGGAAGCAGTTTGGGATGGCAATACGCGACATAGCGGCGATGCGGCGTGTGCGTTAAAACCCACATCGAACCCAACACAAGCAACAACAACGAATACGCTGCGCAGTCCGTCGACCTGGTTGCGGCGATCCGGCCCACCTCCGAATCTGCTCCAAAACCGGGCAACTTGGGAGCGATCTCGGCGAGCGTGCCCGTAGTCGGATAGGGCTGAACACGGGCGGTTGCACAAGGCTTTCCGTGCTGCGTCAACAACAGCACATGGCTTACTACATCCCGTCGCCGCTCCTGCACCGAATCAAACTCAATGCCGCGTTTGGCGATAAAGACATCGTTGCGAAACTGCCGGGCCAAGCTGAGTTCGGCTCTGGTATTGCAGCGAATCAGTTCGAGGTCGCAAGCGGAAAGGAAGGGTTCGGTCATGATATGTTGCCTCAGTTGATGTTTCGGCTAGCAGTCCAGGGCCCATTCGTCGAAAGCCTGCTCTATCAGCATCACCGTCAACCAAAGTGACGTTGTCGCAACACGAAAGACCGCGTCCGCGTCGGCCTGAGTTCGCACCGATCCCCGGATCGCGCGCTCGACTTCTACCGCGTGCTTGGAATCGATCTCCGCATGGGCGACGAAGAAAGCCATTTCGCGGTCGGTCAGATTCAGCGATCCACGTGCGCGCGCCAAGAGTGGTGCGATATGGACATAGACGGATTCGGCCCAATACGAATAACCCAACCGCGCAACGAGGCCCTCTCGAAGCGAGACCCCGTAGAGGTAGTTGATCAGCGCATCCGTCGCCGGCAGAGGCGGATCGACAATCGTCTCGTCCGATCCGAGCAGACCAATTGCGCGCAGGTCATGCAACACCAATTTCTCGTGACCCAACTCTTCGCGCGCGTGCGTGTAGGCGAATCGGAGCAGGCCGATTTGTTCCGGCGCCGCCCCGAACGTGGCCACCGCCTGGTTGATCGAATTGTGGCGGGTGTAGTGAAAGATCTGAACCATCACCGAGCGGTAGAGCGATCGGTCGAACCCGTGCTGGAGCACATGTGTCCAAAATCGGCCATCACGCGCCACACTCCAGAGGCCGTCGATCACTGTGCCGAGGCGCACGAACAACTCGTCAACGAGGGGCGATACCGCGTCGGCGGATTCCAGGCCGCCCTCGAAATCATGATTCGCATCCGGCTTCATCGTCATCGACTGGGGAGCGATCATCGTCGTTTCTCCATTTCTGTCATGGCGGACAGATGGCCACGGTCTCGGATCTGGTTCCGCGATCGAATAGTCACTCGCGCTGAGGTATGCCGAGCCCAGTAACCCACTACTGCAATTCCGCCCGGTCCCGAAGCGGTCTTACTTAGCCTTATTTCGTGGCCCTCGGCGGGGCAGCAGCGCAGCGAGTTCGTCGCGTGTGGTGGTGCCGGTCTTCGACATCGCCCGATAGACGTGGCTTTCGACAGTGCGGACGGACAACGTCAGTCGATCGGCAATTTCACGACTGGACAATCCCTCACCGAGCAGCATCGCGATTTCGCGTTCCCGATCGGTGAGCGGCAAGGGCTCGCCGGCTTGACGAAGCGCCGGAGTGCTGGCGCCACATAGTTCGGCCAGAGCGGCGGCACGTGTCGAGCAACCCAGCGCCGATCCCCGAAGGCCTTGCCCGCGATAGACCATCGCGGCGTGGGCGGCCGCATCAACTGCGGCAACAAGATCGCCCAGTCGCTCGAATTCTTCTGACGTCGAGGCTAATTGGAGGGCATCGCCGTCGTGCAGAGCCTCGGCGAACCGTACGGCCACGCCGACGCGGGGCCCCTCAACGATTTCCGCCAGCTCACGCAACCGAAGGGCGCCCGAACGGTCCCCGAACTGGGTGGCGGTCTGCCGACACATCACTTCCGCTGCGAATTGCCCTTTGTCAGCTGCCCTTTGCGCAGCTGACAACAAGACCGCGACCGCCTCACTGACCGCGCCCTCACCCGCGGCCACCCACGCCTGGGCCAGGCCGATCTCATAGTCCAGCGACCGGAAAGGACGTCGCAGCTTGTCAAGCGCGGCAAGCACAGCAGCCGCCTCTACCGTCGAACCACGCATGGCCAGCACGGTCGCCCGCGGCAAGTGATAGCGGTACCCCCAACCCGAAGAATGGGTGGCAGACAGTCCCAATATCGCCTGTCCGAGCAACGCATCCGCAGAACGAAGGTGTCCGGCACCAAGGGCGGACTGACCCGCTACGGCAGCACCGAGTGCTTGAGCCGCCCCTGGAAGATTCAACGCCTGCAGGCGCACCCGCTCGGCCACATCAAGCGCGTCCGAAATTCGGCCGGCCAGCAGCAGCGCGCTGACATGTGCGTCGGCGATGTTGAACCTCATGTGCGGGGCGTCGAATGAGCGCGTCGCGACGGTGTAGCCCGCCTCTGCCGCGGCGACGGCGTCGGTCGTGCAACCCGCGTCCGCGGCTACGACAGTTAGCGCCCAAGCTATCTCGGCACCAACGACGGGCGGCAGATCGTCCAACACGAGCTTTTCGGACGCCCGGAGCGCCGCAGCCGGTTGGTCCGTCGCAAACCAGTACACCGTGAGGAAGGCATCGGTATAGCTGCGGGCCTGTAGTGATGTGTTGCGCGAGGCTTCGTCGATGATTTCTTTCGCGCGCGTGGGCTCGCCTAGTGCCCAGAGCATGTTGCTGGCCCGCAGGAAAGCGAATTTAGCGTGGTCGGCGTCGGTCAGCTCACTGCTGTGGATTTCAGTGAGCACTGCGTCGGCCTCCTCGCCGCGACCGAGCCATGAAAGTGCGTGTGCGCGAACCAACTTCGATTCCGGTCCGGCCCCGGCATGGATAGCCGCTTGCGCCAGTCGATCGGCCAGCGCCAGATCCGCAAGCCACACGGCGCCGTGGGCTGCTCTTACGAGGAGGTCGGCATCGGGTATGAGATCGGAGTCAAGACTCAACGCGGCGCGACGCACGACGACTTGTATGTCGTCGCGGTCATCAGCCGCGGCGAGTTCGGCGGCGACCAGTCCGCGCAGTCGCCGCATCCGGGTGGGTGCCGCGCGCCTGCGGCGCACCTCAGCATAGAGGGGGTGCGCCACCCGCACTTCTACACCGCGGGAAGTGGGTTCGAGCGTGATGATGCCACGGGTGTCGGCCTCCTCGACCGCCGCGGGATCAGCGATGCGCTGCAGGGCGGCGAGTTCGATGGGCTCGCCCACAGCGAGTGCATCGATCACATCGCTAACCTGCGCAGGCAACTCTCCGATGCGAGATTCAATCAGCTCAACGAGGCCGGGCGGCATGACGGGATCACCGAGCCACCGCCAGCATCCGTGCCGTTGCAAGATTCGGCCGTCGGCCAGCTCCTGTTCCACGATGTTGCGCAGATACAAAAGGTTGCCGCGCGTCAGCTTCCACAGGCGCTGAGCGGCATCTGGATCCACCACTCCATCCAAAGTTGCCGACAGCAGCGCGGTGGTTCCATCGAGCGACAGCGGTTGCAGATCGAGCCGGTCGAGTCGGCCGGCCTGCCATATCTCTTGCAGGGCAACGGCAATCGGTTCGCCGTCGCGAAGGGTGAGAATCACTTTTGCCGCGCCACGCTGAACGATCTGGTGCACAACGAATATCGACAGATCGTCGAGCAGATGAACGTCATCGACGCAGACCACCACCGCGGCACCCGAAGAAGCGGCCGTAAGCGACTCGATCACTCCCCGAATCAACTGAACGGTGTCGGTGATACCCGACGGCGCCCACGCGGTGAAAGCACCCAGCGGAATCGCTCGCGCCGAAGACGTGCCGGTCGCCCATCGGCACTGGAACCCCCGCGACTCAGCTGCAGACAAGGCCTCACGGGCGATCCGGCTCTTACCCACACCCGCCGACCCGTAGACAACGACGCCGGAAACATCCGAGGCCGTGATGGCGGCCTCGATAGCTCCCGTCTCGTCCGAGCGGCCGATCAACGGCCACGGCAAGCGCACCTGAAAAGCCTACGGCGATCGCCGCAGACGTTGGCGTTTATCGCACCCCTCAACGTGCCCGCTGTTCGACGTAGATCGCGATTGCGATATCGCACACGCGGGCTGGTTAGCGGTGACACGATAGACACGTGCAACGGCGGCGGGCAGGCCGTGTGACGTGACGACAGCAGCGTTGGGTTGCGGGTCGTGCGGTGCCGAACTGCCGCCGAACTCGAAGTTCTGTAGTGAATGCGGTGCGGCAGTCACGCCGCGCGACACCCATGCCGAGTACAAGCAAGTGACAGTTCTGTTCGCCGACGTGGTGCATTCGATGGACATCGCCGCGGCGGTGGGTGCGGAACGTCTACGCGAGATCATGGCCGACCTCGCCGACCGCTGCGCGGCCGTGGTGCGGCGATACGGCAGCACGGTCGCCCAGTGGACCGGCGACGGGATCATGGCAGTGTTCGGCGCCCCGGTGGCGTTGGAGGATCACGCCGTTCGGGGTTGTCTTGCGGCCTTGAACCTTCAGGAGGAGGCCAGGCGGCTTGCCGTCGATGTGCTCGAGCACGACGGTATCGACCTGCAGTTGCGGGTCGGGCTCAACTCCGGCGAGGTGATCGCCGGCGGGTTTGCTTCGGGTCAATTCGGCTACGGCACAGTGGGCGAACAGGTCGGGATGGCTCAGCGGATGGAGTCGGTGGCCCCGGCGGGCGAAGTCATGCTCAGCGCGTCGACGGCACGACTGGTCGAGGGCACGGCGAATCTGGGTGATTTGGAGTTGGTCCGGATCAAGGGTGCCGAAACACCGGTGCTCGCCCGCCGGCTGCTGGGCTTGAGCGACGGGCATCGCGCCGCCCGGCGTGCAGAGTCGAGTTTCGTCGGCCGGCGCTGGGAGATGGCGGCGGTCGGGGGCTTGTTGGACCGCGCCACCGACGGACACGGTGCGGTGGTCGCCGTGGTGGGACCTGCGGGAATTGGCAAGAGTCGTCTGGTGCGTGAGGTTGCCGCGACGGCGGCCGCCCGGCGTGTGGAGGTGTTTACCGCCTTCTGCGAATCACACGCCAGCGACGTTCCCTTCCGCGTCGTGGCGGCCTTACTACGTGCCGTCACCGGCGTTCGAGGCCTCGACAATTCGGCCGCCCGCACGGCGGTACGGGCTCAATTCCGAGATGCCGACCCGGAGGACGTGCTGCTGTTGGAGGACTTGCTGGGCATCGCCGACCCTGAGGTGGCGCTGGCCAAGCTAGATCCGGATGCTCGGCGGCGGCGGTTGACCGCGCTGGTGAACGCTGCCTCGTTGGCCCGCGAAGTCCCGGCGGTCTACGTAGTTGAGGACGTCCATTGGATCGACGAGGCCAGCGAATCTCTGGTTGCCGAGTTTGTCGCGGTGATCCCGCAGACGCACTCGCTGGTGCTGATCAGCTACCGCCCCGACTATCGGGGCGCGTTGAGCCGACTGCCCGGTGCGCAGAGCATCGCCTTGGCGCCGCTAAGCGATTCCGAGACCGCGGCAATGGTCAGCGAGCTGCTGGGGCCAGACCCTTCGGTCGGCGCGGTGGGTACCAGGATCGCCGAGAGGGCCGCCGGAAACCCGTATT
>NZ_JAFAUS010000181.1 GCF_019243155.1 Mycobacterium sp.
CAGATCACGCCGTTGTCGACCTCGATGCCGGTGCCCGCGAGCCACTCCGTCGCGGGCTTCGAGCCGATCCCGACGACCACCACGTCGGCCGGCAGCTCGGTGCCGTCGTCCAGCACCACGGTGTCGACGTGTCCTTCGCCGCGCACCTCGGCCACCCCGACACCGAGGCGGACATCGACGCCCTCCTCGCGGTGCAGCCGCGCGACCAACTCGCCGATCTGCTCGCCGAGCACCGCGGCCAGCGGTGTCGGCTGCGGCTCGACGAGGACCACCTCCACTCCAAGGCTGCGCAAGCTGGCGGCGACCTCACACCCGATGAAGCCGGCCCCGACGATAACGGCGCGCTGCGCGGCCGTTGCGTGCTCGCGCAGCGCCATGCTCTCGTCGAACGAGCGGAGCACCCGAATGCCCTCGAGATCCGGGAAGGCCGGAATGCGCCGCGGCACCAGCCCGGTCGCGATGACCAGTTCGTCGTAGCCGATCACGGCTCCGTCGGACAGCGTCACCGTCTGCGCGGCGGTGTCCAGGCCGGTGGCGGCCGCACCCAGTCGCAGGGTGATGTTCTGCTCGTCGTACCACTCGCGCGGTTTGAGGGCGACGTCGTCGACCTCTTTGCGCAACACCTCTTTGGACAACGGTGGCCGGTCGTAGGGAACATGCACCTCGTCACTGACGATCGTGATCGGCCCGGTGTACTCCGACCGCCGCAATTGCTCGGCGGTCCGGGCGGCCGCGAGGCCGCCGCCGACGATCACAATCCCTTTGTCCGACCCTTTGTCCGACCCCGGGCCGGCCTTGTCCTCGTGTTCGCTAGCGGTCACGTGCTGTTCATACACGATCGCGAATCAGTACTTCAAGGCGCCCTTGTCTACCGGGACCTGCGTGCCCGTCACGGTGCCCGCGCCGTCGCCGGCAAGCCATACGACAACGTCCGATACTTCCTCGGCCGACATGAAGCCGTTGGGCTGCAACGGCATTGGGGGAAAGCTGTGCACGAAGTTGGGGTACTTGGCAAAAATCTGCATCATCGCGTCCGGTTCGATCATCGGCGTGTCGATCGAATACGGATGGATGCTGTTGACCCGGATACCGAATTCGCCGAGCTCGATCGCGAGCGTGTTGGTCAGCGCGGTGAGTCCGTGTTTGCTGGCCGAGTAATGCCCGTTGCCCGGTGTGGCTTTCACTCCGGCCGACGAGCTGACGACCACGATGGAGCCGCCGTTACCCGCCTCGATCATCGCGGGAATGGTGGCACGCAGCGTGCGCCAGGTGCCGGTCAGGTTGATGTCGATGACGGTGTTCCACTGCTCATCGGTGAGCTCCCAAACCCGACCCCAGCTCAGCACTCCCGCGTTGGCCACCACGATGTCGAGCCGGCCGAATTGTTCGACGCCCTCGGCCACCAGTTGCTTCAGCGCGGCGTCGTCGCGAATGTCGGCCTGGCGGGCCAATATCTTGCGGCCCTCGGCTTCGACGAGGCGCACGGTCTCGTTGAGGTCCTCGGGGGTGGCCGGGGTGTAGGTCACCGTGTCGGACGCGGACGCGCAGATGTCCAGCGCGATGACGTCGGCACCCTCGCGGGCCAGCCGCACCGCATGCGCCCGTCCCTGGGCCCGGGCAGCGCCGGTTATGAACGCCACCCGTCCCTGCAGCGATCCAGTCACGCCTTCGCCCCTTCCATCACCGAAATAGACAAGCAAGGCTAGCAGCGAAACTGAAACGTGTTCTAGCTCGGCGTCGGAATCAGATCTCGGCGATGATCTGGGCGCGGCGACTGTTGTATTCCTCGTCGGTCAGCGCGCCGCCGGCCCGTAACGTCTCCAATTCCTGCAGCCGCTGAGCGATCGACGGTTGCGGCGGGGTGACCACCGGCGCCGGCCCGCCCGCGGGTGCCGGCTGCGGGGTGGGGGCCTGGTTCTGGACCGCGCGGCGCACCACCGCCTGAATCTGCTGGCGCAACGCGGGGTTCGTCCGGATGTCGACCATGCGGTTGAGCGGAACGCCGTTGGCCTTGAGGATCTGCAGGATCTCCATCAGCGGCCCGGCTTGCCCGCTGAGGTCGTAGGTCTTGTTGTCTTCCGCCACCGTGAACTGCGCGGGCACCAGGCCGTTGACCAAAGCGCTTCGCTCCCAGTCGATTCGGTATTCGCCGGTGGTCGGGTTGACCAGGACGACGACCTTGCGGGCGTTGAGATTGCCGAGCCGGGTGACGCTGGCGATGACCCGGTCTTCACTGTCGAACGGCAACAACCCGGGACCGGAGATGTGCAGGTGCACCTTGATGACCTGTTGGTTGTTGACCCACGTGCCGGTCTCGGTGATGCCGGTGATCTGCGCGAGCGCCAGCACGCCGTTCTGCTCGAGCTCCGCGTTCTTCGCCGACGACTTCGCCCCGTAGTTGGCCAACGCGATCGCGATCACCACGTCGGCAACGGTGATGAGCAGACCCACGTAGAGCATCCACTGCAGCAGGCTGCCGAGCCCGAGGACGAAGTACACGACCAGGAAAATCGGCCCGACCAGGCCGCCGCACAGCAGAACCACCAACTGCGCCTTCAGGTAGCGCGCCAACACGTGCGTCTCCTCGCCTCGCCGGGAGTGCCGGGCCTAATCCACCTTGAGTCGAACCGGCGGCGGCGCCTGGCTCTTCGACGACGCCGCGGGAGCAGCCGGCGCCGATGAGTGGGGCGAGGCCACCACCGGGGTGCCGGGCGACACCGGCATGGTGGAGGCGGGAGTGGCCTCCACTGCCGGAGCCGAAATCGTGCTGGCCGGTGTCGGCGTCGGCGCCGTCGCCGTGGTGGCTGCCGCGTAGGCGGGCGTCACCGCTCGCGTCGGGGCGACCGGGGCGACGGTCGAGGTGAGCGTGGCCGATGCCGGAGCCGCCGCGATCGACGCGGCAC
Source organism: Mycobacterium sp. (assembly GCF_019243155.1). Lineage (GTDB taxonomy): Bacteria > Actinomycetota > Actinomycetes > Mycobacteriales > Mycobacteriaceae > Mycobacterium. The sequence goes on from NZ_JAFAUS010000181.1 coordinate 2,904, forward strand.
CTGCCGGCGCCGGGGCGACCGCGGACGCCGAAGCGACCGCCGATGTCAGAGGCGCCGCCGGGGCGGCCGAAACCGAGCCGCCCAGTAGACCCGCAGCCGCGGCCGGGACCTGCGCGCCCATCGAAGCGGGCGCCGCGGCCATGGTCTGCAGCGGCGCGACGTTGGCGGCCTCGGTGGCGGCGTACTGCACCGCGCCGCCGTTCATCAGCTGCACGAATTGGGTGTGAAACGCGGCGGCCTGGATGCTCAGCGCCTGGTAGACCTGCGAGTGCGCGCCGAAGAGTGCCGCAACGCTGGCCGACACCTCGTCGGAGCCGGGCGCCAACATGCTCGACGTGGGGACCGAGGCCGCCGTGTTAGCCGAGGTGATAATCGCCCCGATATTGGCCAAGTCCGTCGCTGCAGCGGAAATGTACTCCGGTGTCGCGTTTACGAACGACATACGGGAACCTCCCTGGCCACCATCGGGGCCACCGACGCGCAATGACGAAAATGTTAGCTGAGTCGGCGCGTTCGCGAAGCATAAAGCCCGGACTGCCTGATTCGGCAGCCCGGGCTTTATCGCTGAAGCGGAAACTACTTGATGATCTTGACGACCCGGCCGGCGCCGACGGTGCGGCCGCCCTCACGGATCGCGAACCGCAGACCGTCGTCCATGGCGACGGGCTGGATCAGCTTCACCGAGATGTTCGTGTTGTCACCGGGCATCACCATCTCGGTGCCCTCCGGCAGCGTCACCACACCGGTCACGTCGGTGGTGCGGAAGTAGAACTGCGGGCGGTAGTTGTTGAAGAACGGCGTGTGCCGGCCGCCCTCGTCCTTGGACAGGATGTAGACGCTGCCCTCGAACTCGGTGTGCGGCGTGGTGGTGCCGGGCTTGACCACAACCTGGCCGCGCTCGACGTCCTCACGCTTGATACCACGCAGCAGCAGTCCGACGTTGTCGCCGGCCTGACCCTGGTCGAGCAGCTTGCGGAACATCTCCACACCGGTGACCGTGGTCTTGGTGCTGGTCGGCTTGATGCCGACGATCTCGACTTCCTCGTTCACGTTGATCACGCCGCGCTCGACACGGCCGGTGACCACGGTGCCACGACCGGTGATCGTGAAGACGTCCTCGACGGGCATCAGGAACGGCTTGTCGGTCTCGCGGACCGGGTCCGGGATCGACTCGTCGACGGCGTCCATCAGGTCCTCGACGGACTTGACCCATTCGGCGTCGCCCTCAAGCGCCTTCAGCGCCGAGACCCGGATGACCGGAGCCTCCTCGTCGAACTCCTGGGCGGCCAGCAGTTCGCGGACCTCCATCTCGACGAGCTCGAGCAGCTCCTCGTCGTCGACCATGTCGGCCTTGTTCAGCGCGACCAGGATGTAGGGCACGCCGACCTGACGGGCCAGCAGCACGTGCTCACGGGTCTGCGGCATCGGGCCGTCCGTGGCGGCGACCACCAGGATCGCGCCGTCCATCTGGGCGGCACCGGTGATCATGTTCTTGATGTAGTCCGCGTGGCCAGGCGCGTCGACGTGCGCGTAGTGGCGCTTCTCGGTCTGGTACTCCACGTGGGAGATGTTGATCGTGATACCGCGCTGACGCTCCTCAGGCGCGTTGTCGATCTGGTCGAATGCACGCGACTCGTTCAACGCCGGGTACTTGTCGTGCAGAACCTTGGTGATAGCCGCGGTCAGGGTGGTCTTGCCGTGGTCAACGTGACCGATGGTCCCGATGTTGACGTGCGGCTTCGTCCGCTCGAACTTCGCCTTCGCCACTTCTGTGTCCTCCTGGACTTGTTGGTGCTTATAAAAGCAGTGTTGGTGTTTTCAGTTGTGCCGCGGTTAGTGACCGGGCCAGGTTACTCCGGGGCGGTGTTTACTCACCCGTCGCCTTCGCTTCGGCAGATTGCTCGGCTCCGAGCTCGTGAGTTGACACTCACTCGCCCGTCGCCTTCGCGATGATCTCCTTCGAGACATTCGCCGGCACTTCGGCATACGAGTCGAACACCATGGAGTAGTTCGCCCGGCCTTGAGTCTTGGACCGCAGGTCGCCGACGTAGCCGAACATCTCCGACAGCGGCACGTGCGCCCGAACGACGCGTGCACCGCTCCGCTCCTCCATGGCCTGGATCTGGCCACGGCGGGAGTTCAGGTCGCCGATCACGTCGCCCATGTAGTCCTCGGGCGTGGTGACCTCGACTGCCATGATCGGTTCCAGGATGACCGGTTGCGCTTGCTGCGCAGCCTTTTTCAGCACCTGGGAACCGGCGATCTTGAACGCCATCTCCGACGAGTCGACCTCGTGGAAGGCTCCGTCGAGCAGGGTGACCTTCAGGTTGACCAGTGGGTAGCCGGCCAGCACGCCGTATTGCATGGCGTCTTGCGCACCGGCGTCGACCGATGGGATGTACTCCCGCGGGATGCGGCCACCGGTGACCTTGTTCTCGAACTCGTAGGTCGCACCGTCTTCGCCGTGGAACGGCTCGAGGTTG
>NZ_JAFAUS010000468.1 GCF_019243155.1 Mycobacterium sp.
GATCGACCGAGGGCGCGATCATCATCACCCGGGAGGATGGCTGCCCACCCGGGTCACTGGGTCGGGGCTTTCCCGGCGTCAGCGTCTACAACGCCGACACCGTGGCCGAATGCCCGCCAGCGATCTTCGACGACGACGGCGCCCTCACCAACGCGGACGAAGCGATAGGGGAGTTGGTCAACACCACCGGCGCGGGACAGTTCGCCGGCTACTACAACGACCCGCAGGCCACCGATGCCCGGCTCAGGCATGGCATGTTCTGGTCGGGCGACCTGGCCTACCGGGACGCCGACGGCTGGATCTACTTCGCGGGCCGCAGCGGCGACTGGCTCCGGGTCGACGGGGAGAACATGACCACCGCGCCTATCGAAAGGATCCTGCAGCGGCTGGGCGCGATCAGCCAGGTGGCGGTCTACGCGGTGCCCGACGAGCACGTGGGTGACCAGGTGATGGCCGCGGTCGTTTTGGTCGACAACTCCGAGTTGACGCCCGAGGAATTCGAGCGTTTCCTCGCTGACCAGGCCGATTTGTCGCCTAAGGCCTGGCCCCGCTACGTCTGGATCACCGATCGGCTCCCGACCACGGCCACCAACAAGATCCTCAAACGGGAGCTGACGGCACGCGGCACAACGCCTGGCGGCGGTGTGCTGTGGACGCGTGCTGCGCAAGCCAGGGCGTACTCGGCCGGGTCCTAGCGCGCCGGGAATGCCGGGGCGCATCTCGGTGTTTGGGGTGGTAGCGGTTGACCTGGCATAATCGACGCTCGACTCGCCAGAATCGCTTGAGGTTCTGCAATCACGCTCGACGCCGGATCCAAAACCGGGCGCGGGCGACACAAGATCGAAGAGGACAGCATGAAGACTGATATCCATCCCGCCTACGGCGAGACCACGGTGCTCTGCGGTTGTGGCAACAGCTTCACGACGCGCAGCACCAAGGAGGGCGGCCACATCGTCGTCGAGGTCTGCTCGCAGTGCCACCCGTTCTACACCGGCAAGCAGAAGATCCTGGACAGCGGCGGCCGGGTTGCTCGCTTCGAGAAGCGTTACGGCAAGCGGAAAGGTGCCGCCGCCGAGGCGGACAAGACCGACAAATAGCTGCGTCGCCGACGCCCGAACTGTGCTTGCACATGCACAGGCCGGGCGTCGGTTCGCGTTTGTGGGCAATGAGCAACGGGCAGGAGGTGAGACATGACGCAGCCGGTACAGACGATTGATGTGCTGGTAGCCGAACACGCCGAACTCGAGAACCGGTTGGCGGATCCCGAATTGCACGGCAATGCGGCCGAGGCGCGAAAGGTCGGCCGCCGGTTCGCCCGATTGGCCCCCATCGTTGCCACCTACCGCAAGCTGGAGTCGGCCCGCGACGACCTGGAAACCGCACGTGAACTGGCCGCCGACGACGCGTCGTTCGCCGATGAGGTCCCCGAACTTCAGGCGCGGGTTGCCGAGCTGGACACCCAGCTCACCGACATGCTGGCGCCGCGCGATCCGCACGACGCCGATGACATCGTGCTCGAAGTGAAGTCGGGCGAGGGCGGCGAAGAGTCGGCACTGTTCGCGGCCGACCTGGCCAGGATGTACATCCGCTACGCCGAGCGGCATGGCTGGACGGTCACGGTGCTGGACGAAACCACCTCGGATCTGGGCGGTTACAAGGACGCGACGCTGTCCATCGCCAGCAAGGGCGACTCGGCCGACGGCGTGTGGTCTCGGATGAAGTTCGAAGGTGGCGTGCACCGCGTGCAGCGCGTCCCGGTGACGGAATCCCAAGGGCGAGTACATACTTCGGCCGCGGGCGTGCTCGTCTACCCCGAGCCCGAGGAAGTCGCCGAGGTGCAGATCGACGAGTCGGACCTGCGCATCGATGTGTACCGCTCGTCGGGCAAGGGCGGCCAGGGTGTCAACACCACTGACTCGGCGGTGCGAATCACGCACCTGCCCACCGGAATCGTCGTCACCTGCCAGAACGAGCGGTCGCAGCTGCAGAACAAGGCCCGCGCCATGCTCGTGCTGGCCGCGCGCCTGCAGGCACTGGCCGAGGAGCAGGCGCAGGCCGACGCTTCGGCTGACCGGGCCAGCCAGATCCGGACCGTGGACCGCAGCGAGCGCATCCGCACCTACAACTTCCCGGAGAACCGGATCGCCGATCACCGGATCAACTTCAAATCGCACAACCTCGATCAGGTCCTCGACGGCGATCTGGATGCGCTGTTCGACGCGCTGAGCGCGGCCGACAAACAAGCGAGGCTGCAACAGGTATGACATCCCTGCGGCGCGCGATCGACTCCGCTGCGGCGACACTTGCCGAAGCCGGAATCGACTCCGCGCGCCCCGACGCCGAACTTCTCGCCGCTCATGTGACGGGTGCCGAGCGCGGCCGGCTGGCCTTACTCGACCCACCCGGGGACGACGTTCTCGGGCGTTACCGCGACGTGGTGGCCGCCCGTTCGCGGCGGGTGCCGTTGCAGCATCTCACCGGGACGGCGGCATTCGGGCCGGTGCTGCTGCACGTCGGGCCCGGCGTTTTCATACCGCGTCCGGAGACCGAGGCCGTCCTGGCCTGGGCCACCGAGCAAGACCTGGGGCCGCGTCCCGTGATCGTCGATCTGTGCACCGGATCCGGTGCACTGGCAGTGGCGTTGGCCCACAACTGCCCCACGGCCCGGATCATCGGCATCGATGACTCGGACCTTGCGCTCGACTACGCGCGACGCAACACCGAGAGAACCGTGGTTGAACTCCGGCGAGCAGACGTCGCCGAGTTGGCGTCGACGCCCGACCCGTTGGATGGACAGGTCGATCTCGTGGTGGCCAACCCGCCCTACGTTCCCGACGATGCCGTATTGGAACCTGAAGTCGCCCAACATGATCCACGGCACGCGGTATTCGGCGGACCGGACGGGATGACGGTGATCGAACCCGTCGTCCGGCTCGCCGCGCGCTGGCTGCGGTCGGGCGGACTGTTCGCCGTCGAGCACGACGACACCACGTCGTCGCAGACGGTCGAATTGATCATGGCCACAGGGTCTTTCGAACAAGTCCAGGCGCACAACGATTTGGCCGGCAGGCCAAGGTTTGTGACGGCCCGCAAGAGTGGCGCCCGTGACTCCCGTCGCGTCGATGCAGAGCGAAGCGATGAAGAGGAGTGGCGCCCGTGACGGAGCTATTTGCCTGCGCCGATCCCGACGAGCGCCTCCGCGGAATCGCCTCGGCGGCCGGGGCGCTCAAGGGTGGCCGGCTGGTGGTGATGCCGACGGACACCGTCTACGGCATCGGCGCCGACGCCTTCAATAGCGCCGCTGTCGCCGCGCTGCTGTCGGCGAAGGGCCGCGGCCGAGACATGCCGGTCGGCGTGCTGGTCGGCTCCTGGCACACCATCGAGGGCCTGGTGTACACGATGCCCGACGGGGCGCGCGACCTGATTCGCGCCTTCTGGCCGGGTGCGCTGAGCCTGGTTGTGGCACAAGCGCCTTCACTGCAATGGGATCTCGGCGATGCCCGCGGGACGGTGATGCTGCGGATGCCGCTGCATCCCGTCGCCATCGAACTGCTGCGCGAAGTCGGGCCCATGGCGGTGTCCAGCGCGAACGTCTCGGGTCGTCCGCCTGCGGTGAATGCCAACGAGGCGCGCGACCAACTCGGTGATCTCGTGGACGTATATCTCGACGCCGGTCCGTCCGAACAGGGTGCCGCCTCCACGATCGTCGACCTGACCGGCGCCGCGCCACGCATCCTGCGCGCCGGTCCGGTGACTGCCGAGCGGATCGCCGAAGTGCTCGCGGTGGACCCCGAAAGCTTGAGCGCCTAGGCGTATCCAGAGTGATTGTGGGGGCCTCAGGTTGGTGAAGTACGGTCTCGAGGTGTCCAGCGACGTAGCCGACCTTGCCAGTGGCTTGCTCGCTTTAGGGGACCGCGGCGCCGGTGTTCCGCTGCGTGAGCTTGCCCTCGTAGGACTGACCGCGGCGATCATCACCTACTTCGCGACCGGTCCGGTACGGGTGCTGGCCACCCGGTTGGGTGCGGTCGCCTATCCGCGCGAGCGCGACGTGCACGTGACCCCCACTCCACGGATGGGCGGGCTGGCGATGTTCGTCGGCGTCATCACCGCCGTGTTCCTCGCCTCCCAGCTTCCGGCCCTCACGCGCGGGTTCGTCTACTCCACCGGCATGCCCGCGGTGTTGGTGGCGGGCGCGGTGATCATGGGCATCGGCCTCATCGACGACCGTTGGGGCCTGGACGCTTTGACGAAATTCGCCGGTCAGATCACCGCCGCCAGCGTGCTGGTCACCATGGGCGTCGCCTGGAGCGTGCTCTACATCCCGATTGGCGGTGTCGGCACCATCGTGCTCGACCAGGCGTCTTCGATCCTGCTCACGCTGGCGCTGACGGTGTCGATCGTCAACGCGATGAACTTCGTCGACGGGCTCGACGGGCTGGCCGCAGGACTCGGTCTGATCACCGCGCTGGCCATCTGCATTTTCTCGATCGGTCTGCTCCGAGACCATGGCGGCGATGTGCTTTTCTATCCGCCCGCCGTCATTTCGGTGGTGCTCGCCGGGGCTTGTCTGGGATTCCTGCCGCACAACTTCCACCGCGCCAAGATCTTCATGGGCGATTCCGGTTCGATGCTGATCGGGTTGATGCTCGCGGCGGCCTCCACGACCGCGGCGGGCCCGGTCTCGCAAAGCGCCTACGGTGCGCGCGATGTGTTTGCCCTGTTGTCACCGTTTCTTTTGGTGGTGGCGGTCATGTTCGTGCCGATGCTCGATCTGCTGCTGGCGATCGTGCGCCGCACCCGGGCGGGCCGCAGCGCATTCAGTCCCGACAAGATGCACCTGCATCACCGGTTGCTGCAGATCGGTCATTCGCATCGACGAGTGGTGCTGTTGATTTATCTGTGGGTGGGCATTGTCGCGTTCGGTGCGGCGAGCACCATCTTCTTCGACCCTCGCGACACGGGCGCGGTGATGCTGGGCGCGATCGTGGTCGCCGGCATCGCCACGGCGATCCCACTCATGCGCCGCCGCGACGATTACGAAGACGAGGGCTACGACAGCAAGTAGTAGTGAGGTTCGTCATATGGTACGGTGCAGGTAGAACCCCAAAAAGCCGTGCAGGTTGCCGGTCCATCGGAGATCAATTCGGTGGCGCTGGTTGAGGACTCATGTCGGGAGATACCCCTTGGGTGATTCCACTGTGACGTGCGATACGCTCGGCGGACCACCGATCAGTCGGTCGGAGGGGTCCCTGTTCCAACAACCCGGGATTGAGGTGCTGCAGTGACGACACCAGCGCAGGATGCGCCGTTGGTGTTTCCCTCTGTTGCTTTCCGCCCCATTCGTCTCTTCCTGATCAGTCTCGGGATCACTGCGGTAGCGGTGATCGCCGCCGTCTGGGCGGGCCACCCGAAAGTCGGGATGTTTTTCGGAATCGGTCTGCTGCTGGGTTTGCTCAATGCCGTTCTGGTGCAGCGCTCCGTTAATTCGATTACCGCGAAAGAGCATCCGGCGAAAAGCTCGATGGCTCTCAACTCCGCGGTGCGCTTGGCGATCATCACCGTCGTCGGGTTGATCATCGCGTTCACATTCCGGCCCGAGGGACTGGGTGTGGTGTTCGGGCTGGCGCTTTTCCAGGTGCTGCTGGTCGCATCGACCGCGCTGCCGGTGTGGAAGAAGCTGCGCTCTGGCGAGGGATTCGCGCCCGCCGACCAACTCGGGGCCTCGGAAGGAACAGAGGAGAGGACCACCGGCGATGACTGACATGACCTTCCTGGCCGAATCCGCCATCGAGGTCGGCGAGCACAAGCACGCCACGTGGCTTGGCTTGACTGTCAACACCGACACCATCATGTCGACCGGGATCGCCGCGTTGATCGTGCTCGCGCTGGCCTTCTTCCTGCGCGCGAAGATCACCTCCACCGGCGTCCCGAGTGGCGTTCAGCTGTTCTGGGAGGCCATCACCGTCCAGATGCGCGATCAGATCGAGAGCGCGGTCGGGATGCGGATCGCGCCCTTCGTGTTGCCGCTGGCCGTCACCATCTTCGTGTTTATCCTGATCTCCAACTGGCTTTCGGTGCTGCCGCTGCAATACACCGACGCCAAGGGGCACGCCACGGAGCTGCTGAGCTCGGCGGCCGCGGACATCAACTACGTACTGGCGCTGGCTCTGTTCGTCTTCGTCTGCTATCACGTGGCGGGCATCTGGCGCCGCGGCATCATCGGACACCCGCTCGCCGTGCTCAAGGGTCACGTGGCTTTCCTGGCGCCGATCAACCTCGTCGAGGAACTCGCCAAGCCGATCTCGTTGTCGCTCCGACTTTTCGGCAACATCTTCGCCGGCGGCATCCTGGTCGCGCTGATCGCGCTGTTCCCGCCGTACATCATGTGGGCGCCCAACGCCATCTGGAAGGCCTTCGACCTGTTCGTCGGGGCGATCCAAGCCTTCATCTTTTCGATTCTGACCATCTTGTACTTCAGTCAGTCCATGGAGATCGAGGAAGACCATGACTGAGATCATCATGAATTGGTTTGAGCCACACCCCATTACAGGAGCCTGGTAGATCACTACCAGTTAAAAGGAGGAAAAGAATGGCCCTGGACCCCCAAGTCGCTGCCGCTGCACTCATCGGCGGTGGACTCATCATGGGCGGCGGCGCGATCGGTGCCGGTATCGGTGACGGCATTGCCGGTAACGCACTGGTTTCCGGTATCGCCCGGCAACCCGAGGCACAAGGCCGGCTGTTTACGCCGTTCTTCATCACCGTCGGTCTGGTTGAGGCGGCCTACTTCATCAACCTGGCCTTCATGGCGCTGTTCGTCTTCGCTACACCCGTCGGCACCTAGTTCGCTGTGATGGGTGACGCAAGCCTGAGCGTTCTGGCATCAAGCCAGGTGGTGGCGGGGGGAAACAACTTTCTCGTCCCCAACGGCACTTTCTTCTTCGTGCTGGCCATCTTCCTGGTCGTGCTCGGCATCATCGGCACCTGGGTTGTGCCGCCGGTCATGAAGGTGTTGCGCGAGCGCGACGCCATGGTCGCTAAGACCGCGGCCGACAACAAGAAGTCGTCCGAGCAGTTCGAAGCTGCCCGGGCCGATTACGAAGAAGCTATGAAGGAAGGCCGCGTTCAGGCGGGGGCGTTTCGCGACAATGCCCGATCGGAGGGCCGTAAGGTCATCGAAGACGCGCGCGCCGAAGCTGAGCGACAAGTGATGTCGACGTTGCAAATGGCTGCCGAACAATTGAAGCGCGAGAGGGACGCAGTGGAACTGGATCTGCGCGCCAACGTCGGGAGCATGTCGTCGACCCTGGCCAGTCGAATCCTCGGCGTCGACGTCACCACGTCTGCTGCGACAAGGTAACTATCGATGTCGACTTTTATTGGGCAGTTGATCGGATTCGCGGCCATCGTGTTGCTGGTGTGGCGCTATGTGGTGCCGCCGGTGCGCCGGATGATGACCGCTCGCCAAGAGGCGGTGCGCCAACAGTTGAAGGATTCGGCGGCCGCGGCGGATCGGCTGAAGGATGCGAATCACGCCCACAGCAAGGCCGTCGAGGAAGCTGAGTCGGAGGCGAAACGGCTGGTCGAAGAAGCACAGAGCGACGCCGAGCGTATTACCGAACAAATGCGGGCCCAAGCCGTTGTCGAGGCGGACCGACTCAAGTCGCAAGGTGGCCGCCAGGCCGAACTTTTGCGGACCCAGCTGGTCCGGCAGCTGCGCCTAGAGCTCGGCCACGAATCTGTCCGCCAAGCAGGCGAATTGGTGCGTGCCTACGTGAACGACCCAGAACAGCAATCGGCGACCGTCGATCGTTTCCTGGACGAGCTCGACGACATGGCGCCGGCCTCGGCCGAGGTGGACTATCCACTTCTGGCGAAGATGCGCTCGGCCAGTCGGCAGGCTCTGGGCAACCTGACGGATCGATTCAACACCATTGCCAAGGACCTCGATGGTCAAGCACTGGAGAAGCTTTCCGCCGAGTTGGTGTCGGTGGCTGGCATGCTGCACCGTGAGATCGTCGTTACCCGCTATCTCACCGTGCCGGCCGAAGACGCCGCGCCGCGGATCCAGCTGATCGAGCGGCTCGTATCCGGCAAGGTTGGCGATGCCACGCTCGACGTGCTGCGGGCTGCGGTCTCAGAGCGGTGGTCTGCCAACTCGGATCTGATTGACGCCATCGAGCATGTGTCGCGGCAAGCGTTATTGGAAGTCGCCGAACGCGAAGATCGGGTCGACGAGGTCGAAGATCAGCTCTTCCGGTTTTCCCGAATTCTGGACGCGCAGCCACGGCTTGCCCTCCTGTTGGGCGATTACGGACTACCGGCCGAAGGCCGTATTGGGTTGCTGCGCAACGTGCTCAAGAGCGCGAGCGGCAGAAGCAACAGGATTACGAACGCATTGCTGGCCCAGACTGTCGAGCTGTTGAGAGGCGAGCCGGCCGAGGAGGCACTGAAGTTTCTGGCAGAAGTTGCAGTGGCGCGCCGCGGCGAAGTCGTCGCGCAGGTCCGTGCGGCCGCCGAACTCAGCGATGCTCAGCGAACTCGCCTGACCGAAGTGCTCGCCCGCATCTACGGTCATCCGGTGACGGTGCACCTGCAGATCGACACCGAGCTGCTGGGTGGGTTGCAAATCGCTGTGGCTGACGAGGTGATCGACGGTACGCTCGCGTCTCGTCTGGACGCGGCCAAAGCCCAGCTACCCGACTGAACACACGACCACAACCCTTGCGAACGAAGATCAAGTAGGAAGACGAAAAGCCATGGCCGAGTTGACAATCTCCGCTGATGACATCCAGAGCGCAATCGAGGAGTACGTAGGCTCCTTTACCTCCGACACATCCCGCGAGGAGATCGGTACCGTCGTCGACGCCGGAGACGGCATCGCTCACGTCGAGGGTTTGCCGTCCGTGATGACCCAAGAGCTGCTCGAGTTCCCAGGCGGAGTCCTGGGCGTCGCGCTCAACCTCGACGAGCACAGCGTGGGCGCGGTGATCCTGGGTGATTTCGAGAAAATTGAAGAAGGTCAGCAGGTCAAGCGCACTGGCGAAGTGTTGTCGGTCCCCGTCGGCGACGCGTTCTTGGGGCGGGTGGTCAACCCCCTGGGGCAGCCGATCGACGGGCAGGGCGACATCGACACCGACACGCGGCGCGCCCTCGAGATTCAGGCGCCCTCCGTGGTGCAGCGCCAAAGCGTGAAAGAGCCGTTGCAGACCGGGATTAAGGCCATCGACGCGATGACCCCGATCGGCCGAGGCCAGCGGCAGCTGATCATCGGCGACCGCAAGACCGGCAAGACGGCGGTGTGCGTCGACACCATCCTTAACCAGCGCCAGAACTGGGAGACGGGCGACGAGCGCAAGCAGGTGCGCTGCGTGTACGTCGCAATCGGCCAGAAGGGCACCACGATCGCATCCGTCCGCCGAGTGCTGGACGAGGGCGGCGCGATGGACTACACCACTATTGTGGCGGCACCGGCGTCCGACTCGGCAGGGTTCAAATGGCTTGCGCCGTATACCGGTTCGGCGATTGCTCAGCACTGGATGTACGAGGGCAAGCATGTGTTGATCGTCTTTGACGACTTGAGCAAGCAGGCCGAGGCGTACCGCGCAATCTCGCTGTTGCTGCGCCGCCCGCCCGGCCGTGAGGCCTACCCGGGTGATGTTTTCTACTTGCACTCGCGGCTGCTGGAGCGTTGCGCCAAGCTCTCCGAGGACCTCGGTGGCGGCTCGCTGACCGGTCTGCCCGTCATCGAGACCAAAGCCAACGATATTTCGGCCTACATCCCGACGAACGTCATCTCGATTACCGACGGGCAGTGCTTCCTTGAGTCCGACCTGTTCAACCAAGGTGTCCGGCCGGCCATCAACGTCGGTGTCTCGGTGTCCCGGGTGGGTGGTGCGGCGCAGATCAAGGCCATGAAGGAGGTGGCCGGCTCATTGCGCCTGGACTTGTCGCAGTACCGCGAATTGGAGTCGTTCGCGGCCTTCGCTTCGGACCTTGACGCCACGTCCAAGGCGCAACTGGAGCGCGGTGAACGGCTGGTCGAATTGCTCAAGCAACGGCAGTACCAGCCCATGCCAGTTGAGGAGCAGGTGGTCTCGATCTTCTTGGGAACCGGCGGTCACCTGGACTCGGTACCCGTCGAGGACGTCAGGCGGTTCGAGACGGAGTTGCTGGACCACATGCGGGCTTCCGAAGAGAAGTTCCTCGCCGGAATCCGCGACAGCCAGAAGCTCTCCGAGGAGGGCGAGAACCAGCTCACCGAGATCATCAAGAACTTCAAGAAGGGCTTTGCGGCCTCGGGTGGCGGCTCGGTGGTGCCCGACGAGCACGTCGAGGCGATGGACGAGGGGGAGCTGACAAAGGAGTCGGTGCAAGTAAAGAAGGACAAGCCCGCGGAGACGAAGGAATCCAAAGACACCAAGAAGAACGCGGATAAGGACAAGAAGTAGTTAACGATGGCTGCCACACTTCGCGAATTACGCGGCCGAATTCGCTCGGCAGGGTCGATCAAGAAGATCACCAAGGCTCAGGAGATGATCGCGACATCGCGCATCGGCAGGGCACAGGCTCGGCTGGAATCCGCAAGGCCCTACGCATTCCAGATCACCTCGATGCTTCTGACCCTGTCTGCCGAAGCCGCTCTGGACCACCCGTTGCTGGTCGAGCGAGAAGAACCAAAGCGGGCCGGCGTCCTGGTGGTGTCCTCCGACCGTGGTTTGTGCGGTGCTTACAACTCCAGCATCTTCCGTCGCTCCGAGGAGCTCTTTTCCCTGCTGAGGGAGGAGGGAAAGACGCCGGTGCTGTACACGGTCGGTCGAAAGGCGCTGAACTACTTTAAATTCCGCAATTGGGACGTCACCGAGTCTTGGACGGGCTTCTCCGAACAACCCCAGTACGAAAACGCCGCGGAGATCGGTTCGACCTTGGTCGATGCTTTCATGAAGGGCGCGGGAGACGACGAGGATCGGCAGGCCGAGGACGGCCAGGGCGTCGATGAACTGCACATCGTCTATTCGGAGTTCAAGTCGATGATGTCGCAAACGGCAGTGGCCCACCGTATTGCTCCGCTGGTGGTGGAATACGTAGAGGAAGATCAGGAACTACACACCCTGTACTCCTTCGAGCCGGACGCGACGACGCTGTTCGACGCGCTGCTGCCCCGGTACCTGACAACCCGTGTGTACACGGCAATGCTCGAATCCGCGGCCTCGGAGTTGGCATCGCGCCAACGTGCGATGAAGTCGGCAACCGACAACGCAGACGACCTGATCAAAGAGTTGACACTAATGGCGAACCGCGAGCGGCAAGCCCAGATCACCCAAGAGATTAGCGAAATCGTTGGCGGCGCAAATGCGCTCGCCGATGCCGACGCTGGGTAGCACCACGAGGAAGAAGAATATGACTGCTACTGATGAAAAGACCGAAAAGTCGCGCGACACCGGCACCAGCGGCCGTGTGGTACGTATCACCGGACCCGTCGTCGACGTCGAGTTCCCGCGGGGTTCGGTGCCGGAGTTGTTCAACGCGCTGCACGCCGAGGTTACGTTCGAGGAGCTTGCGAAGACCCTCACGCTGGAGGTTGCGCAACACCTCGGTGACAACCTGGTACGCACCATCTCGATGCAACCCACCGACGGCTTGGTGCGCGGGGTTGAGGTCACCGACACCGGTAGCTCGATCTCGGTGCCGGTTGGCGAGGAGGTCAAGGGCCACGTCTTCAACGCGCTAGGGCACTGCCTGGACAAGGAGGGGTACGGCGAAGACTTCGACCACTGGTCGATTCACCGTAAGCCGCCGCCGTTCGAGGAGCTCGAGCCTCGCACCGAAATGCTCGAGACCGGCCTGAAGGTCGTAGATCTGCTCACGCCGTATGTCCGTGGCGGCAAGATCGCACTGTTCGGCGGTGCCGGCGTGGGCAAGACGGTGCTCATCCAGGAGATGATCAACCGTATCGCTCGTAACTTCGGTGGGACTTCGGTTTTCGGCGGCGTAGGGGAGCGCACCCGCGAGGGCAACGACCTCTGGGTTGAGCTCAAGGAAGCCGATGTCCTCAAGGACACCGCGCTGGTATTCGGTCAGATGGACGAGCCGCCCGGCACCCGTATGCGGGTGGCGCTTTCCGCGCTGACGATGGCGGAGTGGTTCCGCGACGAGGCGGGCCAGGACGTTCTGCTCTTCATCGACAACATCTTCCGGTTCACCCAGGCGGGCTCGGAGGTATCGACACTGCTCGGTCGCATGCCCTCGGCGGTGGGTTACCAGCCCACACTGGCCGACGAGATGGGCGAGCTGCAGGAGCGCATTACCTCAACACGGGGACGGTCAATCACGTCGATGCAAGCGGTCTACGTGCCCGCGGATGACTACACCGACCCCGCGCCGGCGACGACGTTCGCGCACCTGGACGCCACCACCGAACTCTCCCGTAACGTGTTTTCGAAGGGCATCTTCCCGGCCGTGGACCCGTTGGCCTCGAGCTCGACGATCCTCGACCCCAGCGTCGTCGGTGACGAGCACTACCGCGTGGCGCAAGAAGTCATCCGAATCCTGCAGCGCTACAAGGATCTTCAGGACATCATCGCAATTCTCGGCATCGACGAGCTATCCGAAGAGGACAAGCAACTCGTCCAGCGAGCACGACGCATCGAACGTTTCCTGTCGCAGAACATGATGGCGGCTGAGCAGTTCACCGGTCAGCCGGGTTCGACGGTTCCGCTGAAGGAGACCATCGAGGCATTCGACAAGCTGACGAAAGGCGACTTCGACCACATACCCGAGCAGGCATTCTTCCTGATCGGCGGTCTCGACGACCTGGCCAAGAAGGCCGAAGGCTTCGGCGCCAAACTGGATTCCTGAGGCTAAGTCGAAAGGCGTTGTGGCATGGCCGATTTAAACGTTCAGATAGTCGCCGTAGACCGGAAGATCTGGTCGGGTGAGGCGACGTTCCTGTTCACCCGCACCACCGTCGGTGAAATCGGGATCCTGCCTCGCCACATCCCGTTGGTAGCCCAGCTGGTCGACGATGCGATGGTGCGCGTCGAGCGGGAAGGCGAAGACGATCTGCGGATCGCGGTCGACGGCGGCTTTTTGTCGGTCACCGAGGAGGCGGTCACGATTCTTGCCGAATCCGCCGAGTTCTCCTCGGAAATCGACGAGAGTTCCGCCAGGGAGGATTCCGAGTCCGACGATCCCCGCATCGCGGCCCGGGGGCGCGCTAGATTGCGCGCTGTCGGCGCGATCGACTAATCGCCGATGAGCACGCCCATGGTTGGCATGGTCGTGCTCGTCGTTGTGCTGGGGGCGGCCGTCGCGGCGCTGAGCTATCGGCTATGGAAGCTACGCCAGGGCGGAACGGCGGCGATCATGCGGGACATCCCGGCGGACGGAGGGCATGGCTGGCGGCACGGCGTAATCCGTTACCGCGGTGGCGAAGCCGCCTTCTATCGGCTGTCCAGCCTGCGTTTGTGGCCCGATCGCCGGCTAAGTCGCAGGGGTGTGGAGATCGTGACGCGGCGCGCCCCGCGTGGCGACGAATTCGACATCATGACCGACGAGATCGTCGTCCTGGAGTTGCGTGACACCACGCAGGACCGCCGGTCAGGTCACGAGATCGCGCTGGACAAGGGGGCGCTGACCGCGTTCCTGTCCTGGCTGGAATCCCGGCCGTCGCCGCGCGCACGCCGTCGCAGCTTCTAACGCATTGTCGTGTGAGAACGGGCTTTTCGGCTAGCTCGCGTCGGTCTTGCCGCCGCCGGGTTTCCAGAGCACATCGCCGTCGGGGTTGGCCACCCGCGTCAGGATGAACAGCAGGTCCGACAGCCGGTTCAGGTACTTCGCCGGCAGGGTGTTCACCCGTTCCGGGTCGGCGTCGACCGCTGCCCACGCTGAGCGCTCCGCGCGACGTGCCACGGTACGCGCGACGTGCAGCAGGGCCGACAATGCTGAACCACCGGGCAGCACAAAGGAATTCAGTGCGGGCAACGGCTCGTTGTACCGGTCGCACCACCCTTCGAGCCGATCGATGTAGGGCTGGGTGACGCGCAGCGGGGGGTACTCCGGGTTCTCTACCACGGGTGTCGAGAGGTCCGCGCCGGCGTCGAACAAGTCGTTCTGGACCTGTCGGAGCACGCCCGCGAGTTCCTCATCGGGCTGGCCCAACGCGATTGCCACGCCGATCGCGGAGTTGGCCTCGTCGCAATCCGCATACGCCACCAGGCGGGGATCGTTCTTGGAGACCCGCGAGAAGTCGCTCAGTCCCGTCGTGCCGTCGTCACCGGTTCGCGTATAAATGCGGGTCAGATGTACAGCCATGGACAAACCGTACTCGGGCGACTGACTTGGCTGACTGACAAGCCGATACCGCTTCACTAGACTGACGCGGGTGGCTGAGCGATTCGTGGTGACCGGCGGCAACCGGTTGTCAGGCGAAGTCGCAGTAGGGGGCGCTAAAAACAGCGTCCTCAAGCTCATGGCCGCGACGCTGCTGGCCGAGGGCACCAGCACGATCACCAATTGTCCCGACATCCTCGACGTGCCGCTGATGGCGGAGGTGTTGCGCGGCTTGGGCGCCACCGTCGAACTCGACGGCGACGTCGCCCGAATCACCTCGCCCGACGAGCCGAAATACGATGCCGACTTCGCGGCGGTGCGACAGTTCCGGGCTTCGGTCTGCGTGCTCGGCCCGTTGGTCGGTCGGTGCAAGCGGGCCCGGGTCGCCCTTCCCGGAGGCGACGCGATCGGGTCCCGTCCGCTGGACATGCATCAGGCCGGTCTGCGCCAGCTCGGTGCGCAATGCAACATCGAGCACGGATGCGTCGTCGCCCGGGCCGATACGTTGCGCGGCGCGGAGATTCAGCTGGAATTTCCGTCAGTGGGGGCGACCGAGAACATCCTGATGGCCGCGGTCGTGGCCGAGGGCGTGACCACAATCCACAACGCGGCCCGCGAACCCGACGTCGTGGACCTGTGCACGATGCTGAACCAGATGGGCGCGCAGGTCGAGGGCGCGGGCTCGCCGACCATGACGATCACCGGCGTGCCGCGGCTCTACCCGACCGAACATCGCGTGATCGGGGACCGCATCGTCGCCGCCACCTGGGGCATTGCGGCGGCGATGACCCACGGCGACATCTCGGTGACCGGCGTGGACCCGGCTCATCTGCAGGTGGTGTTGCACAAACTGCACGACGCCGGCGGCACCGTCACCCAGACAGACAACAGTTTTCGGGTGACCCAGTACGAGCGGCCGAAGGCGGTCAACGTCGCGACGCTGCCGTTCCCCGGATTTCCCACCGACCTGCAGCCGATGGCCATCGCCCTGGCGTCGATCGCCGACGGCACATCGATGATCACGGAAAACGTTTTCGAAGCCCGCTTCCGATTCGTCGAGGAAATGATCCGGCTCGGCGCCGATGCACGGACCGACGGGCATCACGCCGTCGTGCGCGGTCTGCCGCAATTGTCGAGCGCGCCGGTCTGGTGTTCGGACATTCGGGCCGGCGCCGGCCTGGTGTTGGCGGGGCTGGTTGCCGACGGCGACACCGAGGTCCACGACGTGTTTCACATCGATCGCGGCTACCCGTTGTTCGTGGAGAACCTGGCGATTTTGGGAGCGGAGATCGAGCGGGTAGAGTAACCAAAGTCAGTGCCCCACAAGCGCGATCACCAACGCGAAGGTGGACGAGATTGGGGCCTTGACTCCCTCGCTGGATTGGTACTAGCCTGGCACGGCTGCTCCCGAAACGGTCTTCTGAAGACCAAAAACTGGGAGTTGACTCCACTGCCGGACTTGTATTAAGCTGGCAGGGTTGCCCCAAAACGGGCGAAACAAGTGTTGTTTGAGAACTCAATAGTGTGTTTGGTTTATTTATTTGTTGTTGTTTTTTGGCCATACTTGCGCCCCCCGTGTGTGGGTATGGTCGTTTTTTGATGCCAGTTATTTGGTGTCTTTTTGTTAGGTCAGATTATCTCTGATTGTGAATTCACCTCGTTATCGAGGAGTTTTTGTTTGGAGAGTTTGATCCTGGCTCAGGACGAACGCTGGCGGCGTGCTTAACACATGCAAGTCGAACGGAAAGGTCTCTTCGGAGATACTCGAGTGGCGAACGGGTGAGTAACACGTGGGCAATCTGCCCTGCACTTCGGGATAAGCCTGGGAAACTGGGTCTAATACCGGATAGGACCACGAGACGCATGTCTTGTGGTGGAAAGCTTTTGCGGTGTGGGATGGGCCCGCGGCCTATCAGCTAGTTGGTGGGGTGACGGCCTACCAAGGCGACGACGGGTAGCCGGCCTGAGAGGGTGTCCGGCCACACTGGGACTGAGATACGGCCCAGACTCCTACGGGAGGCAGCAGTGGGGAATATTGCACAATGGGCGCAAGCCTGATGCAGCGA
>NZ_JAFAUS010000469.1 GCF_019243155.1 Mycobacterium sp.
TGGGATCGGGCTCACGCCGAATGTGGCCGGCATCGATCATTCGATCCACCAGATAGGTGATCGCAGCGGGCGATACGTCCATGCGCTGCCGCAACTGGGCAGACGTCAGGGGTGTTCCGGCGGTCTCGGCGACCATGATGTGCAGTAAGGCATGGAAGTCGGTGCCGTTGACTTCGTGTTGACGAGCGAAGTGCCGGCCGATGCGGTCAGATTGTGCTGTGACGGCCCGCATGTCGGCCGACATCAACTTCTCGAGTTCGGCTCGGTCTGGTCGCCGATCAGCAGCGCCGCGCTTGGTCACTCACCCGATCCTTTTGCAAGATACCGACCAGGGTATCCGCGGCCGCTACTTCCGTTCGGCGAACACGCGTCATGCCAGAGTTTCTGGTCCGGTCGAGGCCATTAGCCTACGTCACTATCGGCGCGCAGTCCCCTGCCGTGCCAAGAAGGTTAATGATTCAGGATTTGGTGGGGTCGTGACCCCAGTTCATCAGTGAGTACCGCCACGGACTGTCGTCGATGTCACCTTTCGGCCGTTGTGCCAGGTGGCGGCTTGCGTAGCCGGCGACCTTTCGCATGTGCGCGTAGTCGTCGCCGGTGAGGTCGGACCGTTTGGTCCGGAGTAGTTTCACAATGCGACGACCGCTGGCGTGGCCCGTTGCCTCCGTGTCGCCTTGCTTTTGTCCCACGCTTTTCGACTCGTCGGTGGCGAGCCACTTTTCCAGCTCCTGCGCGGTCATGTTGACCGCCTTGTGGAAGTCGTCCAAGGTCGCTTTTTCGTCGTCGGGCATCGTGTCGTCCTCGCCTCGATCAGTCCGCGTGACGTAGCGAATCGGGCTTGTGCACCGCGTCCCCGCCGGACTTGTCACTGCGAACCTTGTACTGCGGTTCGTCCTCGGACGCGCGGACCTGGCGGCCCGCGGTGTGGGTATCGGAGGTGATCTCGTCTTCGACCTCCCCGTGGACGGTGCTGCCGTGGCTCTTCCACGTGACCTTGTCGCCCTTGTGAAATTTCTTGTCACCCATATCGCTTCACCTTTCAACCCAGTCACTGGGCTACGGAGTCGTCTGTGGGAGAGGCGGTATGAGCCGGGTGTCCCACAGTGCGGCGATGTTCCTTGAGCGCCGCTTCGTGCGCGTGGCGGCGGCCACCGACTAGCCGGTCGCGCACCAATTGCTCGATGTCCTTGAAGCACCGGTAGTAACCGTCTTGGTACTCCTCGATCACCTGATAAGTCCACCGCCCTGGCAAGACGTTTCGCCCGACCAGCTCACCCTCGATGTGTTGAGCCAGATCCGCGTGGCCGATCCGGCTGAGCTGGGCAACCGCCGCGTCGAGTTGCAGGTCGGCATGGCCGGTCAGTTGGTGGAACGAGTACAGGTGTCCCCGCGCGCGCTCGATTGTCTCGAGCGCCTCGGTCAACTTCCCCACCGCACGCACAACGGCTTCCGGGTCGCCGGAGCCAGCCTCTAGGCTCATCAGCTTTCCTCCCCATGTCGTGCCTAGACATTCCCGCAAGGGAGGGGGTCGAATCGTGCGGGAGGGCTTCGATACTTAATTAACTTGATGGTTAAGTTTGCACGTCCTTCTTGACCGCCCGACGCACTTGCACCATCCTCGCCGCGCCCACCAGCACCGTGGCGCTCGCGCCGGCTACGGCCGAGAGCAAGTAGCCCACCCCCACCGGCAGGGTCCAATCGAAGAAAAGGAAGTGCGCGGCTATCGATTCGGTGTTTTGAGCGATGAAGATGAGCAAGGCGATCAGGATCACCAAGCCTACGACGATCGCCCACCACGCGGCCGCCAGTCGGGTGAACCCGTGCGATGATTCTCTGGACGAAGGTTTGCTGCTCATTCTGGGTGACTAACCCTGAACGTGATGAGCCAAACGCCCGAATAGCGGCGAGTTTGCCGGACCGTTTGAATAGCTCGGCCACGGGTAATTGGACCACGATGAACGCGAATGAGGTCTGGCGTCGCGCTCGCAGTAGCGAGCGTCTGGTGTTGCGTCTGCAAAGGCGTTTGTGGCTCGCGCAGTTGGCGCTGTGGCCGACCGTGATTGTCTTGACGATCCTCGCGTCTGTTGCGGCATGGGTGCTGTGGCAGCGCAGGTCCGCCGAGAACCGCTCCCAGCCGCGCCACGCCTACTCAACGACGCCGGTCAGGGTGCAGGGATAGGACTTCCGTCGCGGCGGACGCGCTGCGCGAGCAGAGCCCACGACACCGCGGCCAAGGCGAATGCCGAGGCCTGTGCGACGCCGATGCGTCCCGACGGGACGAATAGCCCCGCAACGTAGCGGTCGATGAAGCCCGCCGTCGGCAGCGGATCCATGCCGGCCCTGTTGCGCGCCCACGATTCCAGCGATGTCAGCGGACACGGAAGCCTTAGTCCGACGACGGCGACGCCCCACGCAACGGACGCTACGTGCAGAGCGGTGGTCCGCGGCCAGCGCAGCGCGAGAAAACCGCCACTCGGCACGTAGAGGAGATAGGCGAAATGTGCGGCGACGGTCGCCGCGACGGCGGCGCAATACAGTCTCTTCACGGCGCGGCCAGCCAGTCACACCAGACCGGCACGCACCTGGTAGCGGCGCTCGGCGTAGGCGAGGTCGTCGCGCCAGAGTCTGGCCGCCGCATATCGCATGACGGGTGTGATCAGCGGCGCAACGCGGGTTGCCCGCTTGAACCCCGACCGGTCCGAATACGCGACGGTGGCTTCCAGCACGGCCGTGCGCGGGCGCCCGTCGGGGCCCGAACCCATTGGTGTGGCATGGGTTTCGACAACACTGCCGGAGCCCTCGCCGTCCACGATGCGCATCACGATGGTGCGCGCCTCGGGGCAACTGAACTCCGCGACGACGGGAACGCCCAGGCGGCCCATCCGGAAGGTCACGGCCACCAAGAACTGATCGACGAGTTCGGTGGGCGTGGAGAGCACTTCGAGCCGGGCGAACGAATACGGGTGAAACCACGCCCCGTGCCACGGATCGAGCCGGTTGGCGACGATGTCGACCGGTTCGCACGTCCCGGACATGGTGGCGACCGCGGCCAGGGTGTCACCTTGCGGCCTCGCCGGAATCACCGGCTCATCCAACGGTGGCTCGCCGCCGAGCTTGTCGAGCCGCACCCATACCAGGGTGCCGTCGTCGTGCCCGGGAAGCGGGCTCCAGCCGTGCTCGCGCGAGCGGCCGTCCAGAGCGAGCCCGTGCCACCGGCACACCAGCGTTCCGTCGTGCACGGTCCCGGTGGCCAGGTCGGCCCCCAGGTGTGGGCAACTGCGGGGGCCGACGCACAGCCGCAGCCGCTCGTCGCGCCAGGCGACGAGCTCGACGCCGGCAACGCGCGTTCCGTACGGCCGGCCGGGTCGCACGTCGGCGCTGGCGGCGAACGCGTACCAGTTGCCGGTGGGTCTGGCCTGGGATCGCCGCAGCGCGGCTTCGATGATGGCTGGTTTGGCGTCGCGGTAGGTCGGGCGCTGTTCGGCCCACGGCGTGCGCGGGATCACTTGCAGCGGCCAGTCTTTGGCGCTCGCCGCGGGCAGCAGGCGGTGTAGCTGTTCGCGAACGTTCATCAGCGATCGGCTCTTTCGTGGGTGGCAAGCCGCCGCAGCAGCGGTGACCTGCCTTGGGTGGGCACGGTAACCAGTGGGTGCCCGGCTAGTCCCCATCGTTGCAGCAATTGATTGGCGGCGCACCAGCCGGTCGTGGCCGCGCGTTCCATGAGCGCCACGGGCAAGTCGATACGGATGGCGTCGCCGGCCAACAGCAGACCGGGGTGGGGTGTGACGACCTTCGGGCGCAGCGAGTAGGACCCGGGCGCAAAGAGCGGGCAGTCGCTGCGATGCAGCAGTCGCTCACAAACAATCTGTGCCGCAGCGGTTTCCGGGTATATCTTGTGCAGTTGGCGTAGCGCCGCCGTGCGCGACGGTGCGGTGTCGAGGGCGTAGGAGTGCAATTCGACGACCGAGCCGTGAGTCGCCCTGGCCCATTCGCGGGCTTCGCGCTCGTAACGCTCCAGCACGCTGATGTTGTCGAGCGGTTTGTGCCCGGCCGTGCCCAAAAAGGCCGGCCGTCGCGCGTCGACGGGCCGGTCGAGCCAGAACCGATGTACGGCAAAGGGCGGCGCGGTGCGTTGTTGCGCTATCTGCGCCCGCCACTCGTCGGTGCCCAGGCCCTCGGATGCCCCGACGATCCGCTGCAGACCGGCGATGTCGGTGGCCAGCACCACCGCGTCCGCGTCGAGCTCTTCATCGGAATTCGTCTGCACCCGAAACGGTCTCGTCGACTCCGTGTCGATGCGCGAGACGCTGGTGCCGAGCCGGAACCGAGCGCCGCGGTCTTTCAGGTAGCGCTGCAGCGGCTGCCAGAGGGCGCGGTCGTAGTTCGCCGAGGGGACGTCGAAGATGAGCCCCTCGGCAGAGCCCAGGAAGTAGATGTGGAACATGGTGGCCAGTTCGGCGGCGGACAGCCTGGACGGGTCGGCGAAGAAGCTGCGCGAAAAGACCTCGAACGCTAGATGCCGTGCGGCGTTCGGGAATCGGATGTTCTTTAAGAATGTCGCGGCATCGATGCCGTCAAGGCGCCGATAGATATCGGGAACCGACACCGCGGCCAGCGGCGCGGCGGCGCGCGCGTCGAGTTGGACGAAGTCGCGAAGCCGAAATGTGGGACTGCGCGCCGCGAACACCAGCGCGTTCCAGGGTGGGGTGCGCGGTAGCCCGCGGAAGGTGTCGCGTCGCCCGGCGCCGTCGATGAGCGGATAGTCGTCGACGGGAGTGAGCAGGCGCAGCTGTGGGTCGATCCGCCGCAGCAGGGCCCGCAGGTTGTAGTACTGCCGGAAGAACGCGTGGAAGCCGCGGTTCATCGCGAGTTCGGCCCCGTCGTGCTGTTCGGTCCAGCCACCGACCCGACCGCCGAGATAGTTCTCGCGTTCGATCACCTCGACGGCGACGCCGCGTTCGGCCAGGCCGGTGGCGGCGGTCAGGCCCGCGATGCCGCCGCCCACCACGACCACCTTCGGGCGCGACGGCAGGCCATCGGCGTCCGGCAGACCCGTTGGCGCGGGGAATGTTTGACGACGACGATCGATTTCGTGAGCGGTCATTTCGGAGCGTCTGCCAGGAAGGTGTGCACGATGTTGGCCTCCCAGCCCGGCATCGTCTCGCTGTGCACTCCGGCGAAGCCGGCGTCGGCCAGCCGTCCCCGGAACCGCGCCGCACCGTCGAACTCGAGCACGCTGCGCCACAGGTAGCGATACAGCGCGGTGTCACGGGTGCGCCACCAGCCGGAGGGGATGATGATGCCCCAGCAGACGGCGTGCCAGATGCCGGTGGCCGCACGCGAGTCGCGCACCGAATACTCGTGCACCGCCAGCGTGCCGCCGGGCCGCAGCAGCTGGCGGAATCTGCGCAACTGCGCGTCCCGGTCCGCGACGTTACGGATCAGATAGGCGGCCAGGATGCCGTCGAAGGGTCCGGTGACACCGTGTTGTGCCAGCTCTTCGATGGGGCTGTGGACGAATCGCACCGACGCCGGCCAGTTTTTGGCGAGCGCCGCGTCGAGCATTCCCCGCGACGCGTCCACCGCAACGATCTCTGCTTCGGGCGCGACGGCGAGCAGGGCAGCCGTCGATGCGCCGGTGCCGCATCCGGCGTCGAGCAACCGTAAGCCCTTACCGTGGGCGGGAATTCGCATCCGGCGAGCCGATGCAAGCAGCTGTGCGTGATAACCGGGGCTGGCACCGACCAGCCGGTCGTAAGACGGGGCACCCGCGTCGAACGCGGCCGACAACTCGCCCGGGGCGGGCCCTGTCTCACCGACGCGCACGTTGCCGTTCCCACAGCAGCAGCACCGCGGTGACCAGAGCGAATCCGAACAGAAAGTCCTCGATCGGAATGTCGAACGGGAAACGCAGGCCGGTGATCTGGTGCTGGTTGTAAATGACAACGGGGGAGCTGAGTTTGGTCAGCCAGCCATCGACCGGGATCTGAAATCCGAGAACGATCAGCATCGACAGCCAATAGGCCGGTCGCCGAAAGAGTCCGGTTCGCAGCAGCGCCAATTCCGTTGCGCAGACGATCACCACGGCGACGACGGCCGGGACCGTGTAACCCAGGCCGGTCATCGGCGGTTGACCCTTTGAAGGATGGTGCTCACCGCGTTGTATGTCAGCAGCCCGCACACCGGGATCACGACGAAGAACAGGACTTCTTCGATCGGCACCCGAACCGGGATCCTCAGGCCGCTGATGTAGGCGTCGTTGTAGCTCCACACGTGCGCGGCGACCGCGATCTCGTCCCACAGCAGAAACACCAGCGCCACGGGCAGAACCGCCTTGATGAGCCGGCGCGCTTGGCGGTAGACACCGGGACCGAACATCTCGAGGGGCAACGTGAGGGCCAGGCATGCGGCCAGCACCAACAGGTATTGCCAACGATCGCTCATGCGGCCCCCGATTGAAAACCAGATTCGCTCGGGGCGCTGTTTCGCGCCCGCCATGACCGTAGCAGCCCCAGACCGGCGACCTGCAGACGTCGCGATCGACCGACGGTCGCCCGGTGATTGAACACGGCGAAATCGCTTTTCTCGATGCAGTCCAGGATCTCCGAGTACAGCGCGGCCGCGGTGGCGACACAGGGGCGCGAGCGGGGGGCCAGCATACCGATTCCCGCGGCGGCGAACCGGTAAGTCTCCCTGGTGATTTCGTGCTGAGCGGCCAGCGCCTCACGCACCCGCGGGTCGGTACGACGGTGGATGTGACACCACATCAACAGCTCGCGGTCGACGCCGTGGGCGGCAAGCTCGTCGGCGGGCAGGTACACGCGTTGCCGCAC
>NZ_JAFAUS010000001.1 GCF_019243155.1 Mycobacterium sp.
CCTATCTGATGGTGGCGGCGCTGGGCAGCGTCGCTATCGGCAGTACCTCAGGAACCAGCCCGACGGGTGTGGGCGGGCCGGGCCCGAAAACGTCGCTGGCCGGCCAAGCCAGTTCCGCTGCCTCGTGGTGGCAACCCGTTGGCCTTCCTGTCGCGGTGCACGAAGCCGCCGCCGTGCAGGGCCCGATCCAGCTGCGCCAGGTGAGGTTCGACGGTCGGGGCGCGTGGCCGGAGGGACCGGAGGCGATCCGTGGCTACCTCGAGGAGGCGCTGACGCGGATGGGGATTACCGACCCGCCGGCCCGTGGCCATTGGATCGAGGGGATGATGACCATCGCCGACCACGAGGCGCAGTTTCACTCGGGTGCGATCAACCTGTCAGACACCAACGCCTATGGGCCTCGCCAGCTCGACGGTGGCCCGCTGCACGCAACGCGGGGCCCGTGGCAGGTGATGCCGGATACATTCGCGATGTTTCACCAGGCGGGGACGTCGAAATCGGCTTGGGATCCGGTGGCCACCGCGTGCGCGTCGATGAACTATCAGATGAGCCGCTACGGAGTCAGCCGCGACGGCAGCAATGAGCGCATGCTCGTGGGCCAGTCCAATCCCGGTATCCGGCACGGCTATTGAGCCCGCCCGCGGCTTCTTCATGCGGTATTGAGGACTACCTCAATCAATCTCTACATCATTCGCAGCATCATTCGCAGCGGCGCTTTCCCAAAGGCGCAGGGCAACTGAGCGCAGTGGTTCGGTCGCCCGGCTACGCTGGCGCGCACCGGATGCTTTAAGCCAGAAGGCGCGGAGGAGGTGGATCGTTTGAGCGCTCCTCATACCGCGCAGCACCGGCTCCTCGACGCGAGGACCTTGCGGCACTGGGCGCACACCGCCGTCAGCGACCTGATCACCCATATCGACGAGATCAACAGGCTCAACGTCTTCCCCGTCGCCGATTCCGACACCGGCGCCAACATGCTGTTCACCATGCGTTCCGCGCTGGCCGAGGCGAACGCGGGGGCCAACACCGAGGGCGGTTCGGCGTGCGTCGCCCGGGCGGCGGCGGCGATGTCGGCCGGTGCGCTGAACGGGGCTCGCGGCAACTCCGGCGTGATCCTGTCACAGATCCTGCGTGGCATCGCCGACGTCACCGCGAGTGCGGCAGCCGATTCCGGCGGTGAGCTGGCTTACATCGACGCGGACATCCTCGGGGCCGCGCTGCGCCGCGGCGTGGAACTGGTCATCACGTCGATGGGCGGCGAGGAGGTGCCGGGGACCATCGTCTCTGTGCTGCGCGCCGCCGCCGACGCCGCTCAGGAGTGCGCCCAGGGCGGGGAAGCGCTCGGCCCGGCCATCGTGGCCGCCGGTGACGCCGCCGTCGTCGCCCTGGAGAAGACGCCCGAGCAGCTCGACGTGCTCGCCGACGCGGGTGCCGTGGACGCCGGTGGCCGCGGCCTGCTGGTCCTGCTGGACGCGTTGAACTCCGCGGTCACCGGCCAGGCGCCGGCGCGGACGGTCTACGAGTTGGCGCCGCGGGCGGAGCAGACCGACGCGGCGGCCGACCGCCCGACACCGCAATTCGAGGTGATGTACCGGCTCGACAACTGCAACCCGCCGGCCGCGAACGCCCTGCGGGACCGGTTGATGAGACTGGGTGATTCCGTGGCCATCGCGGCCGCGCCGTTCACCAACCAGGCCAGCTACTCGGTGCACGTGCACACCGATGACGCCGGCGCGGCCGTCGAAGCGGGTCTGGCGGCGGGGCGGCTGAGCCGCATCGTGGTTTCGCTCCTCAGCTCCGGCACCGCCGGGCTGCCGTCGGGCGGTTGGACGCGAGAGAGGGCGGTGTTGGCCGTCGTCGACGGTGACGGTGCCGCCGAGCTTTTCGGCGGCGAAGGGGCTTCCGTGCTGCGACCGGATCCGGCTGCGGGCGATACGGAGATCAACATCACCGCCCATCAGCTGATGCGGGCGGTCGTCGACACGGGCGCCGCGCAGGTGATGGTGCTGCCCAACGGTTTCGTGGCCGCCGAGGAGTTGGTGGCGGGATGCACCGCAGCCATCGGATGGGGCGTCGACGTGGTGCCGATCCCGACGGGGTCGATGGTGCAGGGGCTGGCCGCGCTGGCCGTCCACGAAACCGGCAGACAGGCCGTCGACGACGGCTACACAATGGCCCGCGCCGCGGGCGCGGCCCGGCACGGGTCGGTGCGCATCGCGACCGAGAGCGCGTTGACCTGGGCGGGTCGCTGCCAGCCGGGCGACGGGCTGGGTATCGCGGGGGACGAGGTGTTGATCGTGGCCGCCGACGCGATCGGGGCGGCGACCGGTCTGCTCGACCTGTTGCTGGCCTCCGGCGGCGACCTGGTGACGGTGTTGCTCGGTTCGGCGATTGAGACCGATGGAGATGCCGCCGCCGTTGTCGACATCCTGGAAGCGCACATGCATGACAACCACCCCGGGACCGAGCTGGTGACCTACCGGACCGCCCATCGCGGCGACGCGTTGCTCATCGGGGTCGAATAGCCGTGGTCTCGATCAGCGACCGCCTCGACTACGTCGTGGGTGCCAAGGCCGCCGAGCCGCTCGACGAAGTGTTCGGCATCAGGACCGTCAACGATCTGCTGCGCCACTACCCGCGCAGCTACACCGAGGGCGCCACCCGCTGGGACGCCGAGGACGCACCGCCCGAAAAGGGTGAGCACATCACGCTTGTCGACACAATCGCCGACACCGAGTCGTTCCCGATGAAGAAGAATCGGAAGAAGATGTGTCACCGCATCACTCTCGGGTCCGGCCGCAACAAGGTGACCGCCACGTTCTTCAACGCGAACTACATCATGAAAGACCTCACCAAGGGCACCAGGGTGATGCTCTCCGGCGAGGTCGGGTTTTTCCGGAGCGTGATGCAATTGACGCATCCGGCGTTCCTCATCCTCGATTCGCCCGACGGGAAGAACCGCGGCACCAGATCCCTGAAAAGCATTGCCAATGCCTCGCAATCGACCACCGGCGAGGTGCAGATGTCGGCGTTCGAGCGTGCCTTCTTCCCGATCTATCCGGCCAGCACCAAACTGCAGAGCTGGGACATCTTCGCCTGCGTGCGCCAGGTGCTCGACGTCCTCGATCCTGTGGAGGACCCGGTGCCCGCGGAGCTGCGCGCCGAACTTGGCCTGATTCCCGAGGATCAGGCGTTGCGCGCCATTCACCTGGCCGAGGACGAGGCCGAACGTCGGCGTGCGCGTGAACGTTTGACCTTCGACGAGGCCGTCGGGCTGCAATGGGCGCTGGTCGCCCGCCGCCACGGAGAGCTCTCTGAGTCGGGGCCCCCGGCCCCGCCACGCTCCGATGGGTTGGCCGCGGAGTTGTTGCGGCGGTTGCCGTTCGAGCTGACCGCGGGACAGCGCGAGGTTCTCGACGTGGTGTCCGACGGGCTCGCGGCGACCCGTCCGATGAACCGTCTGCTGCAGGGGGAGGTCGGCTCCGGCAAGACGATCGTGTCGGTGCTGGCCATGCTGCAGATGGTCGACTCCGGCTATCAGTGCGCGCTGTTGGCGCCGACGGAAGTTCTTGCCGCTCAACATCTTCGATCGATCAACGACGTGCTCGGGCCGTTGGCGATGGCGGGCCAGCTTGGCGGTGCCGATGGGGCCACCCGGGTGGCGTTGCTGACCGGCTCCATGACCGCGGCGCAGAAGAAGCAGATCCGCGCCGAGATCGCCGGCGGTGAGGTCGGCATCGTCGTCGGCACCCACGCCCTGCTGCAGGACGCGGTGGAGTTCGACAACCTGGGCATGGTGGTGGTCGACGAACAGCACCGGTTCGGTGTCGAGCAGCGAGACCAGTTGCGCGCCAAGGCTCGTGCCGGCGTCACGCCGCACCTGCTGGTGATGACGGCGACCCCGATCCCGCGCACCGTAGCGCTCACCGTGTACGGGGACTTGGAAACCTCCACGTTGCGCGAACTCCCGCGCGGACGCCAGCCCATCACCAGCAATGTGATCTTCGTCAAGGACAAGCCCGCCTGGCTCGGCCGCGCCTGGCAGCGCATCACCGAAGAGGTCGCCGCAGGCCGCCAGGCCTATGTGGTTGCGCCGCGAATTGACGAGACCGACGAGCAGGACGACGGCACCCGGCCATCGGAGACCGCCGAGGGGTTGTACGCCCGGCTGCGCTCCGGTGAGCTGGCGAACCTGCGGCTGGGGCTGATGCACGGGCGGCTGTCCGCCGACGACAAGGACGCCGCGATGGCGGCCTTTCGTGCCGGCGAGATCGATGTGCTGGTGTGCACCACGGTCATTGAGGTCGGCGTCGACGTGCCCAATGCCACGGTCATGTTGGTGATGGACGCCGACCGATTCGGAATCAGCCA
>NZ_JAFAUS010000497.1 GCF_019243155.1 Mycobacterium sp.
GATGTACGTCTGCGGAATCACGCCCTACGACTCGACCCACCTCGGTCACGCGGCCACCTATCTGGCGTTCGACCTGGTCTACCGCCAGTGGCTGGATCTCGGCCACGCGGTGCACTACGTGCAGAACGTCACCGACGTCGACGATCCGCTGCTCGAGCGTGCTGAACGTGACGGCGTCGACTGGCGGGAGTTGGGCGACCGCGAGGTCGCCCGTTTTCGTGAAGACATGGCGGCGCTGCGGATCCTGCCGCCCCGCGAATACGTGCCGGCTACTCAAGCGATTGCCGAAGTCGTCGAGCTCGTCGAGAAGATGGTGGCCTCGGGGGCCGCGTACATCATCGACGGCGAGCACCCGGACGTGTACTACCGCGCCGACGCCACACCGCAGTTCGGCTACGAGTCGGGGTATGACCGCGAGACCATGCTGCGGCTTTTCGGGGAGCGCGGCGGTGACCCACAGCGGCCCGGCAAGAGCGACGAACTCGACGCCTTGCTGTGGCGGGCGGAACGACCGGGTGAGCCGAGTTGGCCGTCGCCGTTCGGTCCCGGCAGGCCCGGCTGGCACGTCGAGTGCGCGGCCATCGCGCTCAGTCGCATCGGCAGTGGACTCGACATCCAGGGCGGGGGCAGCGACCTGATTTTCCCGCATCACGAATTCACCGCCGCGCACGCCGAATGTGTCCGGGGCGAAAGGCGATTCGCGCGCCACTACGTGCACGCCGGGATGATCGGGTGGGACGGCCACAAGATGTCCAAGAGCCGCGGCAACCTGGTGCTGGTATCGACGTTGCGCGCGGAAGGTGTTGAGGCGCCGGCCATTCGGCTGGGTCTACTGGCCGGGCACTACCGCGCGGACCGATTCTGGAGCTCCGAGGTGCTCGACGAGGCCACCGCTCGGCTGCAGCGGTGGCGCACCGCGACCGCGTTGCCCGCGGGCCCGGACGCCACCGACGTGATCGCGCGGGTGCGCCGCTACCTGGCCGACGATCTCGATACCCCCAAAGCGCTTGCCGCCCTGGATGGTTGGGTCACCGACGCACTGGAGTACGGCGGTCATGACGCGGAAACGCCGAAGCTGGTGGCAGCCGCAATCGATGCATTACTGGGAGTGGACCTATGAGTATCAACGGCAAGGTGGTCTTGATCACCGGCGGTGCCCGGGGCATCGGGGCTGAGGTCGCGCGGCGGCTGCACAGCAGGGGCGCCACGCTGGTGCTGACCGATCTCAACCAGCGCGAATTGACCACGATCGCAACCGAACTCGGCGGCGAGCGGGTGCTGACCGCGGTCGCCGACGTGCGCGACCTGCCCGCGATGCAGGCCGCCGCCGCGCAGGCCGTCGAGCGGTTCGGGGGCATCGACGTGGTGGTGGCCAACGCCGGCATCTTGAGCTACGGGTCGCTGCAGCAGGTCGATCCGGAGGCGTTCAAGCGGGTGCTCGACGTCAACGTGCTCGGCGTCTTTCACACCGTCCGTGCCACGCTGCCGACGGTGATCGAGCGCCGCGGATATGTGCTGATTGTCTCGTCGCTGGCGGCGTATGCGGTGTGCCCGGGGCTGGCGCCGTACAACGCGGCCAAGGCCGGCGTGGAGATGCTTGCCAACGCGTTGCGGCTGGAAGTGGCTCACTTGGGCGTCCGGGTCGGCTCGGCGCACATGTCCTGGATCGACACCGCGCTGGTCCGCGACGGCAAGGCCGACATGCCGGCATTCGACAAGCTTCTCGCCAGCCTGCCCTGGCCGTCGAACAGGACCACCACCGTCGACAAGTGCGCGGCCGCGTTCGTCAAGGGCATCGAGGCGCGCAAGAGCCGCATCTACTGCCCGGGCTGGGTACGGCTGTTCCGCTGGATCAAACCGGTGGTGTCCACGCCGGTGGGCGAGTTCTCCATCCGCAAGCCCACCGCGGAGCTGTTGCCCCAGATGGACGCCGAAGTCGCCGCCCTCGGCCGCTCCACCAGCGCCTATAACGAGGGCTTGGGCAGAGAGCGCTTGGGCAGGGAAGGCTTGGGCAAGCCCGCCAGCTAGCGCCCGAAACCGGGGCGGCGTCGGCGCAGATAGCGCTCGAACTCGGCGGCCAACGCGTCGCCATCGATCTGGCCCAGTGCCTCGTTCATGTCGACTTCGGCGTCGCCGCGCTGTTCCAGCGAGGTGACGTACTCGGCCAGGTCCTCGTCCTCGGTGGCCATCTCGGTGACCGCCAGCTCCCACTCCTCGGCCTCGCTCGGCAGGTCGGCCAGCGGGACCTCGATG
>NZ_JAFAUS010000113.1 GCF_019243155.1 Mycobacterium sp.
CTTCCCCCACCCGCAGCGCGTGGTGTGCGGCGGGATCAGCATCCCCAACCGCTGGGACACCGCCGCCGATCCCGAGGTGACCGAACGCATCCTGGCGCGGTGCCGACGAATCGAGCCGAGGCTGGGCGAGTCCGAGGTGATCGAGACGATCACCGGGCTGCGTCCCGAGCGTCCGTCGGTGCGGCTGGAGGCCGAACCGCTCGGCCGGGCGCGCTGCATTCACAACTACGGCCACGGCGGCAACGGAGTCACCCTGTCCTGGGGGTGCGCCCGCGACGTGCTGAGCCTGGTGAACGCCGACTGACGGTGTCTAACGTCTCTCGTCGTGAGCATCGATTACGCGTTGCACGCCCATATCGCGACGATCACGATCAACCGTCCCGAGACCCGCAACTCGCTGGACATGGAGCACTTTCGCGACCTTGCCCGCGCGTGGACGGCCTTCCGCGACGACCCGGCCGCCTGGGTCGCGGTCGTCACCGGTGTCGGCCGGGACTTCTGCACCGGCGCCGACCTCAAGAAGTTCATCCCGGAACTGACCGGCGAACTACCCAGGCCACCGGGGTGGAGCAAGGACGACGCCATCCATGCCGTCCTGCATCGGTTCCCGGTGTACAAGCCGATCGTGGCCGCGGTCAACGGGACCTGC
Organism: Mycobacterium sp.; assembly: GCF_019243155.1. Taxonomy (GTDB): domain Bacteria; phylum Actinomycetota; class Actinomycetes; order Mycobacteriales; family Mycobacteriaceae; genus Mycobacterium. The sequence goes on from NZ_JAFAUS010000113.1 coordinate 650, forward strand.
GTCGCGGGCGGCTTCGAGATGCTGACCTCAACCGACATCCGGGTGGCGGCGCCCGAAGCGCGGTTCGCGGTCATGGAACCGAAGCGCGGGCTGTTCGCCGGCGGCGGGACCACCGTGCGACTGCCGCGTCAGATGCCTTACCCGTTGACGATGGAGTTGCTGCTGACGGCCGACATGGTGGACGCCGAACGCGCTCTGGCCATGGGGCTGATCAACCGGGTGGTCCCGGCGGCCGAACTGATGGACGCCGCGTACGACTTCGCCGAGCGCATCGCGACCAACGCGCCGCTTGCGGTGTTTGCGACCAAGCAGTCCACCGTCGAGGGTCTGGCGCTCGACCTGGCGTCGGCCTACGACAACGAAACCGCGCACAGCGACCGGGTTTTCGCCACCGAAGACGCCAAGGAGGGTCCGCGCGCGTTCGCCGAGAAGCGACCCCCGCAGTGGCAGGGCCGCTGAGGGGTCAGGCGCGCCGGACGATCAGCGACAGCACCCAGCTCACGATGGACAGCACGATCGCGGCCCAGATCGCCGTCCACCAGAAGTGGTCGATCTGCAGACCCCAGTGCGTGGTGTGTTCGGTGATCGCGGCGGTGATCCATAGCATCAACGCGTTGACCACGACGTGGAACAGCCCGAGCGTCAGAATGTACAGCGGGATTGCCAAGATCTGCACGACCGGCTTGATGAACGCGTTCACCAGACCGAAGATCAGGGCGACGATGAAGATGATGCCGGCCCTCTGTAGGTGCGTGTAGCCGCCCACGAAACTGATGCCGTGCACGAACAGCGTGACGATCCAGAGTGCGAAGCCGGTCACCGCGGCGCGCAGCAGAAAAGGGCCCATGCGGGAGATCCTGCCATCTTGCCGCGCTGAAGCCGGTATTAGTTCAGGTTGTAGAAGCGCTGCGCGTTGCGCCCGCCGATCTTTTCGCGGGCCTCCTCGCTGATGTCGGCGCGAGTCCGCAAATGCTTCGTGCTTTCCGGCCATTCGCCGTCCCAGTGCGGGTAATCGCTGGCGAACATGATGAAATCGGCGCCCAGCACGTCGATCACCCCGGGCAGGATCGGTTCCTCCGGCTCACACGTCACCCAGATGTTGCCCGCGGCCAGGTACTCGTGCGGGTCTCGGCGCCAGCCGCGTACGACCCAATCCCCCCGCTTCTCGTAATGCTCGTGCAGCCGATCCATGAAGAACGGGACCCAGCCCGCACCCGCCTCCAGGAAGGCGACCCGCAGTTGCGGATGACGCTCGAAGACGCCGCCGGAGACCATCGCGGTCATCGCAGTCATCTGATCGAACGGAAAGCTGATGCAGTGCACCTGAATGTAATTGGTGAACCGGTCCACACCGATCTTCGGCAGATGAATTCCCGGAGCGCCGTGAACACCCAGCGGCATTCCGAGTTCGACCGCCGCGGCGTAGAACGGGTCGAGATCGGGGTGATCGAGGTTGCGTGTCTTGAGCGCCGGCGGGACCAAAGTCGCCACCAGCCCAAGCTCTTTCGCCTCGGTCATGACGTCGATCGCAAGCCGGCCGTGCTCGATCGGGGCGACGGCGACACCCCGCAGCCGACCGCCCGAGGAGGCGCAGTAGTCCGCGATCCATTCGTTGTAGAGCCGGGAGAATCCGGCGGCGAACTCGGGATCCTCGAGGCTGGGGGCGCACAGCCCGAGACTCGGGTAGAGCACCATCGTGTCGATGTGATCGAGGTCGGCATCACCCAGCACGCCCTCGGGTGATCGGCAATTGATGTTGGGCGCCTTGCTGATCCCGTGCTCGGGCGGGCAACCCGCGCCGGGCCCCTCGTCCTCCGGGTAGTTGCGGCCCTCGAACATCAACCGCATCCGCTTGTCCGTGCTGGGTTTGACGTGGTCGGGCCAGCGCTTGATCGCCTCGGTCGCCAGCGACGGATTCTCGGCAACGTGTCCATCGGCATCGATGATTCGCATGTATCCGGAACTTACTCTCGCGGGTTGTCTAGGCAAACGCCTTGAAAGTGCGACACGATGCTGGCGTGACTACACAAAGTCCTCGCAACAAGATCACCGGCGATCAGCGGAACTCGTTCATTGCGGCGATGCTGGGCTGGACGATGGACGCCTTCGACTACTTCATCGTGGCGTTCGTCTATGCCGACATCGCAAAGACCTTCCACCACAGCAAGGCCGAGGTCGCGTTCATCACGACGGCCACCCTGTTCATGCGCCCGGTGGGCGCGCTGCTGTTCGGCTTGTGGGCCGACCGGGTCGGTCGGCGCACCCCGCTGATGGTCGACGTGATCTTCTACTCCGTCGTCGGCTTCCTGTGCGCGTTCGCGCCGAATTTCACTGTGCTGGTGATACTCCGGTTGCTCTACGGCATCGGCATGGGCGGCGAATGGGGCCTGGGCGCCGCGCTCGCGATGGAGAAGGTGCCCGCCGAACGGCGCGGCTTCTTCTCCGGGCTGCTCCAGGAGGGTTACGCGTTGGGTTACCTGCTGGCGAGCGTGGCCGCGCTGGTGGTGATGGACTGGTTCCACCTGTCGTGGCGGTGGTTGTTCGCGCTGTCGATCATCCCGGCGATGATCAGCCTGATCATCCGCTACCGCGTTCAGGAGTCCGAGGTGTGGGAGGCCGCCCAGGACCAGATGAAGCTCACCAACACCAGGATTCGCGATGTGTTGCGCAGCGGCGCCATCATCCGCCGGTTCGTCTACCTGGTGCTGCTGATGACCGCCTTCAACTGGATGAGCCACGGCACCCAGGACGTCTACCCGACCTTCCTGGGCGCCCACGACAATCACGGCGCCGGCCTGAGCAGCGTCACCGTCAAGTGGATCGCCGTGGTCTACAACGTCGGCGCCATCATCGGCGGGCTGTTCTTCGGCACGATGTCGCAGCGCTTCGGCCGCCGCTACACCGTCGTGTTCTGCGCGTTGCTGGCCCTGCCGATCGTGCCGCTGTTCGCATATTCGCGCACCGCGGCGCTGCTGTGCCTCGGCTCGTTCCTGATGCAGCTCTGCGTGCAGGGAGCCTGGGGCGTGATTCCGGCGCACCTGACCGAGATGTCGCCCGACGCGATCCGCGGCCTCTACCCCGGGGTGACCTACCAGCTCGGCAACCTGCTCGCTGCTTTCAACCTGCCCATTCAGGAACGCCTCGCCGAGTCGCACGGCTACCCGTTCGCGTTGGCCGCCACGATCGTGCCGGTGCTGCTCGCTGTCACGCTGCTGACGCTGATGGGCAAGGACGCGACCGGGGTGCGCTTTGGCACCTCCGAAACCGCTTTCGTACCAACGGAAGTGACGTGAGTTTGCGCGACGCTACATAAGTGCGCGCCGCAGCAAATGCATCGCCACCGTCGTCGACCGCTCGCGGATGTCGGATCGGTTACCGGGGAGCAGCAGGGTTCGGGTATCGGTGGGACCGGCTGCCAGCATCACGCTGAAACAGACGGTACCCACCGGCTTTTGCTCGGTCCCCCCACCCGGGCCGGCGATGCCGGTGATCGCCACGGCAGTGTCGGCGTCGAAGCGACTCAGCGCGCCGGCCGCCATCGCCTCGGCCACCGGCTCGGACACTGCGCCGTACGCCTCGATCAGCGCGGGATCGACGCCGAGCAGCTCCACTTTCGCCTCGTTCGAGTAGGACACCACCCCACCCGCCACATAGTCCGACGATCCGGGGCGGCCGGTCAGCCGCGCCGCCACCAGACCCGCGGTGCAGGACTCCGCCGTGG
>NZ_JAFAUS010000184.1 GCF_019243155.1 Mycobacterium sp.
GTGTCCTGGAAGTCGGATGTGGACACGGCGGCGGAGCCTCCTACCTGATGCGCACCGTGCACCCCGCCTCCTACACCGGCCTTGACTTGAATCCGGCCGCTGTCGCCTTCTGCCGCAAACGCCACCAACTGCCCTTCCTGGATTTCGTGCAGGGCCACGCCGAGAACCTGCCCTTCCCGGACGAGTCGTTCGACGCGGTGCTCAATATCGAGTCCGCGAACAACTACCAGCAATTTCGCCAATTCCTGGCCGAGGTGGCACGCGTGCTCCGGCCGGGAGGACATTTCCTGTGCGCGGACCTGCGCCTGCGCGAACGTGTCGCCGACTGGGAGGCCGGACTGGCCGAAGCCCCGATCACGCAGCGGTCGCGGCGGGTCATCAACAAGGAGGTGCTGCGAGGGACGGAAATGAATGCCCCGCAGATGCTGAACCTGATCGACCGCGTCGTCCCGGGGGTTCTGCACCGGGTAGCGCGTGAGGCCGCGGGCGTGCCGGGGTCGCGGGTCTACCGTCGATTCGAAAGCGGCGAGGAGTCATACCGGATGTACTCGTTCAGCAAGGAGTGAGGGCACCGGACAGAACAATCAGTCGATCACGCCGGTCAGACCGAACTCCGACAGCGTGCGCGCCGCCAGCTCACGCAACTCATCCTTGGAGTCCTTGCCGTCGAGTTGGTAGGCGACGACGGCGATGAAGACCTGTCCCCCGATGCGGCCAGAGACCGTCAAAATCCCGCGGGGCCTGTCGAAGCTGTGCTGCGTGAAGCGTTGCCGCACACCGCGTATGAAGACTCGGTCGGCGTCGGTGCCGTCGGCCCGGCCCACCGCGGGGTCGATGTCGCCGATACTGGAGCAGCCGACGTCGGTGTAGCCATAGGCCACATCGGCCAGCTTTCTCATCACCGGCTTCGGCGTCAGCGGGGCCAGCGCGAGCAACTGCAGCAGCTCCTCCGGCGTCTCACGGAGAGTCTTCAGCGCCTGGCCGATAGCGCTACGGACATCGCGCAAATCCGTTGCCGCCTCGGCCGGGTCGACACGCAGGAGCATGAACGACAATGCGTTCGCCCGGGTATCGTCCTGCGTGCGGTCGCTGACCGGGAAGGATATCCCGACGGTGCCGTCACCGACGGCCGTGCACCCGGCGAGCTCCGCGAGCTTCGCGGCGAATCCGGCGAAGAGCGAATTATTGCTTCCGCCAAGCGCTTTCGCTCGTTCGTCCCAATCGTTGCGGTCCACGTAGATCGTGACCGCCGGAGCCAGCAGAGCGCCATTCCCGCTTCCCCGCTCCACGGCGACGGGTCGCGATCCGCGCACTCGGGCGACGTCGGACCCCCGACGCCGCGCCATTTGCACCGCGGCGACAAGTGCCCGCGCAATCGCGGGCGTCTCTCGCACGGTCTGATAGGCGTCCTGAACCGTCGCTCGCAGTCGGGTGCGCGACCGTGGCGGCGGATAGCCCAAGTCGGGGCTGTTGCCCGCGGCCGCATCGGCTATCGCCAGGCAGAACCCCAGCCCGTCGACCACCAAGTGCGATGCCACCAGGCTGATCGCTGTCGATCCGTCCGCGAAGCGCGCAACTCCGAGGTGCCAACTGGGCCCCGATTCCGGGTCGACACGAATCTGCCCGCGTTCGTCGGCCCACGCGCCGAGCTCACTGCGCGGTCGGGTGTGTTCGGCGAAATCGATGTCCGGGGAATTCGGTTCGGCCACCCACCGGTGACGCGCGAACGGCAGCGGAGAACGTTCGATCCGCCGGCCCAGTAGGCCGAATCCGAGGTTGCGGTGAAGGCGTCGCAGGCCGTCGAGGTCGACGGAGCGTTCATATATCCACACGCACTGCACGACCGTTCCCTGACCGGTGGCGCGCACCGAGAGAAACGACATCTGATCGGTGAGCGCGAGCCTGTTGTCCGGCAAGGCATTTCGTTCGGATGCGTTGGTCACGGCCCTAGGCGTCCAAGCGGACGAAATGCTCCTGCGTGTAATGCTCGACGCACGTCGCACGCCTGACTTTCCCGCTGGTGGTGATGGGAATCGAGCCCGGTGCCACCAGTACCAGGTCCGCGACCGCGAGGCCGTGCGAATTCGAGATAGCCGACGTCACTTCGCGCTTGACCGCGACCAGCTTGTTCTCCGCCTCGTCGTCGGCAGTGTCGCGCTTCTTGAATTCGAGGACCACCACCAGCTTTTCGGTGCCCTCGTCCGGAACCGCGATGGCCGCACACCGTCCGGGCGTAACCTCCTGAACTGTGGCCTCGATGTCGTCGGGAGAGTGGTTGCGGCCGTAGACAATCAGCAGGTCCTTCATGCGGCCGATGATGAACAGTTCGCCGTCGAAAAAGAAGCCCGAGTCCCCGCTTCTCAGCCATGGTTCCTGCGGTGTGCCGGCGGACGGGTTGACAAGCCTTCCGCCGAAGGTCTTTTCGGTTTCTTCGGGTCGCTCCCAGTAGCCGGTCGCGACGTTCTCGCCGTGGACCCAGATCTCGCCGACGGTTCCCGGCGGGCACTCGATGCCGCTGTCGGGATCGACGATGCGGATCGTCTGTGAACGCGGCACACCGTAGCTGACCAGCTGCGTACCGCTGTCGCTTGCACACTCCTTCGCATCGCCTACCGTCAGCTTGTCGGTTTCAAAGTGAACGGCTTTCGGGGGTTGTGCCGGCGCGCGGGTCGCGACGTAGACCGTCGCTTCCGCCAGGCCGTATGACGGCCTCACGACAGAGTCGCGAAGATTGAACTCGGCGAACCGGTCGGTGAAGCGCCGCACCGTCGCGGGCTGCACCCGCTCGGCCCCGCTCTGGATGATACGTACGTCGCCGAGATCCAGCCCGGCCATGTCCTCGTTCGACGTCTTGCGTACCGCCAGATCGAAAGCGAAGTTCGGCGCCGCCGAGAACACGTGAGAGTTGCTGGCCAGCAACTGCATCCAGCGGGCGGGGCGCTGCAGGAACGCCAGCGGGCTCGTGAAGACACTGCGGACGCCGGCCAGAATCGGTGCGCAGATTCCGAGGATCAAACCCAGGTCGTGGTAGAACGGCAGCCACGACACCGTCGTGGTTTCCGGCGGCGCAATCCCGCCGTACTCCAGAAAGTAGTCGGCGGTGATCTGACGGAAGTTCGCCAGCAGGTTCTTGTGCGAGATCATCACACCGGCCGGCCGGCGGGTGGATCCGGACGTGTACTGCAGGTAGGCCGTAGCGGTCCGGTCACGATTCCTGCTCGCCGCCGGCCTGGAATCCAAGTCCAGCGAGTCGATTTCGATGACCGACGGACCAGCGCCGTCGCCGCGCGCCGGAATGTAATTCGCGACGTCGCCGACAACCGACGACGTCGTCAGGATCACCGAGGGCGAGGTGTCTTGCAACACCGAATGGACACGCTCGTCGTGGGCGCCACCCGCCGGAGCCGAAAGCGGAACTGCGATAAGGCCGGCCTGCAACGCGCCAAGGAAGGCGGTGACGTACTCGAGCCCCTGGGGAGCCAATATCACCGCGCGGTCACCGCTCGTTGCGCAGCTCCTCAGCTCGGCCGCAACGTTCAGTGTCTGCCGGTACGCTTGGGACCACGTCAGATGTTTGCCGACGCCCTCCCAATCCTGTTCGTAGTCAACAAAGGTGAAAGCGGTGTCATTGGGCTGCATGCCGGCGCGCTCACGCAACACATCATGAATCGCGGATTCAAACACAGATACCTTGTCGCCTTCCCCCGCCTATCCCCCCGCAGGATCTCGCGGTCTCCCGGAGATCTTAGAGGTGACGGCCCAAGCGATTTCGGCTGGACTGGCTGCCACGAACACCACGCACCTTGAAGACGCACGGTTCTCTCACGAGAGCCGTTGTGCGGCATCAAACTTCAGATGTCAGAGCAGGCCGATCAGTTCCAGGTCGGTGACGTATTTGACGATCACCGGCGCGGAGACATGCGGGATGTCGTTGTCGGCACCGATCTTCGCCTGCTGCACCGCGGCACGGAAGCGGTCCGTGGGTGCGAACGCACCGTGGGCCGGCTGCGCGGGCTGCAGGTTCCTCGGGTCCTGCAACAGCAGGAGGAACATCTGCATCACCGAGTTCTGGCGCTGTCGGTCCGGCAGGGCTCGCAGTCCGGTCT
>NZ_JAFAUS010000447.1 GCF_019243155.1 Mycobacterium sp.
CACCAGCGTCAGCGACACGATGGCCGAGATCACGATCGTCACCGACAGGGTGATTGCGAATTCACGGAACAGCCGGCCGACGACGTCGGCCATGAACAATAGTGGGATCAGCACCGCGATCAGCGATACGGTCAGGGAGATGATCGTAAAGCCGATCTGCTCGGAGCCTTTGAGCGCCGCTTCGAGCGGCGGGTCGCCCTCCTCGATGTAGCGGGTGATGTTCTCGATCATCACGATCGCGTCGTCGACGACAAACCCGGTCGCGATCGTCATCGCCATCAGCGACAGGTTGTTCAGGCTGAACCCGGCCAGGTACATGACCGCCAGGGTGCCGACCAGCGACAGCGGCACCGACAGGCTCGGGATCAATGTCGCCGACGGGCTGCGCAAGAACAGGAAGATCACCAGGACGACGAGGACGACGGCGAGGCCGAGCTCGAATTCGACATCGGCGACCGACGCGCGGATCGTGTTGGTGCGGTCGGTCAGCACGGTAACGTCGACCGACGCCGGCATCGCCGCGCGCAGGCTCGGCAATAGCGCCTGGATGCGGTCGACGACCTCGATCACATTCGCGCCGGGCTGGCGCTGGATGTTGAGCACCACCGCCTGGGTCGTGTTCATCCAGCCGGCGAGCTTGATGTTTTCCGGCGCATCGCGCGCGACCGCGACATCGGACAGCCGCACCGGCGCGCCGTTGCGGTAAGCGACGACGAGATCGAGATACTCCTTCGCGCTCTTCAGTTGGTCGTTGGCGTTGATCGTGTAGGCGCGCGTCGGTCCGTCGAAATTGCCCTTTGGCGTGTTGACGTTGGCGCTGTTGATCGTCGTGCGCAGGTCGTCGATGTTGAGCGCGTAGGCGGCGAGCTGGCGCAGATTGGCCTGGATGCGCACCGCCGGCCGCTGGCCGCCGCTGACGCTGACCAGGCCGACCCCCGAAAGCTGCGAAATCTTTTGAGCCAAGCGGGTATCGGCCAAATCTTCGACCTGGGTCAGCGGCAATGTCGAGGAGGTCAGGCCGAGCGTCAGAATCGGCGCGTCGGCGGGGTTGACCTTGGCGTAGATCGGCGGCGCGGGCAGGTCCGACGGCAGCAGGTTGCCGGCGGCGTTGATCGACGCCTGAACCTGTTGTTCGGCGACGTCGAGGGCGAGGTTGAGGTTGAACTGCAATGTGATGACCGAGGCGCCGGCCGAGCTGACCGAGGCCATCTGCGTCAGCCCGGGCATCTGCCCGAGCTGCACTTCGAGCGGCGCCGTCACCGACGAGGTGATCACGTCCGGGCTCGCGCCAGGGTACAGCGTCGTCACCTGGATCGTCGGATAGTCGACCTGCGGCAAGGCCGAAATCGGCAGGAAGCGGAACGCGAACAGCCCGACCAGCATGATCGCGACCATCAGCAGCGAGGTCGCGACCGGCCGCAGAATAAACAGCCGCGACGGGCTCACCGCTCTGCGTCCGCAGGTCGATTGCCCCTCTCCTGCACCGCGGGAGAGGGTGGCTCAGCGCGTAGCGCGGAGACGGGTGAGGGCAATGCTGCACCCGCGGCCCTCACCCACCGCCCGCTGTCGCGGGCGGTCCCCCCTCTCCCGCAGTGCGGGAGAGGGTTCAATCGGCCGCCTTCGAGTTTCGTCACTCGCTGCCCCGGCGGCGTCCCTGTCCTTGTCCCTGGCCGCCTTGTCCCTGGGCGCCTTGTCCCTGGCCGCGCTGGCGCTGTTGCTGCGGCTCCGCCGGCTTGTCCGCGGCCGGCTCGGCGGCCGGGGGCGCGCCCCCGGCGGCATTCTGCCGGTTGCCGCCGGCAAGCGTCACCTTGGCGCCGTCCTTGAGCCGGTCGGCGCCGTCGGTGACGATCATCTGCCCGGGTTGCAAGCCCTTGGTCACCGCGACCTGCGCGCCCTGGCCGGGGCCCAGCGTCACCGGGATCGCGGCCACCGTGCTGTCGTCCTTGACGACATAGACGAAGGTGCCGGGGGCGCCGCGCTGCACCGCCGAGACCGGGATTACCGTCGCGCCCTGCATCGTCTCGACCAGCAACTGGACGTTGACGAACTGGTTGGGAAACAGCAACAGGTCGTGGTTGTCGAACGCGGCGCGCAGTTTGACCGTGCCGGTGGTCGGGTCAATCTGGTTGTCGATCGTTTCGAGCCGGCCGGCGTCGAGCTTGCTGGCGCCCGTGCGGTCGAAGGCCGTGGTCTGCAATACCGCGCTGTCGTGCAGCCGCTTCAACACGGTCTGCAAGCTGTCTTCCGGCAGCGTGAAGATCACCGAAATCGGCTGCAGCTGCGTGATCACGACGATTCCGTTGGCGTCGCTGGTCTGGACGTAATTGCCGGGGTCGACCTGGCGCAATCCGACCCGCCCGCCGACAGGCGCGACAATGCGGCAATAGGTCAGGTTCAGCTTCTGTGCGTCGACCTGCGCCTGGTCGGCCTGCACCACGCCGCGGTTCTGCTGCACCGTGGCGGCCTGCGTGTCGAGCGTCTGCCGCGCCAGCGAGTTCTGCGCCACCAGCGTGCGGTAGCGGGCCAAATCGACTTCGGCGTTCTTCAGCGCCGCGGTGTCTTTGGCCAATTGCCCCTCGGCCTGGGCGAGCGCGACCTGGTACGGCCGCGGGTCGATCTGGGCCAGGAAATCGCCCTTTTCGACACTCTGCCCTTCCTTGAAGGCGACCTCGACGAGCTGGCCGTTGATCTGCGTCTTGACCGTGACGGTGGCGAGCGGCGTGACCGTGCCGAGCGCGGTCAGCACGACCGGCATCTCGCCCTGCGTCGCCGCCGCGACGTGCACCGGTTGCGCCATGTTGGCCATCGCGTTCGCGCCGCCGCGGCCGAAGCGGCCGGTGCGCGCGCCGCTCGCGGCACCCGGCGCGCTCGCGCCGCTGCCGGGCCCGCCCCACGGATGCCAGAGCCACAGCACGACACCGACCACGACCAGCGCCGCGACGATCAGTGCGACGGTGCGGCCGCGGTGGCGTTTCACCGGGCCGGGCGCGCTCGATTGCGCGCCGCTCTCGGACGGCTGGGGAGCAGCAGGGCGTTGGGTTTCCGGGTGATTTTGTTGTTCGTCCATCGGT